>DATCUT010000127.1:0-31773 GCA_036561785.1 Rhodanobacter sp.
AGCAGCGAGGCGGCGAGACCGGCGGCGACCAGCCAGCGCCGGCGATGCGTCGACCGGGGCTCGCGCAAGGCCGGGTTCGCGGATGCTTGCGTGCGTTCGGCGTCTTCCAGTGCGGCGTCGATCGAGGCCCACAGGTCGCGCTGCGGCGTGAGCGGCTGGCGCAGGTCGCGCATCTGACGGCGCCATTCGAATTCGTTCATGAGCTTTCTCCCAATACTTTGCGCAGCAGACCGCGGGCGCGATGCAGTTGCGCTTTCGATGTGCCGACCGCCATGCCCAGCTCGTTGCCGATCTCTTCGTGCCGCCAACCTTCGATGTCGTGCAGTACAAGCACGGCGCGGGCGCGTGGCGGCAGCTGGCCGATCGCACGTTCCAGTTCCTCGCGCTCGGCGGCGCAGAACGGAGTTTCGCCGGTGTCCGGCAGATGATCGTCGTCCAGCATGCTGACCGGGTCGGCGCCGCGGGCACGGATATCCATCAGCGCCACATTCACCGCGAGCCGGTACAGCCAGGTGCCGAATGCGCTTTCATGGCGGAAGCCGGGCAGTTTCTGCCAGGCGCGGATGAACGCGTCCTGGGTGAGGTCCTCGGCGCGGGCGTGGTCGTAGCCGGCGAGCCGGTACACCGCGCCATGTACGCGGCCGACGTGCAGCTGGTACAGCCGCTGGAATGCGTGGCGGTCGCCGGCGGCCGCGGCACGCACGTCATCGCTGTCGTTCGCTCCCGTTGAGGCAGGCGACATGGAGCTTCCAAGGGCAGGACAGGCGGCGATCATCTTGCCAGCTTGGATGCGGCGTTGCGCAAAAGGGTTTGAACGGCGGCCGCGGTGGCCGGCCCGCAAACATCACGGGCAGGTCGTGGCGACCTGCCCGTGAACCGGCTCAGGAGGCGACGGCTCCGCGGCGCGACTGGCCGGTTTCGTCGTCCAGCGCCTGGGCCACGCGCTGCTGTTCCTGGCGCAGGCGTTCGGGCAGGCGCGGGGCAAAGCTCTCGAGGTATTCGCCGATGGCGGACAGCTCGGCCTGCCAACCCGCGGTGTCCACATCGAGCAATTCGTCGAGCCTGGCGCGGTCGAGCTTGAGTCCGTCGAGCTTGAGTTCGCCCTCGCCCGGCAGGATGCCGATCGGCGTCTCGACGCCGCTCACGCGGCCTTCGGCGCGGTTGATCATCCACTCCAGCACGCGCAGGTTGTCGCCGAAGCCCGGCCACAGGAATTTGCCGTCGGCACCCTTGCGGAACCAGTTGACGTGGAACACCTTCGGCAGCTTCGCGCCGGGCCGGTCGAACGCCAGCCAGTGTGCGAAGTAGTCGCCGTAGTGGTAGCCACAGAACGGCTTCATCGCCATCGAGTCGCGGCGCAGCACACCGACCGCGCCGGTGGCGGCGGCGGTGGTTTCCGAGCCCATCGCCGCGCCCATCAGCACGCCGTGGGTCCAGTCGCGCGCTTCCATCACCAGCGGCAGCAGCGAAGGGCGACGGCCGCCGAACACGATCGCGCTGATCGGTACGCCTTGCGGCGCCTCGGCCTGCGCCGACCAAGTCGGGCACTGCTTCGCGCTGACCGTGAAACGCGAATTCGGATGCGCGGCCGGGCCGTTCGCCGGATCGTACGGACGTCCCTGCCAGTCGGTGACCGGAGTGCCGGGCAGGCCTTCCCACCAGGGCTGGTTGTCGGCGGTGACGGCGACGTTGGTGAAGATGGTGTCGTGCGCGATGCTCTTCATGGCGTTGTGGTTGGTGGCGTCGCTGGTGCCCGGTGCCACGCCGAAGAAGCCGGCCTCCGGGTTGATCGCGTACAGCCGCCCATCCGCGCCGGGGCGCATCCAGCAGATGTCGTCGCCGACCGTCCACACCTTCCAGCCATCGCGCAGGTAGCCTTCCGGCGGAATCAGCATCGACAGGTTGGTCTTGCCACAGGCGGACGGGAAGGCGGCGGCGACGTAGTGCGTCTCGCCCTGCGGGTTCTCGATGCCGACGATCAGCATGTGTTCGGCCAGCCAGCCTTCGCTGCGCGCCTGGTTGCTGGCGATGCGCAGCGCGTGGCACTTCTTGCCCAGCAGCGCGTTGCCGCCGTAGCCGGAACCGTAGGACTTGATCGACAGCTCGGCCGGGAAGTGCATGATCCAGCGGCGTGCGGGGTCGAGCTCGCCGACGGAATGCAGGCCTTTCACGAACGCACCTTCGCGCTCGATCCGTGCCTGCGCGGCGGCGCCCATGCGGGTCATGATCTTCATGTTGGCGACCACGTACGGGCTGTCGGTGATCTCGACGCCGCAGCGCGCCAGCGGCGAGTCGATCGGACCCATGCAGTACGGGATCACGTACATGGTGCGGCCTGCCATGCAGCCGTCGAACAGCGCGTCGATCTTCGCGTGCGCGTCGGCCGGGGCCATCCAGTGGTTGTTCGGGCCGGCGTCTTCCTGGTTCGGATGGCAGACCAGGGTCAGTTGCTCGACGCGGGCGACATCGGAGGGGTGCGAGCGGTGCAGGTAGCAGCCGGGATGGGTCTGCTGGTTCAGCTCGATCAGGGTGCCGTCGGCCAGCATCTGCTGCACCAGGGACTGATATTCGGCGTCCGAGCCGTCGCACCAGTGAATCTGCGCGGGGCGGGTCAGCGCCGCCGCCTGGTTGACCCACTGTTCGAGCGCTTCCAGCTTGCTGGCCATCGTGTCCCCTTGAGGTTTTCAGAAAAAGTGATCGGAAACGGTAGTTTGCGGGTACTGGTATTGCAAGGTCCGACGCAACAAAAACGGCGCCAGATGGCGCCGTTCGGGGGCTTTCGGTGGATCGGGTCAGGCCGGGATCAGGGTCGTGATCATGTGTTCGACGTAGGCGTCGAATTCTTCATGGTTGAGCCGCGGCAGGCCCAGGGTGAAGTTCAGCTGCAGGAAGCCGACGTAGGCGGCGTAGGTCAGCCGCGCCCGGTTCAGCGCCTGCGGCGGGGCCAGGCCGGCTTCGCGATAGGCCGTGGTGAGGAACTCCATCCGCCGCTGCGACACGCGCGCCATCACCGGCACCACCTGCGGGTGGTCGAGCGCCTTCAGCAGCGCGGCGTACACGCGGTGCGGCTGCAACTCGTGCGCGACCCGGCGGAACAGTTCGGGCAGGCGCTTGCGCGGGTCGCTGATCTGTTCGATCTGGCCCAGCACCTCGCGTTCGCCGTACTGCTCCCAGCGCTCCAGCGCGGCGTGCAGCAGCGCCTCACGAGTGCGGAAATGCCAGTAGAAACTGCCCTTGGTCACGCCCAGCTGGCGCGCCAGCGCCTCCACGGCCAGTGCACCGACGCCTTGTTCGGCAATCAGCTGCAGGGCGGCAAGTTCCCAATCCTCCGCCGACAGGCGGGTGCGTTCTGGCTTGCTACTGACATTCATGTGCGTATGGTAGCGATACCCCGTGCATTTGTAATGTGTGATGCCCATCTGCCTGAATGTCATGGCAATTTGCTGCCCTGCCGGGGATGCGCGGCGGTGTGGTTGACGGCGCTTGCTGAGGCAATCCATACTCTTCCGTATGGTCAACAATGCCCACCCTGCGATCAGCCGCTTTCCCGTCGCCGACCTGAGCTTGGCGGTGGAGACGCGTCGCCCCGAAGGCAACCCGGCGCTGCTGTTCGCGCATGGTTTCGGCCAGACCCGCGGCGCCTGGAACGGCGCGGCGGCGGCGCTGGCACAGGCGGGTTGCCGCTGCGTCACGTTCGATACGCGCGGCCATGGCGAAAGCGATCGGGTGCCCGGCGGCGCGGATTCCGGAAGTGGTTACCACATGCAGCAGTTTGCCGACGACCTGCTGCAGCTGGCCGCGGCGCAACCGCAGCCGCCGATCCTGGTCGGCGCCTCGATGGGCGGCCTGCTCGGCATCGTGCTGGCCGGCGAGGTGCGGCCGTCGCCGTTCCGCGCGCTGGTGCTGGTTGACATCACGCCGCGCTGGGAAACCGCCGGGGTGGAACGCATCCTCGCGTTCATGCAGGCGCATCCGGACGGCTTCGCGAACTACGCCGACGCAGCCGAACAGATCGCCGCCTACCTGCCGCAGCGGCGCGAGCGCAAGAGCGAGCAGCAGCTGCGTCCGCTGTTGCGCGAGAGTGCCGACGGCCGCTTGCGCTGGCACTGGGACCCGGCCCTGCTGGCCGGCGATCTGGTGCAGGAAAGCGAGCGCTACCAGCCACGGTTGCAGGGCGCCGCGACGAAGATCGATGTGCCCGTGCTGCTGCTCTCGGGTGCACGCAGCGACGTGGTGTCGCGCGCCACCGTCGACGAATTCCTGCAGCTGGTGCCGCATGCGCAGCATGTGGAATTGCCGCACGCCACCCACATGGTGGCCGGCGACGCGAACGACGCATTCACGCGCGAAGTCGTGCGCTTCGTGCAGAGTCTTGCTCCATTACCCGCCGACCGGCACCTCGCCGGCGCCGTTCAATCGCAATGAGGTGTTGAGATGTCCGTGATACTGACCCTGCTGGCGGCATTGATTGCCTCCGGCGCCTGCGCCTATCACCGCAGCAGCCTGCGCACCTGGGCGATCGTCACGATCGTCGCCACGCTGGTGGTCGGGCTGCTGGCCCACGCACCGTGGACCACGACAATCCTGTTGATCGTCGAACTGGCGATCGCGTTGCCGCTGCTGCTGGTGGACTTCCGCCGCAAGCAGATCAGCCTGCCGTTGCTGAAGCTGTTCGCCAAGGTCACGCCGAAGCTGTCGGAGACCGAGCAGACCGCGCTGGAGGCCGGCACCGTCGGTTTCGAGGGCGAACTGTTTTCCGGCAAACCGGACTGGCACGAACTGCTGAAGCAGCCGAAGCCCGAGCTGAGCGTGGAGGAGCAGGCCTTCATGGACGGCCCGGTGGAAGAGCTGTGCGGGATGATCGACGACTGGCAGATCACCCACGAACTGGCCGACCTGCCGCCGAACGTGTGGGACTTCATCAAGAAGAACCGCTTCTTCGGCATGATCATCCCGAAGCAGTACGGCGGCCTGCAGTTCTCCGCGCTGGCGCATTCGGCGGTGCTGCAGAAGCTCAACAGCATGTCGGCCACGGTCGCCTCGACGGTGGCGGTGCCGAACTCGCTGGGGCCGGCCGAATTGCTGCTGCACTACGGCAGCGACGAGCAGAAGAACCATTACCTGCCGCGCCTCGCGGTGGGCGAGGAGATTCCCTGCTTCGCGCTGACCGGCCCGTACGCCGGCTCCGACGCCACCTCGATCCCCGACGTGGGCATCGTCTGCAAGCAGCTGGTCGATGGCGTCGAGACGCTCGGCATAAAACTTACCTTCGACAAGCGCTACATCACGCTGGCGCCCGTCGCCACCGTGATCGGCCTGGCCTTCCGCATGTACGACCCCGGGCACCTGCTCGGCGACAAGGAAGACCTCGGTATCACCCTGGCCTTGCTGCCGCGCTCCACGCCCGGTCTCGAAATCGGCCGCCGCCACTTCCCGCTGAACGTCCCGTTCCAGAACGGCCCGGTGCGCGGCAAGGACGTGTTCGCGCCGCTGTCGGTACTGATCGGCGGCCCGCAGATGGCCGGCCACGGCTGGCGCATGCTGGTTGAGTGCCTGTCGGTGGGCCGCGCGATCTCGCTGCCGTCGAACGCCACCGGCGGCATGCGCGCCTCGGCGCTGGCCACCGGCGCGTACGCGCGCATGCGCAAGCAGTTCGGCCTGGCGGTGGCCCGTTTCGAGGGCGTCGAGGAAGCGCTGGCGCGCATCGGCGGCCTCACCTACGCCACCGCGGCGCTGTCGCGCGCCACCGCGGCTGCGGTCGACCGCGGCGAGAAGCCGGCGGTGCCGTCGGCGATCGCGAAGTATCACGCCACCGAGTGGGCGCGGCAGATCGCCAGCGACACCATGGACGTGCACGGCGGCAAGGCGGTGCAGCTGGGTCCGAAGAACTACGCCGGCCGCGGCTGGGCCAGCGTGCCGATCGCGATCACGGTGGAAGGCGCGAACATCATGACGCGCAGCCTGATGATCTTCGGTCAGGGCGCGATCCGCTGCCATCCCTACGTGCTGAAGGAAATGCAGGCGCTGTCGATCGCCGACCGCGGCGAGCAGCTGAAGACGTTCGACCGGCTGCTGTTCGGCCACATCGGCTTCGGCATCTCCAACGCGGTGCGCAGCTTCGCGATGGGCGTGAGCGGCGCGCGCATCGGCGAAACCGCCGGCGACGCCTACACCCGCCGCTACTACCGCAAGCTCGATCGCTACTCCGCCGCGCTGGCGCTGTGCGCCGACGTGTTTATGGGCGTGCTCGGCGGCAAGCTGAAGTTCAAGGAGAAACTATCGGCGCGCCTGGGCGACGTGCTGAGCTACCTGTACATCGCCAGCAGCATGCTCAAGCAGTATGAGGACAACGGTCGGCCGGAAGCCGATCGTCCGTTCCTGGCCTGGGGCTTCCATGAGTGCATGTGGCTGATCCAGAACGCGCTGGACGGCGCGATCCGCAACTTCCCGGTGCGCCCGGTGGCGTGGCTGCTGCGCGTACTGGTATTCCCGCTGGGTCGCCGCGAAGTGCCGCCGTCCGATCGTCTGGGCCGCCGCGTCGCCGCGCTGCTCACCGCGCCGAACGAAGCGCTCGATCGACTCACCGACTGGGTCTACACCACGCCCACGCCGAACAACACGATCGGCCGCATGAAAGCGCTGCTGCCCGACGTGATCGCCGCCGAGCCGGTCGACCGCAAGTTCGGCAAGGCGCTGAAGTCCGGCCAGTTCACCTCGCACGACTACCTGGGCCAGCTTGCCGAGGCGCAGCAGGCCGGGGTGATTTCCGAGGCCGAGGCCGAGCTGCTCAGGCGCGTGCGCGAAGGCGTGTTCGAGTTCATCTCGGTGGACGACTTCGATACCGACGAACTGCGCGCGTTCAAGACGCGGGCCGACGCCGCGTAAATCGAACCGACCCACCGGCCCGCCTTGCGGGCCGGTTCTTTTCCCGGAGGGCGAAAAGATGAGTGCATCCGTGTTGTCGCTGTACCGCCGCATCACCCGCTGGCCGGCGGGCCACTGGATCTTCTCGCGCCTGGTCTGCCTCAAGGCGCCGTACTTCGCCACGATCGCGCCGCGCTTCATCGCGCTGGAGCCGGGCCGCTGCGAGGTACGCATCCGCGACCGGCGCCGCGTGCACAATCACATCGGCACCGTGCATGCGATCGCGCTGTGCAACCTGGCCGAACTCAGTGCCGGGGTGATGACCGACGCGACCATCCCGGCCGACATGCGCTGGATTCCCAAGGGCATGAGCGTCGAGTACCTGAAGAAGGCGGTGGGCACGATGCACGGTATCGCCAGGCCCGAGTTGGCCACGCCTGCCTCCGGTGGCGGCCACGAGTGGCCGGTCGGGGTGGAGGTGGTGGACGACGCGGGCGAGACGGTCTTCCGTGCGCGCGTGCTGATGTGGGTGTCGCCGCGCAAACGTGATTGAACGTGTGTTGCCTGCGGGCGTTCGCTCAGTCCGCCAGCACGCAGCGGTTCTTGCCGCCGCGCTTGGCCTCGTACATGGCGTGGTCGGCCGCCTGCATCAGTTGTTCGTCGGCGTCGGGGTGTTCGTTCGGCCGGTAGGGCGCGATGCCGATGCTGGCGCCGATGCGCACCTCGATCGGGCGGCCGTTGACGTGCAGTGCGTAAGGTTCGCCCAGCGCCGCGCAGAGTTTTTCGCACAGCGGCAACGCCAGCGGCGGGTTCTCGATGTCCTCCAGCACCAGCGCGAACTCGTCGCCGCCCAGCCGGGCCACCGTGTCGTTGCTGCGCAGGTGTGTCGACAGCCGTGCGGCGATCTCCTGCAGCAAGGCGTCGCCGGCGGCGTGGCCATGGCTGTCGTTGACGTGCTTGAAGCCGTCGATGTCGATGCAGGCCAGTGCGAACTGGCTGTGGTGGCGGTTCGCGCGCTGGATCGCGCCGTGCAGGCGGTCGTGGAACAGGATGCGGTTCGGCAGGCCGGTCAGCGGGTCGTGGCTGGCCTGGTGGCGCACCATCGCCTCGATCAGCTCGCGCTCGGCGATCTCCCGGGTCAGTTGCTGGTTGCGCTCGGCCAGTTCGTCCAGCGTCTGCTGCAGTTTGGCGCGTGCCGCATACAGCTCCAGGAACACGCGCACCTTCGATTGCAGGATCACGTCGTTGATCGGCTTGGCGATGTAGTCCACCGCGCCGGAGCGGTAGCCCTTGAGCCGGTTCATGTCATCGGCGTAGGCGGCGGTGACGAAGATGATCGGGGTGTCGCGCAGGTGCTCGGCTTCGCCCAGCAGGCTGGCCACTTCGAAGCCGTCCATGTCGGGCATGTTGACGTCGAGCAGGATCAGCGCGAACTCGTGGTCCAGGCACAGCGCCAGCGCCTCGTTGCCGCTGCGCGCCTCGAACAGCTCGGCGCCGCTGTTGGCGAGCAGCCGGCGCATGGCGACCAGGTTGGCAGCGGTATCGTCGACGACCAGGATTTTCGGCAGCATTGCGTACACCAGTCGGGCGGTCGGGCTTGTGCCACCTTAATCCCTGTGGCCGGTGACGGGTGTGAACCCCGTCGTGCTCAAGGCCGCAGCCAGGCCTGCATGACGGGCACCAGCTGGTCGAGGTCGATCGGCTTGGACAAATAGTCGCTGGCACCCATCTCCAGGCACTTCTCGCGATCGCCGTGCATCGCCTTGGCAGTCAGCGCGATGATCGGCAACCCGCTGTAGCGCGGCTGCATGCGGATCGTGCGGATCATCTCGTAGCCGTCCATGCCCGGCATCATGATGTCGATCAGCAGCAGCTCCGGCATCGCCTCGTCGGCCAGCATGCGCAACGCCTTGGTGCCGTCCTGCGCCAGGCTCACCGTCATCCCCCAGCCGCGCAGCACCCTGGACAGCGCGAACAGGTTGCGCATGTCGTCGTCCACCAGCAGCACGCGGTGGCCGGCCAGTCCGCTGCCGGCCGCCGCCGGCCGGCCGGTCGCGGAGCGAGATGGGGCAGCTTGCTGGTCAGGCGCGAGATCGGGATCCGCCGGATCGGCCGGTACGATCGCCGGCGGCGTCTCCGGCAACAGCACGGTGAAACGGCTGCCGCGGCCGGGTTCGCTGCGCAGGACCAGGTCGCCGCCCAGCATCCTTGCCGTCCGCCGCGAGATCGCCAGGCCCAGTCCGGTGCCGCCGAACTGCCGGCTGGTGCCGGCATCCACCTGTTCGAACGCGTTGAAGATGCGCTCGAACTTGTCGGCGGGAATGCCGATGCCGGTATCGCTGACGGTCAATGCGATCAGCGGCTGGTCGCGCAGCGTGGCGGGAACCTCGACTTCGCTGTGGGGGCGGCCGATGCGCACGCCCACCGCGCCTTCGGCGGTGAACTTGAAGGCATTGCTCAGCAGGTTGTTGGCGATCTGTTCGAGCCGGGCGCCGTCGGTGCGCAGGATCGCCGGAAGGCCGGGTTCGATGTCCAGCGTGAACGCCAGCGACTTCTGCCCGGCAACGTGGACGAAGGTGCGGCGCAACCGCTGCGCCAGTTCGGCCAGCGGCAACTCGTCGATCACCAGCTCCATCTTGCCGGCCTCGACCTTGGACAGGTCGAGGATGTCGTTGATCAGGTGCAGCAGGCTGTTGCCGGCGTCGTGGATGATCCGCGCCGACTCGATCTGTTCCGCATCGAGGTTGCCGGTGTCGTTGTCGGCCAGGTTGCGCGACAGGATCAGCAGGCTGTTCAGCGGCGTGCGCAGTTCATGCGACATGTTGGCCAGGAACTCGGACTTGTACTGGCTGGCGCGGGCCAGCTCGGCGGCCTTGTCGGCGGTCTCCTGCTGCAGATCCTCCAGCACGTATTTCTGCCGGTTCAGGCTGTCGGTCTTCTCGCGCAGCTCCTCGTTGGACGCCTGCAACTCCTCGGCCTGCACGCGCAGCTCTTCCTCGGAGGCGATCAACCGTTCGGACTGCTCTTCCAGCTCGGCCGTCTTCGCCTGCAGTGCCTCGTTGTTGTCGCGCAGCACTTCCTTCTGCTGGCGCATCACCAGTTCGGACAGGCGCAGGTCGTCGGCCTGTTCCCGCGTCTGCAGCAGCAGGTCATGCGTGCTGATCGCGCGGTTGAGGTTCTCCAGGGTCAGCGCCACGATCGGCAGCAGTTCGTCCAGCAGCTGCTTCTGTTGCATGGTGAGCGGCACGAAGCCGGCCAGTTCCAGCACGCCGATCAGGGTGTCGCGGTAGAGCACCGGCAGGATCGCGACGTGGCGTGGCAGCGCCTCGCCGCTGCCCGAGTCGATGTGCAGGTAATCTTCCGGCACGTCGTCGAGCATGATGGCCTTGCGTTCGAGCGCGCACTGGCCCACCAGCCCTTCGCCGGGCAGGTAGTGATCCGCCGAACGGTTGTTCAGGCGCAGGCCGTAACTGCCCAGCAGGTCGAGGCGGTGGCGCGTGTCGTCGAAGGAATAGAACAGGCCCACGCCGGCCCTGCACAGCGGTACCAGTTCGCTGGCCAGCCATTGCGCGAAATCCTTGTGCGTGGTGGCCTGCAGCAGCATATGCGAAATGTCCGATACGCGGGATCTGACCCAGGTCTGTGTCTCGGTGTCCAGCGACATCTGCTTGAATACCTGCAGCGCGCGGGCAATTTCGCCGACCTCGTCGCGGCGGTCGAGCCGGCGGATCTCGAAACCGTGATCGTGATTCGCCAGCCGCGTCATCAGGTCGGTAAGGCGACGCAGCGGCCAGGTCACCAGTTGCGAGGTCAGCCGGATCACGACGATGCCGAGCAGGATCCCGAGCAGGATCGCGATGATATTGATCCACCGGGTGGTGACCAGCGCGCCATCGAGTTGCAGGTTGCGCGCCGTCAGCAGGTGGTTTTCCTCGACAGCCATCTGATCGATGACGGCGTACAGATCCTCGCTGCGAACCGTACGGTGCTCCAGATAATTCGACTGGATGCGCTGCAGTTCCAGCGCCATCGCGGTCGTGTCAATGCTCTTCAGCTGGGCGATCGCGTCCATCGCGTTGACCGTCATCTCGCGTTGCCACTGTGCCGCCATCTTTTCCAGCGAATCGATGCGCAACTGCTGCAACTGGTTGTCGGCGGTCATCTGGCGCAGATGGGCGATGCGCTCATGCAGGTCGCTGGTGCCGCTGTCGAACATCGCCCGCTGATCGGCGCGCTGCGTCAGCGCGTAGCCGCGCGCGCCGATCTGGCTGGTCTGCAGGGCGCGCTGCACATGATCAAGTTCGAGCAGCACCTGATAGGTGTGCGTCGCCAGGTGACGATTGCTTTCCTGCTGGCGCAGCGAGTGCAGGGTGACCACACTGGTCAGCAGGAGCAGGCCCAGCAGCAGGCCGATCGCCAGCATCATCTTGCGCTGCAGCGGCTGATCGGCCAGCCATGAATTCTTTTTCGAGCGGGTAGGTGGCTGCATGTGGGTCACGGCGGCTCGGCAGGCGGTCTGTTCAGCGACTGCCGGATCGGCGGCCACGCCACCGACAAGGTAGTCGGTGCCGTCGCCGAACCATAGCAGGCCGTACGCGGTGATTCAGCGGCGGCTGAACCGCTGCCACGGCCGGCATGGCACGATCGAGCCGCGCCGCAGCGCAACGGCCAGCAAGGCCAGCGTGCACAGCGAGCACAGGCCGAGCGCGACCACCGACGCCTCGGCGCCGAACACGCCGCCGCTGAGCCAGTCCGGGCCGCTGCGGCTGGAGACCAGCCAGCCGTCGGCCGGGGTACCGGAAACCGGGATGCCGTAGATCGTGCCCTGGGCGAAGTTCCAGGCGGCGTGCAGGCCCATGCAGACCGGCAGCGAGCGGGTGATGTGGTAGACCATGCCGAACAGCAGGCCGGCCTCGATCGCGATCGCCGCCGAGCTCCACAATGTGGCGCCGGGGTTGCCGATGTGCGCCGCGCCGAAGAACAGCGCCGAGACCAGCAGTGCCCACCAGCTGCCCAGGCCTTCTTCGACGATGCGGAACAGCACGCCGCGGCAGATGATCTCCTCGCCGATGCCGGCGCCCAGTCCCACCATCAGCAGGGCGGGCACCCATTGCGCGTCCGGGTTGGTGCCGGTGACGTGATAGCTGCCGAGCAGGTACAGCACGCCGACCACCGCGCTGAACAGCAGCAGGCCGGCGGCCGTGCCGACGGCGCCGTCCGGCAGCAGCCGGCGTGGCGCCAGTTCGGTGAGCGGGCGGCGTTCCACCAGCCGCACCAGCAGCAGATAGGCAAGCAGCGCCGGCAGCGCGCGCATCAGGAATTGTGCCAGGCCGTGGCTGGTCGCCGGGGCATCCTTGCCGAGCCAGCCCAGCGCATGCATCAACGCGCCTGTCGCGAAGCTCAGCGCCATGAACAGCAGCACGAAGATCGCGATCCGGGCCAGCGGCGAGAACAGCAGCCAGCGCATCCAGCGCGGTGCCTCGGGCGGCGTGGTGAAGGCGATGGTCTGGTCGTGCATGCGTGATCCCCCGACAAAGATCCGCACGTTAGCAGCGGCGTCGCGCTGCCGCTACAGCTCCACCGCCGCCGCATGCTCGCGCGTATTGGCGAAGCGCACCTGCGGCCAGCGCTCCTGCGCCAGCTGCAGGTTGACCCGCGTCGGCGCGATGTAGACCAGCTCGCCGGCGCCGTCCACGGCGAGGTGCATCGCGTTCTTCTCGCGGAACTCGGCCAGTTTCTTCTCGTCGTCGCAATGCACCCAGCGCGCGGTGGTCACCGTCACCGGTTCGAAGCTGGCGTCGACGTTGTACTCGTCCTTCAGACGGTAGGCGACCACCTCGAACTGCAATACGCCGACTGCGCCCAGGATCAGGTCGTTCGACATCAGCGGGCGGAAGAACTGGGTGGCGCCTTCCTCGCTCAATTGCGCCAGCCCCTTCTGCAGCGCCTTCATCTTCAGCGGATCACGCAGCCGCGCGCGGCGGAACAGCTCGGGCGCGAAGTTCGGGATGCCGGTGAACGTGACCAGCTCGCCCTCGGTGAAGGTGTCGCCGATGGTGATGGTGCCGTGGTTGTGCAGGCCGATCACGTCACCCGGGTACGCCGTCTCGACGATCTCGCGGTCGCTGGCCATGAAGGTCAGCGCGTTGGCGATGCGTACTTCCTTGTTCGTGCGGGTCTGGATCATCTTCATGCCGGCCGAGTAGGTGCCCGAGCACACGCGCATGAACGCCACGCGGTCGCGGTGCGCCGGATCCATGTTCGCCTGGATCTTGAACACGAAACCGGAGAGTTTCTCTTCCTCCGGCTGGATCTCGCGCGTGGTGGTGGCGCGCGGGCGCGGCGACGGCGCGTGCTCGATGAAGAAATCCAGCAGCAGCTGCACGCCGAAGTTGTTCACCGCCGAGCCGAAGAACACCGGCGTCTGTTTGCCGGCCAAGTACTCGTCGAGATCGAACGACGGCGCGGCGCCCTGCACCAGTTCCAGTTCCTCGCGCAGCTCGCGCATCGCCTCGGCGCCGATCTTCTCGGCCAGGCCGGGCGCGTCGAGGCCCTTGAAGATGGTCGAGTCCTGCCGTGTGAAATTCTTGCCCTGCTCGAAGATGTGCACCTCGCCCAGCGCCAGGTGGTACACGCCCTTCAGCCGCTTGCCCATGCCGATCGGCCAGGTCAGCGGCGCGCAGGCGATGCCCAGCACCGACTCCACCTCGTCCAGCAGCTCGATCGGCGAGCGGCCCTCGCGGTCGAGCTTGTTGATGAAGGTCATGATCGGCGTGTCGCGCAGCCGGCAGACTTCCATCAGCTTGATCGTGCGCTCCTCCACGCCCTTGGCGCAGTCGATCACCATCAGCGCCGAGTCCACCGCGGTCAGCACGCGGTAGGTGTCCTCGGAGAAGTCCGCGTGTCCCGGCGTATCGAGCAGGTTGACGATCTTGCCCTCGTACGGGAACTGCATCACCGACGAGGTCACCGAAATCCCGCGCTCCTTCTCCAGCGCCATCCAGTCCGAAGTGGCGCTGCGCGACGTCTTGCGACTCTTCACCGAGCCGGCCATCTGGATCGCACCGCCGAACAGCAGCAGCTTTTCGGTCAGCGTGGTCTTGCCCGCGTCAGGGTGGCTGATGATGGCGAAGGTGCGGCGGCGGCGGGTTTCTTGGAGATGGGTGGACATGGGTAGCGGGTCGGCTGCAGAGCGAACCGGTAATTGTAGCGTGGATCGGGGGGCCTCCTGCTCCCTCTCCTCCGGCAGCGCCGGGGGAGAGGGTTGGGGAGAGGGGGCAGCTCTTGTGCTGGTGAGTAACAAGAGCTTTCGTGCGCCTGCGGCGCCCGAGGTACTTCTCTTTATGCTTGTCCAAAAGAGAAGTACCCAAGAGAAAACGACACCCCGCTTGGCGCTTGCCGCCCATCCATGGGCGGCAAGTCCGTGAGCCGGGGCCGGGCTTTTCGAACGGGCATCCTGCCCGTGCGAAAAGGAGTCGACGTCCTGTCGACTCCCGCTACGCGGCCTGTCGTCCCTGCCTCACCGCCGCACAGGGGCCCGGGTAGAGCAGCGCACCATCCTGGCGCACACTCGGTGCGCCATCGCTGCGCGGTGGCGGAAGAGCCGATCGCGAAAGCCTATGCTTGAGCGCCGTGCGCGAGCGTCTCAGTTTGGCCAGAAGCGGTCACCCATCACCCTTCTAGCACTCCCTAAGAATTCAACTGGCGCCGAAGTCCATAGAGTCGAATATAGGCGGGATCATTCGCGACCTCTGCATCCAATCCAACGCAATCGTCGAGAAACTTTGGAAGGTCGTTCGGCACAGGAAATGCTTCTGGGTCTATTAGCGCGTTCGCAAGCTTCAAGAAGGCTCGTGGATAGGCCTCGAACAGGCCTTGGTGATGGCGCTCAAGTCGCAGCCCGTGGGAAAGTCCATAGAGCTGATAGGGAACGATGAGATCGAGAATCGCATCTACAGCATCAGGCAACGCATCGCCACATTCCAACGCCATGAAGACGAGCCTTTCCGATGCTCCCTTGCCTCTGGCGCTTGCATCCAACGGCCAGACATCCAGCAACACTGGCTTTACGAGGTTCTGCCAATGCGCAGCCTTGTCGAGGACTTTTTCGTCGCCCATCATCCGCCAAAGCTGCCAAGCCACATTCTGACGCACGCGACTGGGCGCGATGGCAAGTGCCCGCTTCACTTCGGCATTGGATAGGACGTACTCGCGACCCTCGCCCTTGCGATGCCAGATGGCGACATCTAGCAGCTTCGAGAATATCCCTTCGAGATGCTGCTCGGGCACGCGCTTCTCTTCCAACGTCTGCAGCAAGGCAGGCTTTAGTGCATTGAAAAGACGTGCTTTCCCGATGCGCCCATGCGCATAAGCACGCCACAGCGCCCCTGCCTCTGGGTGGTTCCAATGCAGGCGGGGCACTAGATGCTCGCCAGTCCACTCGGGCGCGATCGCATCCATGAAAGCGAGGTCTCGCGCGACATATACCCGCCCCAGGAGTCCGGCCCGATTTTCGGCCGTCGCCAGCCGCGAGAATCTTGGGTCGAGCGTATCGCCCAACCCGCTGTCATTGGCAGGCTTTGTAGCTGCCAGCGCGCCCAGCAATGCAGAAGCCAGATCGCCACCGGGCCGGTTCAACGCCTGATCGACTACATCCCCGCCATAGCTGGCATCTACCTCTTCGCCTTCCCGAACTTCATAGGCCAGATTGGCCAGGCAGTCCCACACAGGAAGGAAGTGCGCCTCACCCCGCTCGGGTGCTTGCGCGAGCGCCTCACGTTGTCGCGTCATCCAGGAAGTGGCTGCATGGAGAATCTCGCCCAGAACTGGCGCTGGCATCGCCAGGATCAGCCCAGCAACGTCATGCTGGAAGGCGGCATCTTCCTTTTCGGCGGCTGACCACAACAAATGCCTCCAAGCACCTGGGTCCCAGCGCCCCGCATCGCCTTCATGCTTCAATCCTCGCAACGCCCGCTCAGGATCTGCACTGCAGAACACGCGCCATAGATCGCCTTCGTCGAAGTGCTGCTCCTGCTGCAGTCGAAGCGCCTCCTGCACCAGTCGATCATCTTCGACTCCGGCAAGCAGTTCGGGATGCCCATCGGGACCGACCCGTTCCGTATGCCACGTGGAAAAGTCGTCCCGGTCTTCAGGCCCCGCCGTCCATCGCGGATGACGCGCACTGATCTCAGCCAATAGGGCCTGGGATTCTTTGGACACGGCGCCACCTGCAGCTACGATCCGATGGATTCTTCGATAGATCGAGTCGTCGACGATTGACGTCCAGCGCTCGGCGTCGGCTACCGCATCTTCGGTGAAGAGTGCTGCGGGTACTCCCGCACGCAGCCGATCTTCCAGGGCTGTGCGTTCCTGCACACCAAACTGGGGCCATCGCGCCGCCAGAAGCCGCATGATCTCCACTTGGGTGTGGCCATCCCAGAAATCGTCATCGTTCAACCCGAGTACGATCTGCGCAGTTTCGTTCGCTGGCCAACTTTCATCCGCAAGCGCAAAGAGGTAAAGCCGCCGGAGCAGCACAAAGGGCGATTCCAGCCACTGGCGAATCAGATGCCTCGCGCCGGCGGCATCATGCTCGGCGATTCGCTCCCACAGATCGGCTAATACACGCACGATGGGCCGGAATCCCCCGCGATGGCGGTTCTGGGCGTGCTTCGCGACAGACGGCACATCCCGACTGGGCGCATCCCAATCGCCGGTCTTTCCCAGGTCCGATGCCTGTTCCAAAGCGTTGATGAGGGATCGGTCCAGCGTTCTGAAGAGCGCCAGCGAGTCTTCGACCGTGTCCGGCCAAGCCTTCAGAATTTCCGACGGCGGCGGATGGTCTGCAGGCTCCATGTCGACGGTGACCAGCTTGTACAAGGCCTCCGGGGACGGCTCGTCTTCGTCTGGCCGCCACAGAGGTTTGCCGATCTTGAGGCGTGGGGTCAGGATGTCGGCGACCAGATCCCGTGCCTGAAAGCCTGTCTGCCCGTTATGAATCAAGGGCAGCCAGTCGTACCAGCGGCCATCGAAGCTGGAACTGGTTTTGGGCGTCGGCTGGCCCGACATCAGGCGCCATGCCTGCTTCCTGATGTCGGTCAGCTCATCGCCGGCCCCATCCAGCGCGAGTTTGACGCGCCAGCGCGTTTGTTCGTCGAACGGCAAGAGACCTGCGCAAGCGCGGGTCATCTCCGGATCGTTGATCCGACCCGCGATCCATACATCCGGCAGCGGATGCTTGAGCACGCCGCGTTCCGCCAGGGTCGGCAGCCAGGCGGCATCTGGGGACAGCTCGCCCAGCAGTTGGCTCGCATCGCCCCGGTCAAGCAACGCTGTGCAGCGCGCTATTGCTTCGTCGGACGACGGGCGCGGATGCTCTTCGAGCAATCCTCGCAACCGTTCGCGCCGCCACGCCGTGGGGTCGTCCTGGTAGCCCTTCCACTCGCGCAAGGTGGCATACAGCGGGAAATGATCGTTGTTGTCGACGCGGTACAGGATTGGCTCGACGCCCTTCGCCCGCCACAGTGCTTCTTTGATTTCGCCGTCGTCGGCGGAGCATTCGCCGAACGCATAGACCTTTCTCAGGTCCGGATAGAGCTCCCGGTCCGCTTCGAGCACCTCCAGAAGGTAGCGCATGGGTGGATCGTCAGCTTGGTAGCCCACCAGAACGAGCGTATGCGTGCGCGCAAGATCGTAGACGTACCTAGATGCCCAACCGGAACGCAGATAGGCATCGCCAAACTCGGCGCTGGTGAGGACCAAGTCGGTTTCAGAGGTTTGAACCAAGGCGTCGGCCAGCCGCCCATGCAGGTGAAGTACGCCCGAGAACCCCGATGTCATTGGTCGCGGGAGCGCCATGCCAGCATGGCTTGCAGCCAAGTTGCCGTGCTCTCCCAGCCACGCACGTTCGAAGAGCGTGTCGAAGTTCGTGGTGAGCAGGCGCGATATGCCTTGGTTGTCGCGCGAAAGCGTCAGCAGAGCCAGATGATTGGACAGGTCTGCCTCTTCCGAAGGCGCAAGCTCATCCCGCACCGCGGTGCGGATACGTGCCTTCATGTTGCGGTTGCGCGGCGATTCGGACGCCGCAAGACGCCGCTCCAGGCATCGCAGGACCCTGTCGTACTGACCAAAGAGTTCTCCGCCCTCCACCATGCCCTCCCGCTCGGCGGGATGGTGCACCCAGCTCTCCCCCAGGCGACCGTAGACCTGCTCAACGAGCTTACGGAAAAGTGGAAGGCCCACGGTACGGGACACGCCTGCCCCGCAGACAAAGAGCGTTTCGCCTCTCTCTTGGGCGGCGATTAGCTCGTTCGGAATGTCGGGGCCGGCGTCAACGAAACGCATATGCGTGGTACTCCTTATCGCCTACTTGGCGAATACGTCCTGAGCCTGCCCTGCGAGAAGAGGGCTCGGCGTGTATATGGGCTTCACGACAACGCGTCCCCACGGCCCATGTTCAACCATGATCAGCATCCGGGCTCAGCTCCCTTCCGGGTGCAGCCGTCAGAATATCCAAGAGAGCGGAAAAGGTTGCTTGTGCCGGCAATGAGCACACCGAAACGACTCTGTTAGTAGAAGACGCATGGCGTTGTACTCCGTAACCTTTAGAGGCGCCGCGCAACCAGGACACTTGATATGGGGCGAGAGCGCTTCCCCCATGGCTTCCGCCAAAGCAGCCTTACCACCTTCCTGGCGCAGGAATCGGTACGCATTAACGGTGCGGAACACGAAGGCCTCTCTAGCGCCCGGACTGGGAGGCTGGATCCGTTCGTGCAGGGCCAGGATCACGTGCGCCAGATACAGGAGCACCGTCGGTAACGTCAGGTAGAGTGCCTCGTAGATGTCATCTTCGTCTGGATTCTTGAAAATGAAGTTGAAGTTCTCCGGCGACGTCTTGATCTCGATGCGCTCTACCGTGATCAGGTGGACCGCGTGCTGGAACAATCCGTAAAGCCCGTCTGGGTTTCCGACATCGTAGATGATGGAAATGAGATCTTCCGCCGTAACAATGTCCTCTAGCTCGGTATTCGCGATCGCCGATGCAAGGATCTCTTTACGGCGGTTGCCGAGCACCTTCTGAGTGAGCTTGGCGGGGTCTCCTGCAGTAAATGCCGAGTAGAAGCCATCCTCGTCGGCTACCATCCAGGAGAAGTACATGAGGCTGTCCAGTAATGGCTTTCGGAGCAGGTTGAGTCCCGGTATGAACTTGCGCTTCTCGAAGCACCTCAGCGACTCGTAGATGTGATGCGCGCAATCCGACACCATCGCCATCGTGATGTGATTCAGCACAACGCGCCTGGCCTCTGAATGCAGCCCAAGTTCACGCATGGCCGTCAGGGCATCGTGCTTCTTCGCGAGATCCTCGAATCTACTGGCCTGTGATTTGCTCGCGAACGCGAAAGAAATCGTAGGCGCATCCGCGGCCTCGTACTCGACCAGCATCCTGGCGAATTCGTCATGCAAGAAGAAGCAGTATTCATGCGCAAGGCGCAGCTTTTTTGGAATCCACTGGAGGCGATTCGCGGGAATGAGCATTCTCACGATCCGTCCTTCCTTGCCGGGTGCGCAGCTCTGTTCACGATTGCACTCTCACCGCAGTACGTCGAAATAAAGGGGTAAGTTCATTTAAATCCTCGACCTCACGCCGCCTGAATCACAAATTCGCTGGCCGTGGCGACGGGCTGCACGTTACGCAAGGTGCGGCGCAGCTCGACCAGCCCGTAGCGTTCCATCGTCTTGAGCGTCCGCGAAAGATTGCTGGGCGCGCGCCCGGTGAACTTGGCGAGCTGGCTCAGTGACTCGGGCTTCTGCTCCCTGATTACACGCAGCAACGCGCGGTTGTCGTCGGACAACACTTCGGCCAGCGAGCGCATGGAGGTGAACCAGATCTTCGGCTCGTTGGGGCGTGGCTGATGGTCGCCACGCGCAATGGCCAGTGCGCGGGCGCGGATGGCCTGCTGGGAGGCGATGCCGATGACCAACTTTTTCATGACTTCGTTTCCTCAAGTACGCGGTCGACTTCGTTGAAGAAGTCCTCCAGCAATTGCTGCGGGCGGGTGAATTCGTACGGCACGCCCTTGTCGCTGACGTGACGATGGCGATGGTCGTAGGCCAGACGCCGATCTGCATGACGCTTGCGCTTCGGAGGCTTGACGGCATGCGCATTGTCGAAACCGAGTAACCGCGTGCCGTAGCGATCATGCAATGTCAGCGCGTAGCGTATGCCGTGTGGCACATGCTCATTCGTCTCGACACGCCATGCCTCTATCTTGATCCAGTAGCCGTTGCCCTGATCGTAGATCTCGCCGTTGAGCAACAGCAGCGTTTCCAGTCCCACGTCTTCCTTTGGCATGACTATATATCATCCGATGATAACTTCAATGAATCCCGCCAACGTTTGTGGCGGCTGGTCGCATGCCGCACCACGAAAACGGAGTCAGGCTCAGCCGTTCCAACGTCTGTCCGAGATCGGGAGCCGACATTACGCCAGTTCTGCCAGTTACCTCACTTCGCCAACTGCACCAGCACCCGATGCCAGAACTCCAACCCCGCCTCAACCTCCGAAGCCGGCAGCTTCTCGTTGAGCCCGTGCGCAAACGTGTCGTCGGGCTTGGTGAAGGCGGCATCGATGCCGTAGCTGGGTATGCCGGCGTTGCGGAAGTACATGCTGTCGGAGGCACCGGCGGACATCCCGGGGACGATTTCCACGCCTGGGAAACGGTGGTGCACGGCCGCGGTGACGGCGGCGATCACATCCTGGCGTAGTGGCGAGGCGGGGCTGGCCACCGGCGGAGGCGACAGCACGGCCACAGTGGCGGACTTGTCGTTGATCACCTTGACCAGCGTGTCGCGCACGCTGTCGACCGGGGTGCCCGGAAAGATCCGGCAGTTGATGTTGACGCTGGCGCTTTGCGGCAGTGCGTTGAGCGCGTGGCCGCCGTTGAGCATGGTGGCCACGCAGGTGGTGCGGATCTGGCCGACATAGGCGGGGTCGGCCGAGATGGTGGCCGCGGCGGCGGCATCGTCGGGGTGGGCGGCGAAGCGGGTCATCGCTGCGCCCAGCGGGCCGGGTGTGTGGGCGCCGAGCGCACGCAGCGAGGCGAGCGTGATCTCGTTGCTGAGCGGCGGAAACTGGTAGCCGGCGACGCGGTCGATGACGCGCGCCAGCCGGTAGATCGCGTTGTCCGCGTTGGGTTCGCTGGAGTGCCCGCCGGCCGAGGTCAGGCTGATGTGGAAGTCCGCATAGGTCTTTTCGGCGGCCTGGATCTGGTACAGCGCGGGCTTGCCGGTATCCGGGTTCAGGGTGCCGCCGCCGGCGTCGGCGTTGAGCAGGAATTCGGCGTCGTGATAGCGCTTCGCCAGCTCGCGGGTCGAGGCCATCGTGGTCTCCTCGTCGCCGGACAGCAGCAGGATCAGGTCGTGGCGCGGCTTGAAGCCTTCGTGCTTGAGCCGGATCAGCGTTTCGACCAGCACCACCACCGCGGTTTTCATGTCTGCGGTGCCGCGGCCGTAGAGATAGCCGTTTTCCTCGATCAGGGTGAACGGGTCGCGGGTCCAGTCCTTGCGCTTCGCCGCCACCACGTCCATGTGCCCGGACAGCAGGATCGGCTTGTTCTTGCCCTTTCCTTGGCCGGTGCCGCGATAGCGCGCCACCAGCGCGGCGGTTTCGCCCACCGGGATGATCTCGACATCGCTGGCGGCAAAGCCGCCGGCCTTCAGCTTGTCCGCGAGATAGGCGGCCAGCACCGGCACCTGGTGCTCGCCCTCGACCGTGGGGATGCTGATGGCGTGCTTCAGCGTGGCCATGGTTTCGGGCAGGGCTTCGGCCGTGGTGTCGGCGTGAGCCATGCCGATGCCGGCGCAGAAGACCATCGTGGCCGCCGCGACGGAGCCGAGTGCGCGTGGTGCCTTCATGCGAGATCCCCTGTGCCTGTCCTGAACGATGCCCGAGTATGCGCGGCGGCTCGCGCGCCTGCATATGCCGGGCCCACTGCGCCATCGTGCTAACCTTGCCGCCGCGCTGGCGGTGATGCCGGCAGCGCGACCCCCTTGGGGAGTAGCCTGCCTCGTCCCGACGAGGCGTCTTCGTCAACATGCTCGGCAAGCCTGCCGTGGCGAAGACACCGATCCTGGTTGGCGAGACCAACGGCTGACGGCGCCACTGCGGTGGGGCGCGCCGTCGTGCCGTTGCGCCTTGCCCGACCGACCTGGCCACCCATGAATCCCATCTCCATCCTGCTGCTCGGCTTCGCCATGTCCACCGACGCGTTCGCGGCGGCGATCGGCAAGGGCGCCGCCATGACCCGGCCGCGGCTCAGCCAGGCGCTGCGCGTCGGCCTGATCTTCGGCGTGATCGAGGCGATCACGCCGGTAGTCGGCTGGCTGCTGGGCAAGGGCGCCGCGCGCTACATCGAGGCCTGGGACCACTGGATCGCCTTCGGCCTGCTGTTGGTGCTGGGCCTGCACATGATCCGGAACGGCTTCAAGCCGGAACCGGACGAGCCGGTCGACGAGGCGAAGAAGCACGGCATCGTCGGCCTCGCCATCACCGGCCTGTCCACCAGCATCGACGCGCTGGCGGTGGGCGTGGGGCTGGCCCTCGTCGACACGCCGATCGCCGTGGTGGCCGTGGTGATCGGCCTGTGCACGTTCGGCATGGTCACGCTGGGCATCATGCTCGGCCGCGTGCTGGGCGAGATGGTCGGCCGGCGTGCGGAGATCATCGGCGGCATCATCCTGATCGGGGTGGGCGCGGTGATCCTGTACGAGCACCTTTCCGCGTGATGGGCGGCCAATGGGGCAGCTTGAATGGCTCCGCTTCGCTGGAATGACGTTGCGTGGAAGGTTTTTCGAAGTTCTCAATGAAAAACCCGGGGATCGCTCCCCGGGTTCCGTGGCTTTCCCGCGGCTGCCGGGTTGCCTATAGCTTGTAGTTCAGTCCGAGCATCACCGTGCGCCCCCAGGTGTCGTATTCCAGTGGCCTGGCCACCGAGACGCCGTTGGGCAGACCGGAAACCTGCACGGTGGTGTCCGGCGTGTTGGTGAGGTTGCTGACCTGCAGCAGCAGCGACAGGCCGTTCCAGCGACCTTCGGAGAAGGCGTAGCCGAGTTGCATGTCGGTCTGCTTGTTGGCCAGCACCTTGGTGTAGCCGAGCTGGTCGAACAGCGCTACGGCCTCGCCGGTGAAGGACGAACGGTAGCGCTCGGCCACGCGCACGGACCAGCCGTACTTCTCGTAGTACAGCGCGAGGTTGGCGACCTTGCGCGACAGGCCGGGCAGGGTGGCCGGGCCGCCGGGGATCGACGAGATCGAGCTGACCGGGATGTTGCTGTTGGTCAGCGAGAAGTTGGCCTGCACGCCGAAGCCGTCCAGCGCCTGCGCCAGCAGGCCGCCTTCCAGCGCACCGGACAGCTCCAGGCCCTGCATCTTGCCGCCGGTACCGTTGGCCGGGCGGGTGAACGAGCCCCTCTCGCTGGTCTCGGTGAGCGTGGGGTTGTCGTTGGTGTAGTGCGAGAAGTCGTAGTCGAGCGTGGTCTGGTTGTAGATGTAGTTGAGCAGGTTCTTGTTGAACACCGCGGCGGCGAAATAGCTGGACTTGCCGAAATAGAACTCGTACGACAGGTCGGTGCCGACCGCGATGTACGGTTTCAGCTTCGGGTTGCCGCCGCTGCCGGACCACAGCACCTGGCCGGCGCCGGGACCCTGCTGCACCAGTGACACGCCGGCGGAGGTGGCGACCTTCTCGTCGTCGATGCGTCCGCGCGCCATGGTCTTGGCCAGGCCGAAGCGCAGGTACTGGCGATCAGTGAGCTGCGCCACCAGGTTCAGGCTGGGCAGCACGTTGTTGTACTTCGCGCCGTCGCTGATGCGGCCGACCAGGGTGTCGCCGTTGGTCTGCAGTGCGGTGGAGGACTGGTCGGTGCGCACGAACTGCACGCCCACGTTGCCGCGCAGCGGCACGTTGCCCAGCATCGTCTCGATGTTGAACTTGGCGTAGGCCACCGGCACTTTCTCTTCCACCGTGTAGTTGCGGCTCCAGTCGTCCTTGCCGTTGCGCTGGGTCAGGTAGAACTGGTTCGCCAGCGCGCCCAGCACGTCGTAGTAGAGGATGCCCGGGATGCCGCCGTAGCCGAGCGAGGTGGACCCGCGCAGGAAGGCGGGATCCACCGGCGTGCTGAAGTGGTTGTCGTAGGTGCCCTGGGTGGAACCGTTGCCGTTGAGCCAGGCGAAGTTCACGTCGGCCTGCTTGGTCTTGGTGCGGTCCGAGTAGTCCACGCCCAGGTTCATGCTGCTGAAGATCCAGCCCAGCGGGTGGCTCACTTCCAGGCGCACCGCCTTGATCGTGTCCTTCTGGCGGTCGAACTCCTGGCGGCCGTTGTAACCGTAGCCGTCCGGGTCGGTGAAGACCACCGTGGCGGGATCGGCCAGGTTCACTGCCGGCGAGAAGTACGGGTAGCCGTTGCCGAGCGGGGTGCGGAAGTCGACGCTGGTGAAGGCGCCGCCGGCCAGGCCGGTGAACAGGTAGGCGTCGTGCAGTTTCTTCTTGGCGCTGGAATACGACAGATCGGCGGTGGCCGTCCAGCCGTTGCCGAAGTCGTACTGGTTGTTCCAGCCGGCCGAGAACAGCTTGTCGTGTTCCTTGGTGTACTGGTTCTGCAGGATCGGCGCGATGCCGTCGATCGTGCCGGAGGTGACCACCGGGTAGGGCTGCGCCGGCGTGACGCCCACGTTGGAGTAGCTGACGTTGTCCCACGGGCTGCTCGACCACTGCACGCCGTTGGTGAACTTTTTCTCGCCGAAGGTGGAGTAGTACAGGTCGAGTGTGGAGTGGTAATGGTCACCCGGCGCCCATTCCAGCACGGTCATCAGGCCGCTGCGCTTCTGGTTCAGCGATTGCGCGCGCAGTTGCATGCCTTCCTGCGAGATCACGCCGTCGGGCATACCGGGCGTGTGCGGTGCGTACCAGAGGTCCTCGGCGCTGCCCGGACCGTTGTTCATGCTCCACCACCAGGCCTGGTACTGCTTTTCCTGGATCGGCGAGTCGAGGTGGGCAAAGCCCACGGCCAGGCCCAGGGTGTGGTCGAAGAACTGGTCGATGTAGGAGATGCTGGCGCGGTGGCCCATGTCGCCCACGCCGCTGCCCGGGTTGAGCTTGCCGTTGCTGGTGTGCTCGCCGCGCAGGTTGACGGCAAAGGCGCGGTTGGGCAGGTCCAGCGGCTTGATCGTGTGCAGGTCGACGGTGCCGGACAGGCCCTGGCCGATCAGGCTGGCGTCGGGCGTCTTGTAGATCGCCGCGCCGCTGATCAGCTCGGACGGGTACTGGTCGTATTCGACGCCGCGGTTCTCGCCGATGGTGGCCTGCTCGCGCCCGTTGAGCGTGGTGCCGGCGAAGTCGGGCGACAGGCCGCGGATCGAGATCACGTTGGCGCGGCCATTCAGGCGCTGCGTGGCCAGGCCCGGTACGCGCGACAGGCTTTCGGCGATGCTCGCGTCCGGCAGCTTGCCGATGTCCTCGGCCGAGATCGCCTCGATGATGTTGTCCGAATTCTGCTTGGCCTTCAGCGAATTCTCGATGCTGCCGCGGATGCCGGTGACGATGATGGCGTCGAGGTTGCTCACCGTGTTCTCGGACTTCTTGTTCTTCTTGGCGGTGGCGTCGGCCTTCTTGTCGACGGGCGCCGTCTGGCTGCCCGTCGGCGTGGCCGGCTGTTCCTGCGCTTGCTGCGCCGATGCCGCGCCGGCCAGGGTCAGGCCGAGCAGGGCGGCACAGGCGGCGGCCAGCGGTCGCTGATGGATACGGAGAGGCCGCGCAAGCAAGGTCGGCCGCGTGCGGTGAGTAGTCATGGTATTCCCTGGTCGAGATGGAGAGGTGCCCCCCGGCACCCGGATGCAGGCAACATCGCTGCCTGCGGTCGGACAATATGCTACTGCTCACCAGGGCCATGGTGCTCCACCCCGTTACTCTTTGGTACAGGAACGGAGGAGTCGCTGCCGCAGCGCCAGCCGGCGACCGCGGTGCGGCCGCCGGCCAGGAAGGGCGAAGCCTTACTTCGCCTCCTTCTCCATCAGCTTCTCCACCATGCTGGCGGGCACGTCCTCGTAGTGGTCGAACTCCATGGTGAAGGTGCCGCGGCCGCGGGTGGCCGAGCGCAGGAAGTTGATGTAGCCGAACATCTCGGCCAGCGGCACGAAGCCCTGCACGAAGGCGGAGCTGCCTTTCTGGCCCTGGTCGCTGACGGTGCCGCGGCGGCGGTTGATGTCGCCGATGACGTCGCCGAGGTAGTCCGCTTCCATCACCACTTCCAGGTGCATGATCGGCTCCAGCAGCTTCGGCTTGCTGAGCTTCTGCGCCTCGCGGAAGCACTGCCTCGCGGCGATTTCGAACGCCAGCGCGGAGGAGTCGACGTCGTGGTACTTGCCGTCGATCAGGCGCGCCTTGAAGTCGACCACCTCGTAGCCGGCGACCTGGCCTTCCTGCGATTCGGCCTTGACCGAATGCTCGACCGCCGGAATGTACTCGCGCGGCACGCGGCCGCCGACCACCTCGTCGGAGAACACCACGCCCGAGCCCGGTTCGCCCGGCTCGAAGATCATCGTCACTTCGGCGAACTGGCCGGAGCCGCCGGTCTGCTTCTTGTGCGTGTAGGTGTGCTCGACGGTGCGGCCGAACGCCTCGCGGAAGCTGACCCTGGGCTTGCCCATGTTCGCCTCCACGCCCAGCTCGGTGCGCATGCGGTCGATGGTCACCTCCAGGTGCAGCTCGCCCATGCCCTTGAGCACGGTCTGGCCGGTTTCCTGGTCCACCTCAAGCTTCAGCGACGGGTCGGCCTTGACCATCTTGTAGAGCGCGCTGGACAGCTTGTCGACGTCGTTGCGGTTCTTCGGCTCCACCGACACGCTGATCACCGGGTCGGGGAAGCGCATGCGCTCCAGCAACGCCGGGTGCGCCGGGTCGGACAGCGAATCGCCGGTCTCGGTGTCCTTCATCGAGACGAACGCGCAGATGTCGCCGGCGCGCACCTCGTCGATTTCCCGGGTGTCGTCGGCCTGCACCTCGACGATGCGGCCCACGCGCTCCTTCCTGCCGCGGGTGACGTTGAGCAGGGTGTCGCCCTTCTTGATCACGCCGGAATAGATGCGGCAGAAGGTGAGCGTGCCGAACTGGTCGTTGATCACCTTGAACGCCAGCGCGCGTGCCGGCGCGTCGTCGGTGACGACCTGCTCGCCGACGACATGGCCGTCCTCGTCGACCATCGCGATGCCGCCGTTCTCGCCCGGGTAGGGCAGGTAGTCGACCACCGCATCCAGCAGCTGCTGCACGCCCTTGTTCTTGTACGACGAGCCGCACAGCACCGGCACCAGTTCGCCGGTGACGGTGCCGCGGCGGATGCACTGCTTCAGCACCGCCGGGTCGAACTCGCCGGTGTTCAGCAGGCGCTCGAAGGCGTCGTCGTCCAGCGCCAGCGCGGTTTCCAGCAGGTCCTGGCGCAGCTTCGGCAGATTCGCGATCCAGTCGTTGTCGGCGCTGGCGCCGAACGTGAGGCGGGCCTTGATCTCGTCCAGCGGCACGGTTTCCCACACGCTGTCCTTGTCGTCGGAGGCCCAGAGGTAGCCCACGCCGGCGACCAGGTCGGCCATGCCGACGAACTCGTCGCTGCTGCCCAGCGGCACCTGGCACAGCAGCGCGTTGGCGCCCAGGCGCTCGCGGATGCCCTTCACGCAATGCGCGAAGCTGGCACCGATGCGATCCATCTTGTTGACGTAGCAGATGCGCGGCACCTTGTACTGGTCGGCCAGGCGCCAGTTGGTCTCGGTCTGCGGCTCCACCCCGGCGACGCCGTCGAACACCACCACCGCGCCGTCGAGCACACGCAGCGAGCGGTTCACCTCGATGGTGAAGTCGACGTGTCCCGGGGTGTCGATCACGTTGATCTGGTGGCCCTTCCACTC
Organism: Rhodanobacter sp.; assembly: GCA_036561785.1. Taxonomy (GTDB): domain Bacteria; phylum Pseudomonadota; class Gammaproteobacteria; order Xanthomonadales; family Rhodanobacteraceae; genus Rhodanobacter. The sequence goes on from DATCUT010000127.1 coordinate 27,815, forward strand.
CGCGGTCACCGCTGCCGACTGGATCGTGATGCCGCGCTTGCGCTCCTGCTCCATGTAGTCGGTGGTGGTCGAGCCCCTGCCGTCCTTGGTGTCGTGCACATCGACGATCTGGTGCTTGCGCCCGGTGTAATAGAGGATGCGCTCGGTGGTCGTGGTCTTGCCCGCGTCGATGTGCGCGATGATGCCGATGTTGCGATACAGGGTCAGGGGTTTCTTGCGGGCCACGGGTCGGACTCCGGAAAGGGGCTGCACGAACGCAGCCAAGTGACAGCTCAAATGCTGTCTGTTGCAGATTATTTCAATGCGGAAATGACCTCGCGGCCGCGGCGCCGACGCCGTACCGGATCCCGATCAGGGTAGTCCTTTTGGGCGCTGCCTTTGTGCAAGGTTGCCAGGGCCCGATCGGGCATCCCGAAAGCCGGAGGCCTCACGCCGTCAGCAGATCCTCGTGGAACGCGCCGAACGGTTCCGTCGGATGCGCGATCTGGATCTCCAGTATCCACAGCCCGCTCGATGGCGACGCTTCCAGGTCGCCGAGGTCGCCACCCTGATGGATCGAGTGCGGGAAGTCGCTGACCCGATGTCCCTTGATCGCGTGGTTGAACCGCCAGCCCATCGCCTCGGCACGTTCGCCGGCAAACGCATACAGCGCCTGGCCGCTCAGCCCCTGTGCTCGCCACGCGTCGGCCACTTCGCCGAACAGCGTGCGTGCGGCGTCAGCGCAGGCCTGCCGCTGCGGCGCGTGGCCGACCACGAAGGTGTCGCCCACATCGCCTTCGTGGCCGTCGAACACCAGGCCGAGGTCGATGAAGTAGCTGTCGTTCTCGCCCAGCCGCACGTTCGGATCGGAGCGTTGCCGGTACGTCTTGGTGGTGTTCGCGCCGATGCGGATCAGCACCGGATGCCACAGCCGCTCGTAGCCCAGCTCGCGGAACACGTCCAGCGCCGCGGCCTTCGCCTCGTCTTCGCTGATGCCCGGGCGCATGCGCTCGCGGATGCCGTGCAGCGCGGCCCAGGTTTTCTCGCGGGCGTGTTGCATCCGCTCGGGATCGAAACGTTGTCCCACAGTTTCGCGCGAGGGAGTCGCCATGGGTGCCTGCGTCATCAGGTCAGATGGATGAGCACCAGTGCGATCAGCGCCGGCAACGCCTGGATCCACAGGATCTTCCGGCTCGCGGTCAGCCCGCCGAAAATTCCGGCGACCAGAACACAGGCGAGGAAGAACACCTTCACGTGGAAGCCGGCGCCGCCGAGGCAGAGGCCCCAGACCAGTCCGGCGGCGAGGAAGCCGTTGTAGAGGCCCTGGTTCGCGGCGAGCGCCTTCGACTGTGCGGCGAATTCCGCCGTGGTGCCGAACACGCGGCGGCCGGACGGACGGGTCCACAGGAACATTTCCAGGATCAGGAACCACAGGTGCAGCAGCGCGATCACGGCGATGACGATGTTGGCGGCGGTGGACATGCGGTCTCCAGTGTGGCCGAGGTGCGTGCCAGCGTAGCGCAGCTCAGGCCGCCTTGAACGTCACCACCAGCACGTCGCGGTGCGCCGGTTTCAACGGGTCGACCGGCGTGACCGCGGTGACGCCGTGGAACACGCGGGCGTCGTCGACCAGCGCCGCGTCCAGTGCGTGGGTCAGCGTGAAGCTGCCCAGCAGGCTGCGGTCGGCGGCGTGGATGGTGGTGGTGCCGCGCTCGATGTTCTCGCGGTCGATCAGCAGCACCAGCACGTAGTCGACGCCGTCGCGGTGCACGCCTTCGGGCGTGGGCTCGCCGGCCTCGTCGGCGCGTGCCTCGATGCGGAACTGGTGCGCCTCGACGTGCCAGCGGCGGGTGGCCGGAGCCAGCGCGCCGAAGCAGTCGTGGCAGAAGCCGAGGATGCGGCGCAGGCTGGCGCCGTCGGCGATCGCCGGCAGCACCGGTTCGAACCAGCGCTGGATGTCGCCCTGCAACGGGTTGTACTTGAGGCTCTGGTAGTGCGGCTGATGCGTCTCGCGGCGGATTCCGCCGTCGGCATCGGCGGAGAACGTGGCGTGCCGGCGTCGGCGATGGCGGCCGCTGGCGGCGAGATAGGTGTCCGGCGCCAGGTCGTTCCAGCTGGCGGCGAACGCGGGCCAGTCGGTCAGCGCCTGCGCTTGCAGCAGGTCGCGCATGATGTCGGCGGTGACGAAGGCAAAGCCGTCGCGCTGCAGCCGGGCATGCAGCGCGGACGTGTCGGGGTGGGGAGTCATCCGGATACGTTAGCAGGGCCTGCATGAAGCGGCGATGGCTGCCTGTCTCCCAGCGAAGGTCTGTAGGAGCCCACCCTGTGGGCGATGCTCTTGTCCCGAGTTCCGAAAGAAGAGCATCGCCCACAGGGTGGGCTCCTACAACAGCCGGTGTGCGCCGCTCTCAGCCCGGAAACGCCCGTGCCAGCCAGTCCGGTACGGGGATGCCTTTCCCGCGCAGGAACGCCGGGTTGAACAGCTTCGCCTGGTAGCGCGTGCCGGCGTCGGCGAGCACGGTGACGATGGTGTGGCCGGGGCCGAGTTCGCGCGCGAGGCGGATCGCGCCGGCCAGGTTGACCCCGCTGGAGCCGCCGGTGCACCAGCCTTCCTCGGCCAGCAGGCGATGCAGCAGCGGCACCGATTCGTCGTCCGGGATCGACCAGGCCAGGTCGATCGGCGCGCCGTCGAAATTCGCCGTGACCCGGCTGGAGCCGATGCCTTCGCTGATCGAGTTGCCGCTGGCGACCAGCTCGCCGGTGTTCAAGAGCGACCCCTCCCCAGCCCTCCCCTGCAAGCAGGGGAGGGAGCAAAGCGCGTCAGGCTTGCGGCGCCGGCATCAGCCGCAGGTATGACTTCAGCGTCTTCCAGTCGCCGGGATAGAGCTTCTTCGCATCCTCGTCGGAGACCGAGGGCGCGATGATCACGTTGTCGCCGGGCTGCCAGTCCACCGGCGTGGTCAGCTTGTGGCCGTCGGCGAGCTGCAGCGAGTCGAGCACGCGCAGCACCTCGTCGACGTTGCGGCCGGCGCTGGGCGGGTAGGTGAGGATCAGCCGCACCTTGCGGTTCGGGTCGATGATGAAGACCGAACGCACGGTGACCTTGGGATCGGCCCTGGGATGGAACATGCCGTACAGCTTCGCCACGTCCAGCGCCGGGTCGGCCAGCAGCGGGTAGTTCAGCGCGGTGCCGCCGACGTCCGCGACGTCCTTCGCCCGGCCCTGGTGGTCGGTCACGGAATCCACCGACAGGCCAAGCAGCCGCGCGTTGCGCGCGTCGAACTCGGCCTTGCGGCGGGCGAACGCACCGAGCTCGGTGGTGCATACCGGGGTGAAGTCCTTCGGGTGCGAGAAAAACACCACCCACTGCCCGCCGGCGTAGTCGTGGAAGCGGATCGGGCCTTCGGTGGAGTCGAGAGTGAAGTCGGGGCGGTGTCACCCAGTTGCAGGCTCATGCGGATCTCCGGTGATGTTGCGGTGCAATGAGCATGTTTCCGCTACGCCATGATGACAAATCACTTGATCGAATAAACATATATACGCCTAGACGTTTAGACGTCTATTGACATGACGCCATGGAGCATTCACTATCCGCTCCACTCATCGAGACCGGCTGAGGGACAGGCCCTTTGAAGCCGGGGCAACCTGCGGAGCGTTTCCGCCACGGTGCCAACTCCTGCGGAGGTGCTTCGGCATCCACCGGAAGATGGGCGTCATCCGGCTCGCGGCGGTCTGCCGCCGAATCCGGGGTTGGCGGCCTTTCCGGTGCTTCGCAGGGCGATGCCGACCGGAGAGAATTTCATGACGTTCCTGCCCGAAACCCGCCGTACCGAAGCCAGCCAGGCCACCTTCGCCGCCCTTCCCGAACCGCGCGCGCGGCTGACCGCCCAGCGCAGCACGCGCCGGCTGCGGCTCAGCCCGAAGTACGGCAGCGGCCCGCGCGAGGTCGAGGTGAGTTACCTGTGGTGCGGCGCGGCGGG
>DATCUT010000128.1:0-6577 GCA_036561785.1 Rhodanobacter sp.
GCATTGCCGCACCATCGCCGTGGCCGGCGGCAAGGGCGGCGTCGGCAAGAGCACGGTAGCGGTGAACCTGGGCATGGCGCTGTCGGTGGCCGGGCATGACGTGGTGCTGCTGGATGCCGACATGGGCCTGGCCAACGTCGACGTGATGCTGGGTCTCACGCCGTCGCGCCACATCGGTCACCTGCTCGACGGCGAGTGCACGCTGGAAGAACTGATGCTGCCCGCGCCGCGCGGCCTGCGGGTGGTGCCGGCCGGTTCCGGCGCGCGCCGGCTGGCGCAACTGGACAACGGCGAGCACGCGGCGATCATCCGCGCGTTCGACGAACTGCTGCAGCCGCCCGAATACCTGCTGGTGGATACCGCCGCCGGGCTCTCGGACAACGTGACGATGTTCGCCGCCGCCGCCGCCGAAGTGATCGTGGTGGTGTGCGACGAACCGGCGTCGCTGACCGATGCCTACGGCCTGATCAAGGTGCTCAGCCGCGATTTCGGCGTGCGGCGCATCCGCATGGTCGCCAACATGGTACGCAACGAGGGCGATGCGCGGGCGCTGCATCAGAAGCTGGCGCGGGTCAGCGACCGCTTCCTCGAGGTGGTGATCGAATTCGGCGGCTGGGTGCCGCATGACGAGCGCCTGCGCCAGGCCATCCGCCGGCAGTGCGCGGTAGTCGACCTGTGGCCGTCCAGTCATTCCGCGCTGGCATTCAAGCAATTGGCGGGTGCGGTCGATAAGTGGGTGGAACCCGACCGCGCGGGTCTCGACCGGATTGCTTTTTTTGGTGGCCGGACGACACCGGTGGGTGGGGTGCCGAGATGAGCGTGGCTTCGGAATATCTGCAACTTTCCCGCGAAAGTGCCGACGAACTGGTACGTCGGCACGCGCCGCTGGTCAGGCGGATCGCCTATCACCTGATGGGGCGGTTGCCGGCCAGCGTCGACGTGGGCGACCTGATCCAGGCAGGAATGATCGGTTTGCTGGAGGCGGCACGTCACTTTGCCCTCGATCGCGGGGCCAGCTTCGAAACGTATGCGGGCATCCGCATCCGTGGCGCCATGCTGGACGAATTGCGCCGCACCGACTGGACCCCGCGTTCGGTGCATCGCAAGACCCGCGAAGTGGCCGAGGTGATCCGCCAGATCGAGACCGAGACCGGCGCCGAGGCCGACGACGCCGAAGTCATGCGGCGGCTGGGCATCAGCGCGGAGGAGTACCACCAGGTGCTCGCCGACGCGGCCTGCGTGCGCCTGCTCAGCCTTACCTCGTCGGATGACGGCGAGGAAAGCACGGTGCTCGACGTGGTCGACGAAAGCAGCCTGGGGCCATCCGAGAATATCGAGCGCGACGGCATGCGCGAGGCGCTGGCCGAGGCAATCGGCGGCCTGCCCGAGCGCGAGCAGATGGTGATGTCGCTGTACTACGAGCAGGAGTTGAACCTCAAGGAAATCGGCGCCGTGCTTGGCGTGAGCGAGTCGCGCGTCTGCCAGATCCATGGGCAGGCGGTCATCCGGCTGCGCGCACGACTCACCGGCTGGCGCAGTTGATCCAGTAAGCCCCTTGAATCCCCGCGGCCGGACCTCGGCCTGTACCGCACGTGGAGAAAGCGTTTGGACAAGAACATGAAAATCCTGGTGGTGGACGATTTCTCCACCATGCGCCGGATCGTCCGCAACCTGCTGGTCGAGCTGGGTTTCAGCAACCCGCTGATCCAGGAAGCCGACGACGGCGAGAACGCGCTGGTGCTGCTGCGCAGCCAGCCGTTCGACCTGGTGGTGACCGACTGGAACATGCCCAACATGACCGGTATCGACCTGCTGCGCGCGATCCGTGCGGAGGAATCGCTGAAAGGCATGCCGGTGCTGATGGTCACGGCCGAGAACAATCGCGACCAGATCATCGCCGCCGCGCAGGCCGGCGTGAACGGCTACATCGTCAAGCCGTTCACCGCGGTCACCCTCAAGGAAAAGCTCACCAAGATCTTCGAACGGATCGCCGCCAGCGGAGTCAGCGCATGAATCTCTCTTCCCCCCTCGCGATCGACGATGCGTTGCCTGCCGAACTGCGCGACCTGCTGAACAGTCCCGACGGCCCGGCGTTCGAGCAGGCGCTGGACGTGATGGTGCGCCAGCGCGAGCAGCGCCTGTTTCGCGCGCTTGGCCAGCTGGCCCGCGACCTGCACGATGCGGTGCGTCGGCTCGGCGGCGAACTGACCCAGGAAGGCGTGCCCGGCATCGTGGCCGACGCGCGCCAGCACCTGCAGGACGCGTTGGAGATGAGCGCGCAGGCCGCGCATCGCAGTCTCGATTTTGCCGAGCGCATGCGGCCCCAGGCCGAATCGCTGACGCGCAATGCCGGCCAGGTGCTCGAGTGGACGAACGGCAACGACGCCGCCGCCGTGCTGGCGCGCGAGGCCGTGGCCTTCGCCGGCAGCTGCCGTGATGGCCTCGCCGACATGGTGCTGGCGCAGTCGTGGCAGGACCTGACCGGACAGCGCATCAAGAAAGTCGCCAGCTTCATCGGCACGGTCGAATCGTCGCTGCTGGAGCTGGTGCGCCTGACCGGCGCACTGGCCGGCAGCGAGGCGCCGGCCAGTGCGGTCAAGGTGTCCAGCCAGGAAGATGCCGACCGCCTGCTCAGCGAATTCGGGTTTTGACGGAAGGCCCGGCATGAATGCGGAATTCGACAGCGAGCTGCGCCAGGATTTCCTGGTCGAGGCGGGTGAATTGCTGCAGCGCCTGGGCGAGCAGTTGGTCGGGCTGGAAGCGGCGCCGGGTGACGGCGAACTGCTGAATGCCGTGTTCCGCGCCTTCCACACCGTCAAGGGCGGCGCCGGGTTCCTGGCGCTCGAGCCGATGGTGTTGTTGTGCCACCACGCCGAGGATCTGCTCAACGAAGCCCGCAACGGCAAGGTGGTGCTCGGCGCCATCCACATGGATGCGTTGCTCGAGGCGCTCGACCTGCTCAACGACATGATGGCGGCGGTGAGCGCCGAGGCGCCGCTGGGCATGCCGCCGCCGGCGTTGCTGGAATCGCTGTTGCCGGGAGCCCGGCCGGCCCCTGTCGTCGTGCCGGTGGCCGCCCCGACTCCGTCGGCGGATGGCGGCGCGATCGACGACAGCGAATTCGAGGCTTTGCTGGACAGCATGTACGGCACCGCTGCTCCGGGCACCGTCACGCCGGCAGCGCTGCCGGCTGTGCCGGCCACCTCCGCGACGATCGACGACGATGAATTCGAGGCGCTGCTGGACGCCTTGCACGGCAAGGCCGAGCAACCGGCCGCGGCGGCCACGATGGCGCCGGCGGCGGTGGCCGAAACGGCTGCAGCGAAACCCACCGCGGCACCCGCGGCGACGCATCATGCGGCGCCGGCAGAGAACACCGTGCGGGTCGATACCGCGCGGCTGGATGTCCTGGTCAACCACGCCGGCGAGCTGGTGCTGGTGCGCAACCGGCTGCTCAGCCTGGCCGCGCGCCACGGCAGCGAGGCCCTGGCCGCCGCGGCCAATGAGCTGGACCGGGTCACCGACGAATTGCAGACCGCCGTCATGGGCATGCGCATGCAGCCGGTGGGCCGGCTGTTCCAGCGCTTCCCGCGGATCGTGCGCGACCTGGCACGCCAGCTCGGCAAGGAGGTGGAACTGGTGCTGGAAGGCGAGGGCACCGACCTCGACCGCAGCCTGGTCGAGGCACTGGCCGATCCGCTGATCCACCTGCTGCGCAATGCGCTCGATCACGGCGTGGAGATGCCGGACGAGCGCGAGTTCGCCGGCAAGCCGCGCAAGGGCCGGGTGTGCCTGTCGGCCAGCCAGCGCAGCGAACGCATCGTGATCGCGGTACACGACGACGGACGCGGCATGGACCCGGACATCCTGCGCCGCAAGGCGGTGGAGAAAGGGGTGATCGATGCCGTGCAGGCCTCGCGGCTGAGCGAAGGCGAGTGCTACGAGTTGATCTTCCGCCCCGGCTTCAGCACCGCCGCGGCGGTCTCCGACATCTCCGGCCGCGGCGTCGGCATGGACGTGGTGAAGACGCGCGTGGCCGAACTCGGCGGCACCTTGCGGGTGCACTCGCGCCTGGGCCAGGGCAGCGAGCTGGAACTCACCGTGCCGCTGACCCTGGCGGTGCTGCGCGTCTTGATGGTGCGCGTGGATACGCGCCTGCTCGCGCTGCCGATGGGCAACGTGGAGGAGGTGTTCGAACTCGACGACGGCCAGGACTGCCTGCTGGACGGCCGCATGGTCGCCCGGCATCGCGGCCGCGCCCTGCCGCTGGTCAGCCTGGTCGGCTGGGCCGGGGCGGTGGCGGCCGCCGGTCGGCACGTGGTGGTGCTGCATATCGGCCACCAGCGGCTGGGCTGCCTGGTGCATGAGGTGCTCGGTCGCGAGGACGTCATCGTCAAGCCGCTCGGGCCACTGTTCGACGGCGTGCCGGGCATCGCCGGGGCCACCGTCACCGGCGACGGCCGGCTGGCGCTGGTGATGGACCTGGCCGGCCTGGCCAGCGGTGACGGGCAACTTTCCACTTCACTGCAACTGACCGGCTGACTGGCATGGATCTGGTAAGCATCATCGGCACCATTCTGGCCTTCGTGGTCATCATCGTCGGCACCATCCTCAAGGGCTCCAACGTGGGTGCGCTGTGGAATGCCGCGGCGTTCGTGATCGTCTTTGCCGGCACGGCCGCCGCCCTGCTGGTGCAGACCCAGGGCAAGGTGCTCAAGCACGCATTCAAGATGCTCTCGATGGTCTATCGGCCGCCCCAGCACCAGCCGGGCGACCTGATCAGCCGGATCGTCGGCTGGAGCGAGATCTCGCGCCGGCAGGGCCTGCTCGGGCTGGAACCACAGATCGAGGCGGAGGTCGATCCGTTCGTCAGCAAGGGCCTGCAACTGCTGGTCGACGGCGGCGAGCCGGAGGCGATCCGCAGCGTGCTGGAAGTGGACCTGGAAACCCGCGAATCGATCGACCTGGCCGGCGCCAAGGTGTACGAAATGGCCGGCATCTATTCGCCCACGCTGGGCATCATCGGCGCGGTGATGGGGTTGATGGCGGTGATGCAGAACCTGGCCGATCCGAGCAAGCTCGGCCACGGCATCGCCGCCGCCTTCGTGGCTACCATCTACGGCGTGGCGCTGGCCAACCTGTTCATGCTGCCGATGGCGGCGCGGCTGAAGGGCCTGATCGGCAAGCAGACGCAGATGCGCGAGATCCTGATCGAGGGCCTGGTGTCGATTGCCCAGGGCGACAACCCGCGGCAGATCGAGGCGCGCCTGCAAGGTTACGTGGCATGAGAAGGCGCAGGCACGAGGAGCACACCAATCACGAGGCCTGGGCGATCCCCTACGCCGACCTGATGACCTTGCTGCTCGCGTTCTTCGTGGTGATGTATGCGGTCTCGGTTGTCAACGAAGGCAAGTTCCGGGTGATGTCCGAGTCGCTGATCGAGGCGTTCAACGGCTCCAGCCATGCCATCGCGCCGCTGCCGCCGACCCGGATCCGGCCGCACAACATCGCCCCGGCGATCGCCGCGCCGGCCGGCCAGTCCGGCTCGTCGATCGTGCCGATCGCGGTGCCGATCCCGCCGCACCCGGTGCCGGCGAGCGGCGGCAGCGGACGCGAGGCGGGCCGCCAGTCGAAGCAGCAGGAAAACCTCGGGCGTATCGAGGACCAGGTGCGCAAGGCGCTGCAGCCGCTGATCGACCGCAAGCTGGTGGTGGTGCGGCACAATCCGGACTGGCTGGAGATCGAGATCCGTACCGACATCCTGTTCCCCAGCGGCGTGGCGCAGCTGTCGGAGCCGGCCAATGCGGTGCTGCGCGACCTGGCGGCGATCCTGGCCCGGTTCGCCAATCCGCTGCGGGTGGAGGGCTTTACCGACGATGTGCCGATCAGCAATGTGCTGTATCCGTCGAACTGGGAGCTGTCGGCGGCGCGGGCGGCCAGCGTGGCGCGCCTGTTTTCCACGAGCGGGATCGCACCCGCGCGGCTCGGCATCATCGGCTGGGGCGAAATGCGCCCGATCGCCGACAACGCCACTGTGGATGGTCGCAACCAGAACCGGCGCGTGCTGGTGGTGGTGATGAGCGATCGCCCGGCCGCGCAGCGCGACCACGCCACACCCGAGAATGTGGGTGAAATAACCAGGTTGGCGGCTTCGCCGGCACCGGCGGTCGAGATGATGCCCACCGTGCGCGTCACCAGTGGTGGCAACGGCACGCCGAGCCAGGCGACAGGCAGCACCGAAAGCCCTGTATTGTCAGATGCCGGCGGCGGCAACGCAGGTGGAACGACTCGCCGGGCCGGCCCGGGCAAGTGAATCCGATGAGTGCATCCCCTGACCGTGGAGTAGAAGCATGAGTGCTGCCGTCCCTGCGTTCGAAGCACGCGCCCAGCACTGGCTGTCGTTCCGCATCGGGACGCAGCTGTATGCGGCACTGCTGGACGATGTCAGCGAGGTCATCCGCGATGGCGACCTGACGCCGGTGCCGGGCGCCGCCCCCGACCTGCTGGGCGTGCGGCATCTGCGTGGGCGCATCGTGCCGGTCATGGACGGCCGCCGCCGGCTGGGCCTGCCGGCGCT
>DATCUT010000129.1:0-47304 GCA_036561785.1 Rhodanobacter sp.
GACCGGCCGGCTACCGCACGGGCCGGCGAGCCGACGTAGACCCGGCCCGGCTCCGTATCGCGGGTGACCAGCGCACCGGCGCCAATCACGTTGTCGGGGGCGACTTTCACGTGATCGTTGAAGGTGCTGTTCACACCGACGAAGCTGCTCTCGCCGATCTCGCAGTAGCCGGAGATGACCGCATGCGAGGCGACGAACACGTTGTCATGCACGACCGTGCGATGCCCCACGTGATTGCCGCTCCACAGAATGCAGTTGTTGCCGATGCGCACGAACGGCTGGATGACGTTGCCCTCGAAAATGAAGCTGTTCTCGCCCACCTCGGCATTGCGCCACACGAAGGCGCGCGAGCTGATGTACGTGGCGCAGCGGTAGCCGCGGCGCTTCGCATCCTGGTAAAGGCGCGTGCGCAGGCGGTTGAGCTGGCTGGCCGGCACGGCGACGAACACGTCGACGTCCGCCGGCGGGTAGTGCGCCTCCAGCGTTTCGTACGCCACCACCGGACGGCCGGCCAGCAGCGGTTGCGCGAGGTAATCGCGTTCGACACTGAAAGCGACTACGTCATGCTCGCTGTCGTGCTCAAAGTATTCGCAGGCGATCTGCGCGAACTCGCCCGCGCCGATGAGGACTAGAGGCTTTGGCATGCTGCCATGCCCTCCTGGTACACGGGGCCACGGACCTCGCGCAGGAATTCGGCATAGTCGGTGATGTAGTCGCCCGGGTCGTACAGATGGTCAGCCAGCACCATCAGCACGCAGTCCTCGCTGAAGTCGTACAGCTCACGCCACACCATGCTGCCGAGCTGCAGGCCGTACGAGGGGTCGTCGAGCACGACCTCCACCGGCCCGCTGCCGTCGTCCAGCAGAAAGGTGACGGAGCCACGTACCGCCACCGCCAGCTGGTTGAGATGGCGGTGCGCGTGCCGGCCCCGATGCACGCCGTCGTGGGTGGCGAACAGGTAATACACGCGCCGGATCACGAAGGGCACGTTCCGATCCTGTTCCAAGGCGATCAGCATGCCGCGGTTGTCGCCATGCTTCTGCAACTGGATGCGTTCGATTTCCATGTTCCGGGCCAGGCGTGATTTCGAGGATGACCGACCTATCTGGGTGCCGCCTGGCGGGCGAAAGGTTGCGTCGGCAGCGGCGCGCCATCGGGGCAGCCGCAACGGGTTCCGCCAGGCGCGGACGCAACCTTTCATGGCTTGACCGGCACTCATGTTTTTTCAGGTCACTCCCGGTTTGCGCCCGAGTCCTGCCGCGAGGGCGAGGCTGACCATGGAGTGCGCAGGAGGATCGGCTTGATGACGGCAGCGCGCAGGGGCACTCGGGCATGGGGTTGAAGAACGAAACCCTGCCGAGGGAAAACGGTGAGGGTGTGTCCACGCGTCCGGGGAGGTTGGTGGTGCTGCATTGGCTCACCCTGCTTTGTGTGGTTTCCGCGGTGGTGCTGATCCTGATTCGGGACGAAGTCGCCGGACGCGCCATGCGCCAGTGGCTGCTCGACGGGCATCGCCATTTCGGAGTGCTCGTGCTTCTGCTCTTCGTCGCCCGCGTGGCCTTGCGCATCCGCTCGGGCAAGCTGCCGGCCGGGGGCGATCCGTCACGGCTCACCCGCGCCGCCGCGGCACTGGTCCACGCCGCCCTGTACGCCCTGCTGCTCGCTCTGCCCCTGCTGGGTTGGGCTCTCAACGATGCACTGGGCAAACCGGCCCATCTGCTCGGCGTGGCGCTGCCGGCACTGGTCGGCGTCGATGAGGATCTCGCCGACACACTCCTGGCATGGCATCAGGATGCCGCCTGGCTACTGCTTGGACTGGTTCTGCTGCATGCCGCCGCAGCGCTGTGGCACCACTTCGTCCTGCGCGACGGGGTGCTGCGCACGATGTTGCCGAAACCACGCCGCTGATGGGCATACAGCCCCTCACTTGCCGCGGCACCCTGCCCAACTAAGGAGACTCCATGCTGTCTTTTCTGAACCGACGCACGAGGCGCCGGCCCGGGAACACGCACCTGTGGTACGGCCTGGCAGCGCTCCTGCTGCTCGCCAGCACCACCGCCCAGGCAGTGCCTAGCTACGCCCGCCAGACCGGAGCCGCCTGCGCGGATTGCCACGCCGGCGCCTACGGCCCCGCGCTGACGCCCTACGGCATGCGCTTCAAGCTCAACGGCTACACCGATACGGACGGCAACGGCGGCAAGATTCCGCTGGCCGCGCAGCTCATCGCCACGCGCTCCATCCCGGCCCGCGGCGAGAGCACGACGCGGCTGACCGAAGCCGACCTCTACCTGGCCGGACGCCTCACCGACCAGATCGGCGGTTACGTCAAGGTCGAGAACAGCAACACCGGCAACAACACCTTCCGCACCCGGCTGAACAATGTCGACCTGCGCTTCGTCGTCAGGGACCTCAAGCTCGGCGACAGGGAAGCGACGCTCGGCGTGAGCGTCAACAACAACCCCGGCTTCCAGGATCCGATCGCCGCACTGCCGGGCGCCGCAGGCATCGGGCCACCGTCGGTTTCCGGCAGCTTGCTCAATCTGTCCGCGCTGGCCCATCGCGTCATCGGCGCCAGCGTCTACGGCCTGTACGACTCGACCTGGTACGGCGAAGTCGGGTCCTACACCGCGCTGCCGACGTCCCAGCAGGATCACCTGGGCTACGCCGTTTCGGGCGACCCGGGCAAGCTCAGCGATACCGGCTATTTCCGCTTCGCCTACATGAAGGATCTCAAGCGCCAGTTCTTCTCGGCCGGCGTGGTCGCGCTGACCACCCGGCGCCAGCTCCCTCGCAGCGGGCCGCGCGACGACATCACCGACCTGGGCTACGACCTGACCTACCAGTTCCTCGGCAACCGGGAACACATCGCGCAGCTGAGCTACACGAACATTCTCGAGAAACGCCGTTACGGCAGCACGCCTGCAAGTCCCTCCACTCCGGGTCTTGCCGCACGGACTCGTGGGGCCGTGCGTGACCAGACCACGAGCCTGACCTACACCTTCCGGCAGAGCTACGGGATCACCCTCTCCCACCTGGTGAACAGCGGCAGCCGCGATGCGGTTCGCTACACGCCGTACGGCGTGCCCGACACCACCAGCAACCTCATCGGCGTGTTCTGGGCGCCGTTCGGCAAGGACGACTCGTATACCTCGGTGGCGAACCTGAAGGTCGCGGCCACCTGGTTCCGCTTCGCCCGGTTCAACGGCAGCCGCACGAACGTCTTCGGCGCCGCGCCGGGATCGACGACCGATGCGCGGGACCTGGATGCGTTCTCGCTTTCCCTGAGCGCTGCCTTCTAGAAACGTGTACAGGAGCCGGAACGTGACCAAGTTGCTTTTGCGCGGCGCCGCGATTGCCGGACTCTGCCTCGGCGGGGCGCTGGCCCCGCCGTTCGCCCATGCCGGCGACGGCGCCGCCGGATCGGACGTGTTCAAGGCGGAATGCGCCGAATGCCACAGCGTCCGGGCGGGGCGCAACAAGAAGGGCCCCAGCCTGTTCGCGGTGGTGGGGCGCGCGGCGGGCACTTTGCCGGATTACAAGTATTCGGATGCCTTGCGCGCGGCGCGCTGGACCTGGACGCCGGAAAAGCTGCATGACTATCTGTCGCAGCCGGCAAGAACGGCCAACCCCGGCACCAGGATGAAATACGACGGCCTTGCCGACCCCAGGGATCTGGACGATCTTGTTGCATACCTCGGCACCCTCCATCCATGACATGCTTCGGCCAGCGCAGATCGATTGAAATTCCCCGCACTATCCTGTCCGGGATGGTGCGAACGCCGCTGGCGCCCACACTGGCCGTTCCATCACGAACCGATGTGCTTGACGACACTCTGGCAAGCGTTATTGGACTGCCCCGCGCCATGGCCGCCGGCGCGATCCCGCGGTCGTGGCTTGCGTGTGGCTGACCCGCCCATGGTGCGTTCGCATCGTGGCCCTGCCACCCGGGCCGGTTTCGCGGCACTGCTCATGGGCGCGTGCCTGGCGCCGGCACTGCATGCCGAGTCGACCACCTTCAGCGGCGCCGTGGCACTCAGCTCGCAGCTGGTGGACCGGGGCCAGGCGATGACCTCCAGCACGCCGGTCCTGCAGGGGGCCGCTTCCTGGACTTTCCCGGCAGGCTGGTCGCTCGGCCTGTCCGGCAGCGCCGAGGTGCGCTCGCCCGGCCGCCTCGTGGCGGCCCTGGCGCAGGCCTCCCGCCACTGGTCGCTTGCCGGCGACTGGCAGATGCAGGCGAACCTGCTCTACTACCGCTATGCCGGCACGTCCCGTTCCAGGGCCTTCGACCGTGCCGAAACGGGGCTCAGCTGGAGCTACCGGGACGTGCTGACCCTCAGCCTGTCGGCCATCCACGTCATCGGCAGCCAGGGCCGGCACCGGCTGCGCGGCGCCGCCGACATCAGTGTCCACTGGCCGCTGGCACGCCACCTCTCCCTTTCTGCCGGGGCGGGTGCGACCCAGTCCCCCATTGCGCCCTACAACGCCTACGGCTACAGCCGCGAGTACGATCATGCGGGTCCCTATCACCGCGTCCCCGAGGGCATCCACACCTACGGTCACGTGGGATTGCTGTGGAGCAACGGACCCTGGCGGATCGAGTTCGACCGCATCCTGGCCGACCCGGAAACGCGGTGGCAGTGGGACGTCATGGGCGCCTCGCCCTGGGTCGCCACCATTTCGCGGTCCTTCTGATCCGGAGGCAACCTTTTCGCGCTGATGCGGTACCTACTTCGCAGCCGAGTTCCCCCGACCTCCTCCAGGCCCATGAACGACGACGATATCGACTCTGACGCCACCGACCGCATGCTGCTGCAACGCATGGCGGCGGATGACCGTGTCGCGTTGGGGATCCTTTACCGCAGCTATCACGGCAGGCTGTGCCGCTTCCTGACCCGATTGACGCGGCGCGCCGACGTCATCGAGGAAGTCATCAACGACTGCTTCTGGATCGCCTGGCAGAAGGCGGGCACTTTCCACGGGGATTCGCGCGTTTCCACCTGGCTCATGGGCATCGCCTATCGCTGCGGGCTGAAGGCGCTGCGCCAGCACGGCGACGAGCCCGTCGAAGACGACGCCCGGCAGGAAGAACGCACTCCTGCCCACGACCTGGACGAAGACCGCGAGTTGCGCGACTGGCTGGGCAAGGGGCTGGAGCGCCTGTCGGTGGATCAGCGGGTCGTGATCGAGCTGGTCTACGGGGTGGGCCACACCCTGGACGACGTTGCCGTCATCATGCAGTGCCCCGTGGGCACGGTGAAGGCGCGCCTGTTCCACGCGCGGGTCAAGCTGCGCAATGTGCTGCCGGCCTTGGCGGGAGAATCGCCAAAACGCACGGAGAACGCACCATGACGTTTCCGCTGGATTCCGGCAAGGACTGCGTCCGCGCCTGGGAAGCGATGCCCTGGGTCCTGCAGGACAGCGCCACGCAAGAACAGGGCGCCTGGCTGGAAAGCCACCTGGCGCAGTGTGAACCGTGCCGCGCGGAGTTCGCCCAGCAGAGCCGCCTGCGGCTTGCGCTGTCGCTGCCGGCGGATGTTCCGGTCAACGCCGATGTCGGCCTGGGGCGCCTGCTGGCCCGCCTCGATACGGCCGATACCGCGGAGCTGCGCCCTCGTTCGCGCCCGGGAAACTGGCTGAGCCGGGCGCTGGTCGCCGCGGTGCTGGTCCAGGCGCTCGGCCTCGGCGTGCTGGGCGTGAAGCTGTGGTCGGTGGGCGGCACTCCTTCGTACCGCACGCTCAGCCAGGAGACCTTGCCCGCGGCCCCGGGCGCGATTCGTGTCGTGCCCGATGCGGACATGACGCTGGCCGACTGGAACGCGCTGCTGCATGCCCTGCGGCTGCAGGTGGTGAGCGGTCCCAACGATGTGGGTGCCTACACGGTCGCCCCGGTGAGTTCCGCCTCGACGGCGCAACATGCACTGCAGCAGCTGCGCACCACGCGCGGCATCCTGCTGGCGGAGCCTGTCGCCGTCACGCCATGAAGTACGGCAGCCTCCTTCTCCTCGTCGCCGCCGCAGCCGCCCTGGGCGCGTGCGCGTCCACGCCGTCCATGACCACCCCGGACAACCACGCCGGCCTCGGCCGCATGTCGGTCGCCGGCGCGTCCGCGATGGACAGCCGGCGCGACATCATCCTGGCCGTCGCCAACCCGCTGGAGCCGCCGCCGATACACGCCGGCTCCAGCCTGCTGGGCTATGCCCCGTCCAGGTACTACGGCGCCGGCCAGCACGCCGCATCCACTCTGGCCGCGCTGAAAAAGAGCTACGCGTTCAGCGAACTCGCCGGCTGGCCGATCAAGACCCTCGACCTGTACTGCATCGTGCTGCAGCCGCCGCCCGGCATGAGCCGGGACGCCTTGCTCAAGGCGCTCGCCAGGGACGACCGGGTGCACCTCGCGCAGCCGCTGCACGACTATGCCGTTTACGGCAAGCGGTCCGCCGACGCGGCACACCACTACAACGATCCCTACGTCAGCCTGCAACGCGGTTTCGTCGAAACCGATGCCGCGCTGGCACACGACTTCAGCCAGGGCAGCGGCGTCCGCATCGCGATCGTCGACACGGGCGTCGACCTGACGCATCCCGATCTCCAGGGGCGCATTCACGATGCGCACAACATGGTCGACGACGACGCGGCGGCGTTCAACCGCGACAGCCACGGCACGGAAGTCGCCGGCGTCATCGCCGCGGATGGCGACAACCACCAGGGCATCGTGGGGATGGCGCCGAAGGCCACGCTCAGCGTCTACAAGGCCTGCTGGTATCCGCCCGCGCCGAACGCCGGCGCACGCTGCAACTCCTTCACGCTGGCCAAGGCGCTGGCGACGATCATCGACACCGATGCCCGCATCATCAACCTGAGCCTGGGCGGGCCCGCCGATCCGCTGCTCAACCTGCTGCTGGTGCAGATCCTGGAACAGGGCCGCATCGTGGTCGCCGCCATTCCGCCGGAAGGGAATGTCGACGGATTCCCCGACAACGCGCCGGGAGTCATCCTGGTCCGCGTGAGCGGCATGTCGGCGGCCCCGCCCGGCGTCCTCAGCGCGCCCGGCGACGACATCCTGACCACCCAGCCCGGGGGCGGCTACGACTTCACTTCCGGGCCGTCGATGGCGGCCCCGCACGTGAGCGGGATGGCCGCCTTGCTGCTGTCCCTCGCGCCGGGGCTGGAGGCACGCGCGATCCGCGACCTCCTGCTACGCAGCAGCAAGGTCTCCAACGGCGTCCTCCAGGTGAACGCCGCGTCGGCCGTGACGGAGCTGCGCGGCACGCCGAAAGCCACCCGCTGATCTGGCCACGGATGAACGGGCAGCTGTCCGCCCGACGATTTTTACAGCGCGTTCACCCGGCTGACTCCAATGTGCGCAGACACGCGCGAACAGGTACTGCGGGCAGGAGCATCCCATGTCGTCGAAGCAGCACGCCGGCTTGAGCCGGGAGTTCATCGAGCAGCAGCGCCAGCGCCTGGTGGCACTGCACAACCAGTTGCTGGGCGGCGAGGAAGACGACCTGGCCAGCAAGCGGGCGCTCCAGCTTCAGCACGGCGGCGAGGCCGAGGAAGAAGAGGACGACGCGCAGGACCTGTCGCAGCGGGAAGTCGACCAGGCCCTGCACGATGTGGACGATCACCGCGTGGCGAACATCGAGCGCGCCTTGCAGAAGATCGCCGAGGGCAGTTACGGCCTGTCCGACCTCAGCGGCGAGCCGATCCCGAAGGCCCGGCTGGAAACCACGCCCGAGGCGGTCCTCACTGTGCAGGAAGAGCGTCACCGCGAGGCCCGCGGGTGATGACACGCATCGCCCGCGCCAGCGCCAACACCTGAAACGAGCCAGCCATGACCATGCTTGCTGCCAGCACCGCCGCGCCGGAATTCACCCTGCATTCCACTCCCGACCAGAGCGTGTCGCTGAAGGAGTTCCGCAGCCGCAACGTGATCCTGGCGTTCTATCCCGCCGACTGGAGCCCGGTGTGCAGCGACCAGCTGGCGCTGTACAACGAGTTGCTGGACGAGTTCGCCCGCCTCAACGCGCAGCTGCTGGCGATCTCGGTCGACGGCGTGTGGAGCCATGCCGCGCTGGCGCGCGATCGCAAGTACCACTTCCCGCTGCTGTCCGACTTCGAGCCCAAGGGCCAGGTGGCCCGTGCGTATGGCGTGTACGAAGAGCAGGCCGGCGTCGCGCAGCGTGCGCTGTTCGTTATCGACGGCGACGGCGTGATCCGCTGGAGCTACCTGTCGCCGATGGGCGTGAACCCCGGCGCGGCTGGCATCGTCAAGGCGCTCGAGGCGCTGCCCTCGAACAACATCCAGAAGACGCTGCCCATCGACGCCGCGCGGGAGGCACCGTGATGCTGCACGAGGATGCGATCCTGGCCGTGCCGGTCTCCGCCCACGACCACGCCCAGGGCAACGCCCATGCCGTGGTGACCCTGGTGGAATACGGCGACTTCCAGTGCCCCGCCTGCGGCAGCGCCTACCCGCTGGTGAAGCAGATCCAGCACCGCTACGCCGGCAACCTGCGTTTCGTGTTCCGTCACTTTCCGCTGAGCCAGGCGCACCCGTATGCCCACCTCGCCGCCGAGCTGGCCGAGGCCGCGGCGGTCGAGGGCCAGTTCTGGGCCATGCACGACTGGCTGTACGAGAACCAGGCGGCGTGGGCACCGCACGGCGCCGCCGGCCTGGAGGCCGGCATGCGCGCGCTGGGCCTGGACGAAGCCATAATCGCCGCCACGCTGCGCAACCCCGACATCGACGCCCACATCCGCCGCGACTTCATGGGCGGCGTGCGCAGCGGCGTCAACGGCACGCCAAGCTTCTACGTCAACGGCTACCTGTACCAGGGCGACTTCGATTCGCTGGTGCACAGCATCGGCCGGGTGATCGCCCGGCAGCATTGACGCAACCATCCGGCTGATCGTCGGCTGAATCCGCCCATGGAGGTACTCACCATGTCTGACGTGCGGCGCTACGACATTCTCGTGCTTGGCAGCGGCGAAGCAGGAAAATACCTGGCATGGACCATGGCAAAAGCCGGCCGCCGCGTCGCGGTCATCGAACGCCGGTGGATCGGTGGTTCCTGCCCTAACATTGCCTGCCTGCCGAGCAAGAACATCATTTACAGTGCGCATGTTGCGGCGCTGTTTCGCCGCGGCGCAGAGTTCGGCATCACGCCCGGCACGATCCGTGTCGATATGAACACCGTGCGCGGTCGCAAGCGGCAGATGGTTGACGACCTGGTTGCCATCCATCGTAAAAATTATGCTGTCAGCGGTGCAGAACTGATCATGGGCGAAGGCCGCTTCATTGCGCCCAAAACCATCGAAGTACGGGCGCAGGATGGCAGCACCCGCGTCCTTACCGGAGACCGTGTTTACCTGAACGTCGGTACGCGTGCTGCGATTCCCGATGTTCCCGGGCTTGTGCAGGCCGCGCCGCTGACTCACGTCGAGGCGCTGGAACTCGGCTACCTGCCCGAGCATCTGATTGTGCTTGGTGGCGGTTACGTCGGCCTTGAATTGGCACAACCCATGCGCCGCTTCGGCAGTCGCGTGACCGTCGTGGAACAAGGGCCGCAAATCGCGGGGCACGAGGACAGCGATGTGGCGCAGGCGTTGCTGCAACGGTTCGAAGATGAGGGCAGTACCGTTTTGCTCAATGCGCGCGCGCTTGAGGTCGAAGGGCAGTCGGGCAAACAGATTCGCTTGCGGGTTGAAACGCCGGCCGGTACGCAAACCATTGAGGCCAGCGATATTCTGGTCGCAGCCGGCCGCAAGCCCAACACGCAGGACATCGGGCTGGACACCGTGGGCATTGAGGTCGACGCGCGCGGTTACATCAAGGTCAACGAGCGGCTCGAAACCACCTCTCCCGATGTATGGGCACTGGGGGATTGCGCTGGCAGTCCGCAGTTTACGCACGTCTCTTTCGACGATTTTCGTGTCGTCCGGGACAATCTGAGCGGCGGCAATCGCACAACGCGCAATCGCCTCGTTCCGTATTGCATGTTCACCGACCCTGAAGTTGGCCGGGTGGGGTTGAATGAATCCGAAGCACGCCGTGCCGGCATTGCCTATCGCATCGCCAGGATTCCCCTTGCCGCGGTACTGCGGACGCGCACGCTATCGGAGACTTACGGTTTCCTGAAGGCACTGATTGCCGCCGATAGTGACCAGATCATCGGCTTTACCGCCGTCGGCGCGGGAGCCAGCGAACTCATCGCCGTAGTGCAGGTCGCGATGCTGGCGAGCGTGCCTTACACGGCATTGCGCGACACCATCCTGACACATCCGACGATGGCCGAAGGGCTCACCGTCCTGTTCGCGAACGAGCCGACGCCGCCCGCACCAGGGCGTTAATGAATCGGCAACGTGCATCGATGCCCACATCCGCCGCGACTTCATGGGCGGCGTACGCAGCGGCGTCAACGGCACACCCAGCTTCTACGTCAACGGCTATCTGTACCAGGGCGACTTCGACCGCGCTGGTGCACAGCATCGGCCGGGTGATCGCGTGGCAGACATGACCTGGTCGCGAGGGTTCAGCCGATCCACCAAGACAGCATCGATTGTGTGGCGGCAGTGGGTGGGTCGACCATTGCGCTAACGCAGTCATTATGACGCGCGAACAATGAGATCCTATTTTTTCTCTACATTCAGAATGGTCCTCATGAAACGTTTGCAACTCGATATTGAGGGACGTACCGTGCTGATCAGAGGCGCCGCGACAGGCTCGCACCGATCACTCCCCCTCCTCTTGACGACATACGACGGCATACAGAGAGAGCCAGCATGACCAACGACGCCACCACCATCTCTACCGCCGACCCGCACCCGCGCAAGCGCATCCCGCTGCTGGGCACCGAAATCAGCTACGTGGACACCGGGGCCGGCGATCCGATCATCTTCTTGCACGGCAATCCCACCTCCTCCTACCTGTGGCGCAACGTCATCCCGCACGTCTCGGACCTCGGCCGCTGCCTCGCCCCCGACCTGGTGGGCATGGGCGCCTCCGGGCCGGCCCCCGACGACGGGTACCGCTTCGTCGACCACGTCCGTTACCTCGACGCCTGGTTCGACGGCCTGGGCCTCGAACGTAACGTGACCCTGGTCGTCCACGACTGGGGCTCCGACCTCGGGTTCCACTGGGCCCAGCGGCACCCCGACCGGGTGAAGGCTATCGCCTATCTGGAGGCACACGTCCAGCCGATGACGCTAAGCGATTTCCCGGAGGTGTTCGGCGCCATCCGCTCCCCGGACGGCGAACACCTCGTCCTGGACGAAAACTTTTTCATCGAGAAGGTCCTGCCAGCGAGCGTACTGCGGACCCTCACCGACGAGGAGATGGACACCTACCGGGCGCCGTACCCGACCCGTAAGTCCCGGGTGCCTACCCTGGTATGGCCCCGCGAGCTACCGATCGACGGCAGCCCAGCGGACGTAGTTGAAATCGTGAAGTCCTTCGGGGCCTGGCTGGCGAAGAGCCAGGTGCCGAAGCTACTGGTGGTCGGCGACCCCGGCGTTGTACTGCGCGGCGGCGCCTTGGAGTTCGCCCGCGGCTGGCCGAACCAGCGAGAGGTCACCGTGCGGGGCAGCCACTTCCTCCAGGAGGACTCACCGCACGAGATCGGTGCGGCCCTGCGCGGCTTTCTGCTCGATCTCTGATCTCCCGTCAGCCTCCACGCGGTGTCCGCGCGGGACGATGCCGCGTCACGCGAAGTGCAAGACCGCGGTCACCGGAGTCCCCACGGCACGGGCCCTGGGGAACGTCAGTCAATGAACACATCGGCTCGGCGGATCTTCTGCACCGGTAGACGGCTCCGCCGATTCGAGTCCGTTCCGAGTCGATGGCGTCGGCGATCGCCGTCGGCAGCCAGGTCCGGAGTCCGTGGGGAATCATCAGCATGAACACGGCCAATGCTGCAGCTCATCCCACGACAGTGTCCCAGTCGATCTCGTCCTCGTCGACCGGCTCACCGAACTCGACATCGACGTCCGTGGTCTTCGTCTCCACCCACACCTCCCGCAGCTCGGGGGGATCGCGCACCTGCTCCTCGCTCACCCGCCCGTTGGGCGCCGTTGGCCCGTTGGTGGTGTCGGAAGTTGCCAGAAAACCCGTTCTCGGACCCGCAATCCCCGCTTGTTCCGCCTATCCCATCGCCGCCACGCTGCACAACCACGACATCGACGCCCACATCCGCCGCGACTTCATGGGCGGCGTACGCAGTGGCGTCAACGGCACACCCAGCTTCTACGTCAACGGTTACCTGTACCAGGGCGACTTCGACTCGCTGGTGCACAGTATCGGCCGGGTGATCGCCCGGCAGGCCTGACCGGGTTGGGCGCGTTCAGCCGAATTGCACGAACAGCATCGATTGTGTGGCGGCGAGTGTGCGGGTCGTACCTTTGCGCTAACGTAGTCACTTCGACGCGCCAGCAGTGCGCTCCAACTTTTTTTCTCTGCATCCAGGATGGTTCTCATGAAACGTTTGGAACTCGATTTTGAAGGACGTACCGTGCTGATCACGGGCGCCGCGACGGGCATCGGGCGAGCCACCGCGCTGGCTTTTGCAGCCGCGGGTGCTGCGATCCTGATTGGCGACGTCGATGCACGCGCCGAGGAAACCGTTCGCGACATCGTCGCAGGCGGCGGCAAGGCCGTGTTCCAGAAGACCGACGTGTCCGACAGCGCGCAGGTCAAGGCTCTGGTTGCGCGTGCGGTATCGGAATTCGGCTCGCTCGACGTGGCGTTCAACAATGCGGGCCTGCTGCCGCCCACCGCACCGCTCGCCGAGCAGACCGAAGAGGACTGGGCACGCATCATGAGCGTCGATGTCACCGGCGTATTCCTGTGCCTGAAGCACGAGCTTGCCCAGATGAGCAAGGCTGGTCGCGGCGTGATCGTGAACACGGCTTCCGTGGCAGGGCTGCGCGCTGATCCGGGCATGGCCCCGTATGTCGCGGCGAAGCATGCGGTGGTGGGACTGACCAAGGCCGCTGCGATCGATTACGCCGCCGCAGGCATCCGGGTCAACGCGATTGCACCCGGGTTGGTACGCACACCCATGACCGATCGCTGGCTCAACGATCCGGAAATGCGGGAAAAGGTCCTCGCGGACTCGCCGATCCGGCGTGCCGCCGAGCCTGAGGACATCGCCGGCCTCGTGCTGTTTCTGGCATCCGACCTGGCCAACATCATTACCGGCGCCGTGTATCCCATCGACGGCGCGCGTACTGCCCACTGATCGAGGGAATCGCGCGGCAGGTCCGACCGAGCCGCGCGTTCAACCGAATTGCACGGACAGCATCGATATCGAGCCGCCATCCATGCCTTCGACCGGGAACGTCACCGCGTCGTGCTCGGCGCTGGCGCCGAGCACGTACAGCAGCGGCAGGTAGTGCTCGGGCGTCGGTACCGACAACTCCGCGTCCTGGCCCAGCGATTCGTAGTCCACCAGAGACTGATGGTCACCCTGCAACATCAGCTCGCGCGCCCTCTCCTCGAAACGCAGCGCCCAATCGAACGGTTCCGCTGGGTGCCGGCCCCAGGCATAGGCATGCAGGTTGTGCACGACATCGCCGCTGCCGATCAGCAGGACGCCCTCGTCGCGCAACGGCCGCAGCAACCGGCCCAAGCCGTAGTGGAACGCCGGCGACTGCGACTCGTCGATGGAAAGCTGCACCACCGGCACGTCGGCGGCGGGAAACACATGGCGCAGCACCGACCAGGTGCCGTGATCCAGGCCCCACGAAAGATCCGCGCGCACGTCGATCGGCTGCAACAGCTCGCGCACGCGGCGCACCAGCCCGAGGTCGCCGGGCGCGGGGTATTGCACCTCGAACAGTTCGCGCGGGAAGCCGCCGAAATCGTGGATCGTGCGCGGCGCGGTTGTCGCGGTGACCGCGGCACCCGGCAGGTACCAGTGCGCCGACACCGACAGCACCGCGCGCGGCCGCGGCAAACGCTGGCCGAGCGCCGCCCAGCCGCGGGTCCAGTCGTTGTCGTGCAGCGCGTTCATCGGGTTGCCGTGGCCGAAGAAGATTGTTGGCATACGCGAACTCATGACATGCCCTCTGGTTGATGATGAACGAGCCGTGTCGACGGCAACGCCGACCGCGGAGCGGGATTTTCCGATCGGTGAAAGGTACGGCATTGATCTGTCGGCGACGGCCTCAACCGGTCGATCCAGTCGGGTAGATCATGCCAGCGTCCAGCGAGCTGCCAATTCGTTGAAGCCGTCGAGTACCTGTTTCAGTTCATGGCCACGCGCGGTATAGGCGTAGCTCACCTCTTGGCGTGAATTGCCGGTGGCATGGCGTTCAAGCACTCCCGCAGCTTCCAGGTAACGCAGTTGTTCCGTGAGTACCTTTGCGGAAACGCCGGGTATGGCCCGCTTCAGCACGTTGAAGTGAATGGATTCATGCGAAGCAATGACGGTCAATATGTGTGTTGCCCAACGTCCGCGCAGTACCCGAAGCACTACATCCGCCATGCAAATGCTCCTGGCTGGAATGTTCATTGAATTCCTTTGGTTACGAAGAAGTAACTACTTTACGTCCCAACAAGCAAGGATGAGTATGCACGCAACCTGTGGGCAAGATGGCTGGCATGTCCGGCAGGCATTCACCATCAACGGGAGGTCCACATGGGCATGCATGCAAAACAACCGATAGCCGTATTGGCCATGGCTGCTATCGCAATGATGGCAGCTTCGATTCACACGCAGGCGAGAGCCGCGACACCCGATGCCCAGGCAAGTGTGACAAGGCACATGCAGCGTTTCGATCAACTCGACTTCGACGCCTTCAGCAAGCAGGACTGGAAGCTCTTCGACGAGATTCATTGCCCGGATGTCGTCGTCACCTACCCGGATGGGCATGAGACGCACGGCATAAAGAAGCATCAGGAAGATATCGCCACCATGTTCGTCTCGACACCGGACATGAGGGTTTCCGAGCACCCGGTCAGCTTCGGGTCGGAAGTGTGGGCATCGCTGACCCCGGACAAACGGACGTCATCGAAGACACTGACACCAGGCGAATGGACCGCCACCGTCGGTGTGCTGGAGGCCACGTTCACCCAGCCCATGAAAATGGGGGACAAGACGATCCAGCCGACGGGCAGGAAACTGAAGCTGCCCATGGCCACCGTGGTGCACTGGAAAAATGGCTGCATCGCCGAAGAGCTGCTGTTCTGGGACAACGCCGCCTACATGCAACAGCTTGGCATCAGTCCATAAGCGGGAATGGCCTGGACGGGCATTTTCCATGAAGCGGGGATGGCCGGTCACGCGTTGCGGATGCTTGCCGCGCTGCCCATGAGCGGCAAGCGTCTTCCATCCGGGAGTTCAGCCATGAACACCAGGCCTCCCATGTCGATGTTGCTTGTTGGCGTGGCTCGCCCATGAACGCCATCGAAGACAACGCATTTCATCGAAGCTGGAGCGCACTTGGTCGCACATGGCCGGAACCACGCGCCAGAAACCATCCATGGGTTTTCGGCAATACGCTAGCTGCGCAAGCTGGAATCCAGGCGTGCACGCGGGGTCATCGTCGGCTCGGCCATGGTCGGTAGCGGCTACCACCGACGCACTTTTCAATACACGTATTGATTACATCAGCGGCGTCAGTCTGGCGCGGCTGTTACCGCTGAAAACCGACACTGATCTCTACACCGGCAAGACCCTGGTCACCATCCCGCTGGCCACATGAAGGTCAGGGGCTTCACTCTCCGTGCACTTCGGCCAATCCACCTGGAGCTATCCATGCATCGCCTAATCAAGATTGCCGCATCAGTTGCCCTGCTCATGTGCGTGAGCGACCTTGCCTTGGCGGCGGAACCGGGAACCGTGCTGAAAGGCGCGCAGGCCATGGGTGGCTGGAAGCTGGACAAGCCCGGAGTGCGCCGGCTGCTTACGCCCCAGGACCTGCCGCCCATCGGGACCGATAGCCCGGCACTCTCCCAGGTGATTCCCAATCCCGGCGGCGCCATGCCGAAAGTTCCGGCGGGCTTCACCATCGAGATGGTGGCGTCCGGCTTGAACGTTCCGCGCGTGATCCGCACCGCACCGAACGGCGATCTCTTCGTCGCCGAAAGCGGCGCCAACCAAGTGCGGGTGTTGCGGGTGGCGAGCGGGTCCGGCAAGCCGGTGAAAAACGAAGTCTTCGCCACTGGTCTGTCGCAACCATATGGCATCGCCTTCTATCCGCTCGGGTCGAATCCCGAGTGGGTCTACGTGGCGAATAGTGACGGCGTGGTCCGGTTTCCCTACCGAAGCGGCGACCTGACCGCGCGCGGCAAATCCGAGAACGTCGTCGGCCACATCCCCTGGACGCATCACTGGACCCGGGACATCGCGTTCACCCCCGACGGCAAGCGACTCTTGCTGACCGTGGCGTCCGGCTCGAACGTTGCGCTCGACATGTTCCCCGAGCCCCGCGTCCCGGGCGGTCTCGAGGGCTGGAACAAGAACCATCCTCCGGGTGCCACCTGGGATACCGAGGAACGCCGCGCCAACGTGCTGTCGTATGACCCCTCGGGCAAGGACGAGAAGATTTTCGCCACCGGATTGCGCAACTGCGATGGCCTCACGATCCGGCCTGAAACCGGGCAGCCTTGGTGCGTGGTCCAGGAGCGCGACGGACTCGGGAACAACACGCCGTTCGAATACGCGACCGAGCTCAAGCAAAACGCGTTCTATGGCTGGCCGTGGTACTACACCGGAAGCAACGAGGATCCCCGGCACAAGGATGCCCGGCCGGACCTGCGTGGACAGGTGACCATTCCGGACGTGCTGATGCAGGCGCATTCCGCGCCGATGCAGATCGCCTTCTATGAAGGCAACAGTTTCCCGGCGAGCTACAAGGGAAGTGCCTTCGTCACCCTCCACGGATCATGGGATCGCTCGCCACGGACCGGTTACAAGGTCGTGCGGCTGCTCTTCGACGGCAACGGCCGGCCAACCGGCGAGTACGAGGACTTCATGACGGGACTCGTCGTGTCCGACACGCAGGTGTGGGGCCGTCCCGTCGGCGTCACGGTCGCACACGACGGCTCGCTATTTGTGACCGAGGACGGCAACGGCACCATCTGGCGCGTGAGCTACAAGGGCAAGTAGGCGGAAGCGCGGACGGGTGAGGGGCAACGACTGTCAACACGCCAAGGGCCGGAGGAATGAACGGAAAAGCCGCGATCATCACGAGGGCCGCAGGTTGATCCGGCCGCGCGACGGCATTCGTGCCGTTGCATACCGAGGCTGCCGACGAAGGCCCACAAAGAAGCTCGCAGGACGATCACTTGAAAGCTATCCGGGAGATTCAGCGAAGCCTGATCG
Organism: Rhodanobacter sp.; assembly: GCA_036561785.1. Classification (GTDB taxonomy): domain Bacteria; phylum Pseudomonadota; class Gammaproteobacteria; order Xanthomonadales; family Rhodanobacteraceae; genus Rhodanobacter. Next base: position 17,328 of record DATCUT010000129.1, read on the forward strand.
CGCAGCGAAGACCGGCCTGCCACGAGGGCCTTGCGGCACCGCCCCGGAGACCAGACAGGCTCGCTGCCAGACAGGCTCGCCTGCCCCACTCTCAATCAATGCGATCGCAGCACTCCGCATCAGCAGCCCGGCGGCATGATCGGCAGATGAAGGACCGCCGCCACTGCCAAAACCGTGACCACGCCCATGGCATGGAGTAATGCACGCCACCCCAGGCGACTTGCCAGCGACGTTCTTGACTCCTTGATCAGCAGTGACAGCCCTATGACATGCATTCCACGAAGGGTCCTTCGATTCCGCCCGACGGCATCGCCCGCCAGGCGCGATGAGGGTGACCATGAGACGGGGCCATATCCACATGGCGGTTACATCATTCGCGCTAATCTGACCCGATTGCCGCCGCTGCAAACCAATGACAAATGGAAGGCCATCCCGATGGTGCGTGCAGCTCCTCGGTCGCATGAATTCATGCATTGTCCCTGGGTCTGACGAACCGAGCCACGCGCGACGAGGAAACCGACATGACAACGACATCGTCCTCATTGGAGACCTATGGCGGCTTCGATACCCAACCGATTGGCGGAACCTGGCGTAGCGGCCGCTCCACCCGCCACAGCACCGATATCGACCCCTATACCGGCAAGACCCTGGTCACCATCCCGCTGGCCACCACGCAGGACGTGGACGATGCCTACCAGGCCGCTGCCGCCGCACAACCTGGCTGGGCCGCCGCCGCACCAGCCGAGCGTGCGCGCGTGATGCACAACGCCGTGCGCATCTTCGACGAGCGCCGCGAGGAGATCATCTCGTGGCTGATCCACGAATCGGGTTCGACGCGGGTGAAGGCAAACATCGAATGGGACAGCGCACGGGCGGTCACGCTGGAGGCCGCCTCGTTCCCTTATCGCGTGGCTGGCCGCATCCTGACCTCGGACATTCCCGGCAAGGAGAACCGGGTCTATCGCCGCGCACTGGGCGTGATCGGCATCATCAGTCCGTGGAATTTCCCGATGCACCTGACCCAGCGCTCGCTGGCACCGGCACTGGCGCTGGGCAACGCCGTGGTGGTCAAGCCGGCCAGCGACACCCCGGTCAGCGGCGGCCTGCTGCTGGCGAAGATCTTCGAAGAGGCCGGCCTGCCGCCCGGCGTGCTCAGCGTCACGGTGGGTGCAGGCAGCGAGATCGGCGACTACTTCGTGGCGCATCCGCAGCCACGGCTGATCTCCTTCACCGGATCCACGGCCGTGGGCCAAGGCATCGGCCGCATCGCCAGCAGCGGCACCCACCTGAAGCGGGTGGCGCTGGAACTGGGCGGCAACAGCCCGTTCGTGGTGCTGGATGACGCCGACGTGGACCAGGCCGTGCGCGCGGCGGTGTTCGGCCGCTTCCTGCATCAGGGGCAGATCTGCATGAGCGTCAATCGGATCATCGTGGATGCGAAGCTGCACGACGCGTTCGTCGAGCGCTTCGTGGCCCGCGTGCGCGAACTGAAGGTGGGCGACCCCGACCATATCGCCACCGCGATCGGCCCGATCATCGATGCCGCCCAACTGCACGGCATCGTCGAGAAGATCGCGCTGGCGAAACAGCAGGGGGCCACCCAGTTGCTGGGCGGCGAAGCCGACGGGCTGCTGCTGCCGCCGCATGTGTTCGTCGACGTCCCGGCGGACAGCTCGCTGTTCCGCGACGAGTCGTTCGGACCGATCGTGCCGATCGTGCGCGCGAAGGACGAGACCGATGCGCTGCGGCTGGCCAATGCCACTGACTACGGCCTGTCCAGCGCGGTGTTCTGCGGCGACATCGATCGCGGCGTGCGCTTCGCCCAGGGCATCGAGGCCGGCATGACCCACGTCAACGACATGTCGGTGAACGACGAGCCGCATGCGCCGTTCGGCGGCGAGAAGAATTCCGGCATCGGGCGCTTCGGCGGCGAGTGGATCATCGACGAATTCACCTCGGCACACTGGATCTCGGTGCAGCACACCCCACGCAGCTATCCGTTCTAGACCAGCCGCGCAAACCATCACGGGAAGGAACATTCGCATGGCTACTGCAAACGACGTCAAGACGAAGACCACCTTCGGCAGCGGCTGGCTGATCGTCTGGGGCGCACTGCTGATCATCGCCGGCGTGCTTGCCCTGCTGATGCCGGCGATCGCCGCACTGGCGACCGCGCTGTATTTCGGCTGGCTGCTGATCCTCGGCGGCGTGTTCGAGATCGCCTATGCGATCCATACCCGCACCTTCCGCGGCTTCGGCTGGAGGCTGCTTTCCGGCCTGCTGACGTTGGCACTGGGCATCGCGATCCTCGCCATGCCGGTGGTCGGCATCGCCACGCTGACCCTGCTGGTTGGCAGCTTCCTGCTGCTCGCCGGCATCGCACGCAGCATCCTGGCGTTCCAGCTCAGACCGTTGCCACGCTGGGGCTGGGTGCTGTTCGACGGCGTGCTGTCGATCGTGCTGGCGTTCCTGATCATGGCGGGTTGGCCGCAAAGCTCGCTGGCCTTCATCGGCCTGCTGACCGGCTTCTCGCTGATCTTCACCGGCGCATGGCGGATCGCCTTGGGCAATTCCCTGCGCGCCCGATCGCCGTCGCGGGCATGACGGCCGTCTATAAACCCGAAGGAAGACAGACATGAAAATCGCACTGATCGGAGTCAGCGGCCATGTCGGCTCGCGCCTGCTGACGGAACTGCTCAAGCGTGGCCACAGCGTCACCGGCATCGCACGCGACATCACGAAACTGGCGAGTCGACCCGACCTGGTGCTGAAGGCTGGCGACGCCACTCAACCGGCGTCATTGGCGCCACTGCTGGCCGGTCACGACGTGGTCATCAGCGCCACGCGTTTCCAGTCATCCGACCCGAAGGCACTGCTCGCCGCGGTGAAGCAGGCCGGCGTGCATCGGCTGATGGTGGTCGGCGGCGCGGCCAGCCTGGAGGTTGCTCCCGGCCACGCATTGTTCGATGCACCAGGCTTCCCCGAGGCTTACAAAGTGGAAGCCGCTGCCGGACGCCAGGCCCTCGATGCCCTGCGTGCGGAAAAGGAGCTCGACTGGACTTTCCTGTCGCCCTCGGCCGAGTTTGCCCCGGGCGAGCGGACGGGGAAATTCCGCCTCGGCGGCGATCAGCTGCTCAGCGACGCGAACGGCAAAAGCTGGATCTCGATGGAGGACTACGCGATCGCCTTCGTCGACGAGCTGGAGACGCCGAAGCATTCGCGCCAGCGCTTCACCGTCGGCTACTGACGGCGCGCCTCACGCTCGAACCTCGCCTACCCGCAACATCACTGAAGGATCACGCCATGAAGAAAACGAAAGCCGCCCCCGACAAGGCATCCCTGCTGCGCAAGCAGCGCGCGCCGCTGGCCACGCCCACCGACCTCGACGCCAAGGCCACCCGCGACGTGTCCGGCGCGATGAATGCCATCCTGGCCGACGTGTTCGCGCTGTACCTGAAGACCAAGAATTTCCACTGGCACATGAGCGGCCCGAACTTCCGCGACTACCACCTGATGCTCGACGAGCACGGCGACCAGCTGTTCGCGATGACCGACCCGATCGCGGAGCGCGTGCGCAAGCTCGGCGGCACCACGCTGCGTTCGATCGGCCACATCGCGCGACTGCAGCGGATCGACGACAACGACGCCGAGTACGTCGAGCCGGAGGACATGCTGGCCGAGCTGCGCGAGGACAACAAGGCGCTGGCCGCGCGCCTGCGCGAGGCACACGGCGTGTGCGACGAACGCCGCGACGTCGCCACCGCCAGCCTGATCGAGAATTGGATCGACGAGACCGAGCGGCGCACCTGGTTCCTGTTCGAGACCACACGCCGCGGCGATTCGACCGGGCACTGAGACCATCCACACTTTTGCAGCTACACCACCCACCGCTAAGGAATTCCCATGAAAACCTACAAGATCGGCTATCTCGTCGGCAGCCTCGCCAAGGGCTCGATCAACCGCCTGCTGGCCAAGGCGCTCACCCGCCTCGCACCGGCGGGACTGGAGTTGGTGGAGATCCCGATCAAGGATCTGCCGCTGTACAGTTACGACTACGACGCCGACTACCCGCCGGTGGCGCACGCGTTCAAGCAGGCGATCGCCGACGTCGACGGGGTGCTGTTCGTCACGCCGGAGTACAACCGTTCGATCCCCGGCGCACTGAAGAATGCGATCGACTGGGCCAGCCGGCCGTGGGGCAAGAATTCCTTCGCGCGCAAGCCGTCCGGAATCATCGGTACCTCGCCCGGCGCGATCGGCACCGCGGTCGCCCAGCAACAGCTGCGCGGGGTCATGTGCTTCTGCAACTCGCCGCTGATGAACACGCTGGAAGCGTATATCCAGTTCACCCCGGGCCTGATCACCGAGGACGGCACGGTTACCAACGATTCCACCGCCGAGTTCCTGGGCAACTACATGAAGGAACTGCACCTGTTCGTCGAGCGCGTGCTGACCGTGCATCCGCGCGAAGGCTGATCCAAACCGCGGCGGGTGCGTAGCCGGATCGCCATGACACGGACTCCTTCCACGCGCCTGACCGTGTATGCCGCGCTGGCCGGCAACCTGCTGGTTGCCGCCACCAAGACCGTGGCGGCGGCATGGACCGGCAGTTCGGCGATGCTCAGCGAAGCGGTGCATTCCTTCGTCGATACCGGCAACGAGATCCTGCTGCTGTACGGCATGCGCCGCTCGATGCGCCACGCCGATCCGGAGCATCCGCTGGGTTATGGCCGCGAGTTGTATTTCTGGAGCTTCATCGTCGCGCTGCTGGTGTTCGCGCTCGGTGCGGGCGTGTCGATCTACCAGGGCATCCTGCATGTCCGCCACCCGCAGCCGATCAGTCGCCCGCTGGTGAGTTACGTGGTGTTCGGCCTGTGCTTCCTGTTCGAGGGCGCGTCATGGCTGGTCTCGTTGCGCCAGTTCAAGGCGGCGAAGGGTCCGCTCGGTTACTACGAGGCCTTCCGCCGCAGCAAGGATCCGCCGTCCTTCATGGTGCTGGTCGAAGACAGCGCGGCCCTGCTCGGCATCGCGATCGCCACCTTCGGCACGTTCGCGGCCACCACGCTCGATGCGCCGGTATTCGACGGTGTCGCCTCGATCCTGATCGGCCTGGTGCTCGCCGGCACCGCCGCCCTGCTCGCGCGCGAGAGCAAGAGCCTGCTGATTGGCGAGCGTGCCGATCGCCGCCTCAGCGCTTCGATCATGCGCATCGTGGAAGAACAGAGTCCGATCGCCTGCGCCAACGGGCTGCTCACCGTGCAGCTCGCACCAAACCAGATCGTCGCCGCACTCAGCCTGGAGTTTGCCGACGACATCCGCGCTTCCGAAATCGAGGAGCTGGTGCGCACGCTCGAACTCGAGATTCGCCAGCTCCATCCGGAAGTCGTGGCCCTGTTCGTGAAGCCGCAGACCGGCCAGGCTTTCCGGGAAAACGTTTACCGGCGTATGGGGGAACCTCCGCAAACCGCATGACCCGCCGCCCGGCGAGGGCCGGGACGACAGGCCATGCGCGTTCCCCGGCTCCGGCCCTATTTGTCGATCTGTGCGTCGATGCTTGCCGTGCCACCGCCATTCCTGACGAACCACAGCAGGCCGCCGGCGATCGAGAGGTTCTTCATGAAGTTGATCATCTGGCCCTGGTCGGCAAAATTCGTGTGCGCGATCAGCGCCGAGCCCACGGTGAACAACGCGATGACGGCCGCCACCCAGCGGGTCTTGAGCCCGAACAGCAGGGCGAGCCCGCCACCCAGTTCAATGAGGATGACCAGGGGCGTCACCACGCCGGCCAGGGGAATGCCCATCGAGGCGAAATAGCCTTCCGTACCGCTGAAGCCGGTCAGCTTCTGCCAGCCGGAGATGATGAAGAGCTGCGCCATCAAGAGGCGTGCCGCCACGCTGATCAGTTTGTCCACGACGTTCTCCTTACTCACAGGTTGAATATGCCGGTTCATTCGGGACGGGCTGCATTCTTCGATAGGGCTTGAACTTCGCAACATCCACAGCTGGATGGCCAACGACCACGCGCGTCCATCCGGAGGTGATCATCACCCCGCCGCCAACCGTGCGCAATCCATTTGCCGGCCCGGAAAGGAGGATGGGAATCGAGCCGTCCACAGCTCTGCCACGTGCCATCCCCGCCGCCCTTACCCCGTTATTTCTTGCAGCAAGGTGCTCTTTCCGCGCTTCCCCCGATCCTTCAAATTTTCACGTTCCCTTGCATCGCGAGCGGAGTAATGTCGTCCTGCCTTGGCGGTCGTCCCGACCACCGGTTGCACGGCAAACAAGGGGAAGGGTGATGGCATTGGACGAACCCGACAGCGTCGCCGCGAACCGCGACGATCCCGCCGACCCCTCGCGGCGGCGCCTGCTGGCGGGCCTGCTCACCGCGTACACCGCCTCGCTGATTCCCTGGGCGCTGGCGCAGCCGGCACCCCATGCTGATCGCGGCGCGTTCACCGCGCTCTCCGCGATCCTGGTCGGCCGGCAGGCGCTGGATGCCGCGCAGGCGGGCCGCCTGTATGACGCTCTCGCCGCCGCCCATCCGAACTTTCCGGCCGACGTGCAGGCGCTGCTGACCCTGATCAACGAACGCCACATCGATCCGCTGCAACTGCAGGCCACGCTGGACGGCGAGCATTCGCCGCTGGCACCGCTGCCGCGATCGATCGTCGGCGCCTGGGCCCTCGGCGTGGTGGGCAGCGGCGAAGGCGCGCGCTGCGTCGCCTACGAGACCGCGCTCAACGCGGTGATCGTGGCCGACGTGCTGAAGCCGCCGACCTATGCCTACGGCGCGTACGGCAGCTGGACCGTCAAGCCCAACATCTGAGGAGTGCAATCCGATGTCCGAACAGCTATCGGCCGACATCGTGGTGATCGGCTCGGGCATCATCGGCGCGCTGGCGGCACGCCGGCTGGCGCAGCAAGGCGCCTCGGTGCTGATCCTGGAGGCGGGGCCGCGGCTGGAACGCGCCCGTGTCGTCGCCGCGTTCCGCAACTCGCCGATCAAGGGCAACTGGATGGCGCCGTATCCACCGTCGCCGTGGGCGCCGCATCCGATCTACGCGCCCAAGGACAACGGCTACCTGAAACAGGCCGGCCCCTATCCCTACCCGGCCGAGTACATCCGCGCGGTCGGCGGCACCACCTGGCACTGGGCCGCGCAGGCGTGGCGGCTGGTGCCGAACGACGTGCGCATCAAGAGCCTGTACGGCGTCGGGGTGGACTGGCCGCTGAGCTACGAGGAACTCGATCCCTGGTACCAGGAGGCGGAGGAGATCCTCGGCGTGGCCGGCGCCGACGACACCGGCTCGCCGCGCCAGCATCCGTTCCCGATGGCACCGGTGGCCGAGCCGTGGTCGATGCGCCGCTTCCGTGAACGGCTCGCGCCGACCTATGCCGTGGTCGCCAATACCGTGGCGCGCAACAGCCGCAGCTACGACGGCCGGCCCGCCTGCGTGGGCAACAACAGCTGCCAGCCGATCTGCCCGGTCAACGCGCAGTACCTTGGCATCAACGCGGTGGAGGCGGCCGAGGCCGCCGGCGCGAAGGTGGTGCCCAACGCGGTGGTCTACCGCATCGAGCACGACGCCAGGGGGCGCATCGCGGCGGTGCACTACTACGCGCCGGACAAGAGCGAACACCGCGTCACCGGCAAGCAGTTCATCCTCGCCGCGAACGGCATCGAGAGTCCGAAGCTGTTGCTGCTTTCGGCCAGCGACACCTACCCGAACGGGCTGGCCAACCGCTCCGGCATGGTCGGCCGCCACCTGATGGACCACCCCAGCACCTCGCTCTCGTTCTACGCCGACGAGGAACTGTGGCTCGGACGCGGCCCGCAGAGCCCCAGCTCGATCAACACCCTGCGCGACGGCGCGTTCCGTTCCCGGCACGCGCCGTACCGGCTGGACTTCACCAATATCTCGCAGGTGCTCAACGTCACCAACGACCTGATCAAGGAGGGTGTGTACGGTGCGGAGTTCGAGAAGCAGCTGCGCTGGCGCGCCGCGCGCCAGGTCAACGTGAAGAACGTGCTGGAGGTGCTGCCCAACCCCGACAACCGCATCACGCTCAGCGCGGAGAAGGACGCCATGGGCATTCCGAAACCCGAGGCGCACTACGCGATCGACGACTACACGCGCCGCGCCGCGGAAGTATCCAAGGCCGACTTCGCCCGCATCGCCGAGCTGATGGGCGGCACCGGCCTGCGCTACAGCGCGGACGGCCAGTTCGCCAACAACCAGCACATCACCGGCACCATGAGCATGGGCAACGATCCGGCGAGCTCGGTGGTCGACGCGTTCGGCCGCACGCATGACCACGAGAACCTGTTCATCTGCAGCACCGGCGTGATGCCCACGGCGGCGACGATGAACTCCACGCTCACCGGCGTAGCGCTGGCGCTGCGCACCGCCGAGCACATCCTGCCGGCGAAGCAATTGCGCACCACCACGGCGCACAGCGACCGCGAGGCGAGCCTGGCATGAACGCATCGACCCGCTGCTTCGCCCTGCTCGGCCTGCTCGTCGCCGCGTCGGTCCATGCCGCCGACACGCCCGACGCCGCGCTGCTGCAACGCGGCCAGTACCTCGCCACCGCCGGCGACTGCGTGGCTTGCCATACCGCAGCGGGCGGCAAGCCGTACGCCGGCGGGCTGACGGTGCCCACACCGATCGGCAACATCATCTCCACCAACATCACGCCGTCGACCACGGCCGGCATCGGCAGCTACACCGAGCCGCAATTCAGCGACGCCTTGCGCAAGGGTCTCCGCGCCGATGGCGCCCACCTGTATCCGGCGATGCCGTACACGTCGTATGCGCAGCTCACCGGCGACGACGTGCATGCGCTGTACGCGTACTTCATGCACGAGGTGGCGCCGGTGGACAGCAAGGCGGCGCCGACCCGGCTGCCGTTCCCGTTCAACCTCCGCCTGTCGATGGCGGCGTGGAACCTGCTGTTCCTCGACAGCAAGCCGTTCACGCCCGACCCGGCCAAGGGCGCCGCGTGGAACCGCGGCGCCTACCTGGTGCGCGGGCTGGCCCACTGCAGCACCTGCCACACGCCACGCAACCTGCTGATGGCGGAACAGTCGTCGCGTGAACTGGCGGGCGGCGCCGTCGGCACCTGGCTGGCGCCGAACATCACCTCGGATGCGAACAGCGGCATCGGCGGCTGGAGCGAGCAGGAGCTGGTCGACTACCTGAAACTCGGCCACGCCCGCGGCAAGGCGCAGGCGGCCGGGCCGATGGCCGAGGCGGTCGACCACAGCCTGCAGTACCTCGAGCCCGCCGACCTGCGGGCGATCGCCACTTACCTGAAGACGGTGCCAGCACAGCACGAACCGGCCGACACCCAGGCCGTCGACAGTTGGGGCGCCGCATTCGACGGCGTGGCCGACCAGCGCGGTACGCCACTCCCTGACGACGCGGAGCAGTGGAGCGGCGCGCAGCTGTACGACGCGCACTGCGCCAGCTGCCACCAGCCCAGCGGCGAAGGCAGCTTCGACGGCGGCCTGCCGCCGCTGTTCCACAACACCGCCACCGGCCGCGCCGACACCGGCAACCTGGTGCTGGTGATCCTCGAGGGCATCCGCTGGACCAACGACTCCGGCGTGCACATGCCGGGTTTCGCGGGCGACCTGAGCGACCGGCAGATCGCCACCCTGGCCAGCTACCTCACCCAGCGCTACGGCAACCCGGCCGCCAAGGTCGGCGTCGAGCAGGTACGGATGCTGCGCGCCGGCGGCGCGCCATCGCACCTGGTCGCGCTGGCGCGGTGGGCGATGGTCGTAGCGGTGATGCTGATCCTCGCCCTCATCGTTCTGCGGCGCCGGCGCAAGCGGCGCCGGACTTCCTCCGGCCAAGTCTGACCTTCATGCGCCATCCATCCTGCACGATCCCCGGCCTGGCGCTTGGCGGCGCGTTGTGGCTGTGCGCCCTGCCGGTCATGGCGCAGCAGGCCAGCGACGGCAGCTGGCTCACCCGGCCCACGCTGACTGGCGACTGGGGCGGCACGCGCACGCAACTGCAGGACGACGGCATCAACCTGCGCGCGCACTGGACCACCGAGAGCGCGGGCAACGTTTCCGGCGGCCACTACCAGACCGCGCGCTACACCCAGCAACTCGACCTCGGCGCGGACTTCGACCTCGACAAGCTGTGGGGCGTGCCCGACGCGAAGATCCAGTTCACCGTCACCGACCGCCGCGGCCGCAGCCTCTCCAACGATGCGCTGGGCAACATGTTCTCGACGCAGGAACTCTACGGCGCCGGTCAGAACTTCCGCCTGGCCGAACTGAACTGGCAGCAGGATTTCCTCGACCACAAGGTCAGTATCCAACTGGGCTGGGCGCCGATGGGCGATGACCTCGCGCGGCTGGCGGCCTTCTGCAATTTCCAGAACGGCATCATCTGCGGCCATGCCAACGCCATGACCACCAACAGCGGCGCACACAATTACCCCACCGCGCAGTGGGGCGCACGGGTGAAGGTGCATGCCACGCCGACCTTCTACGTGCAGGGCGGCGTCTACCAGAACAATCCGAAAGCGGGCAACCACGACCAGGGCTGGAACCTCAGCATCAAGAGCGATGGCGTGATCGTGCCGGTCGAGGTCGGCTGGAGCACCCGCCCCGACAACCCGCGGCCCGGCGATTTCAAGCTCGGCGCCTACTACAGCAGCGCGGGCACGCCGGACGTGCGGACCGACGTCGACGGCCTCTCCGCCGGGCTGACCGGCGCGGCATTCGAACACCATGACGGCCGCTCGGGCGGCTACTTCATCGTCGACAAGATGGTCTATCGCGAAGGACCCGATACGAACCGCGGACTTTTCCTGGGCGCGATGGGCGGCATAGGCGACGCGGCGACCGCGAAGTTCCGCGACTTCTGGCTCGTCGGCGGCCACTACCAGGGCACCTTTCCCGGCCGCGACAACGACGTGATTTCGTTCATGGCGGCCTCGGCACGGATCAACCCGCGGCTGACCCGCTACCAGCGCGACCGCAACAGCGTGACGCCCGGCGCCGTGCCGATCCAGACCAGCGAAACCGTGCTGGAAGTGGATTACGGCGCGAAGCTCGCGCCGTGGCTCACCCTGCGGCCCAACCTGCAGTACATCATCCGCCCCAACGGCACCGGCAAGATCCCCGACGCCTTCGTGATCGGCCTGTACACGCAGGTGACGTTCTGAGCGTTGCGCCGGGTGTGCCCGGGCACGGCAGGGAAGCAGTTCGGTACCTGATCAGCTTGAGCACGGAGACACGACATGGCCGCTGATGACGATCGTTCGACCCTTCCCTCGCGGCGCGCCTTCCTGCGCACATCGCTCGGCCCGATTCCCGCAATGACGCTGGCGGCGCACCTTCGCACCTCGTCGGCATGGCACGGCTGGCCATGGCCATGGCCATCGGCGTGCTGGCGTTGCTGGCGATCATCGCCTTGCTCATGCAGCGACGACGCAGGACCGGCAAAGGCCGAGGTCACCCCTGAAACACCAGCCATCGTCCGGCATACCACACGCTCCAGACACTCGTGCAAGGGAAATATCATGTCAACTCCTGTTGCTTCACGTTTAGGGCCGGTGCTGTTGGTCGCGCTGCTGGCCGGCGGCCACGCATTCGCCGCGAATCCCTCCGATGCCACTGATGCACACCGGCAGGCGCAGGCCATCGTCGCCAAAATGACGCTGGACGAGAAGGTCCAGCAGTTGCACGGCGCGGCGCAGATGGACAACCCCATTGGCAACGCGCCCGCCAAGGGCCCGATCGAGCACCTGCTGGTCATGCCGCGCCGGGTCGATGGCATCCCGCGGCTGGGCATCCCCGCGTTCTACGTCACCAATGGCCCCGGCGGTGTGGGCATGGGCGACGCGGATCCGCAGAAGCCGGCCACCGCGTTGCCGTCGCCGATCTCGCTCGCCGCGACCTGGGACACCAAGGCCGCCTACGACTCCGGCAAGCTCATCGGCTTCGAGTCGGTCGCCCTCGGCAACACACTGCTGGAGGCGCCGACGATCAACATCGCGCGGGTGCCGCAGAACGGCCGCACCTTCGAGGCCTACGGCGAGGATCCCCTGCTCACCGGCATGATCGCCACCGCCAACATCCAGGGCGTGCAGGCCGAGAAGGAGCTGGCCAACGTCAAGCACTACGTCGCCAACAACCAGGAGAGCGACCGCTTCGTCGTCAACGAAGTGATCGGCGAGCGCGCACTGCGCGAGATCTACCTGGCGGCGTTCGAACGCACCATCAAGCTGGGCAAGGCGGCGTCGGTGATGTGCGCATATCCGAAGATCAACGGCACGTTCAATTGCGAGAACTCCGCGCTGATGACCGGCATCCTGCGCAAGGAATGGGGCTTTGACGGCTTCATCACCTCCGACTTCTTCGCCACCCACAGCACCGTCGAATCGGCCCGCGCCGGACTCGACCTGGAAATGCCGAACGGCAAGTACTTCGCCGACCCGCTGAAGCAGGCGGTGACCTCGGGCGCGCTGCCCGAGTCGGCCCTGGACGAGAAGCTGGTGCGCCGTTACGCGAAGATGATCGAGTTCGGCTATTTCGGCGCAGGCCACCCGCAGCAAGCGATCCCGGTCGAAGCCGACAACAAGATCGCGCAGGTGCTGGGCGCCGAAGGCATCGTGCTGCTGAAGAACGACGCGAAACTGCTGCCGCTGGACAGCACGAAACTGAAGCGCATCGCGCTGATCGGGCCGCAGGCGATGAAGGCGGTCACCGGCGGCGGCGGCAGCTCCAGGGTGATAGCTCTTTCCAGCACCAGCCCGCTGGAAGGCTTGCAGGCGCGGGCCGGCAAGAACGTCGAGGTGACCCTGGACGAAGGCAAGGACATCGCCAGGGCCGTCCAACTCGCCAAGGCCTCCGATGTCGCCATCGTCATGGTCGGCGAGGTCACCAGCGAAGGCTCCGACCATCCCCTCGACCTGCCGGCGGACAACAACCGCCTGGTGGAAGCGGTGCTGGACGCCAATCCGCACACGGTGGTCGTGCTCAAGACCGGTTCCGCCGTGCTCATGCCGTGGGTGAACAAGGCAACCACCTTGCTGGAGGCGTGGTATCCGGGCCAGGCCGACGGTGCGGCCGTCGCCTCGGTGCTGTTCGGCGACGTCGATCCCTCCGGGAAGTTGCCGCTGACCTTCCCGGTGCGGCCGCAGGACCTGCCCGCCAACACGCCGCGGCAGTGGCCGGGTATCGACAAGGAAGTGCATTACTCCGAGGGCATCTTCATCGGCTATCGCCATTTCGACCAGAATCGGATCGAACCCCTGTTCCCCTTCGGCCATGGCCTTTCGTACACGAGTTTCCGGTTCGCCAACCTGCGCGTCTCGCCGCTTGCCGCCAAAACGGGCACCGGTTACGAAACCGCCTGCGAAGTCAGCCTGGAGGTGAGCAACACCGGCAAGCGAAGCGGTGCGGAAGTGGTGCAGGTCTATCTCGGTATTCCCTCCACGCCGTCGTTGCCGCAGCCGCCGCAGCGACTCGCCGGTTTTGCGAAGGTGAACCTCGCGCCCGGCGAGACGCGCCGCGTCACCATCCCGATCGAAGCCCGCGCGCTGGCCTCGTGGGATGTCGGCCGCCACGGCTGGGTGCTGCCCCAAGGCCCGGTGCAGGTCCAGGTGGGTGCCTCGTCGCGTGACATCCGTCTGCACGGAACCCTCGCAGCGCCGCACTGACGCACCCCCGCCATCACTGAAAGCGACGACCATGCCACTGCACACCGACAGGTTTCCTTTGCACCACGTCGTCGCTTTCGCCGGAACACGCGCGACGGCACGCCGGCGCTGGCAACGATGCGCGCTGGTCATGGCGATGTGGTGTGTCGCCGCACCGGCCTGGGCGCAGCAGCAGGGCGGCGACTGGCTTCACCGGACGCGGTTGACCGGTGACTGGCATGGGCTTCGCACGAACTGGGAGGACGCCGGCATCAAGCTGATCTCGCATTGGCAGAGCGAGAGCGCGGCCAACCTGAGCGGAGGCAACCGCAAGAGCGCGCGCTATACCCAGCAGGTGGACCTGGGCGCGCTGCTCGATCTCGGCAAGCTCGCCGGCATCGAGGGCGGCATGATCCAGGTCGTGGTGAACGACCGCCGCGGGCGCAGCCTGTCGGCCGATGTGTTGAAGAACATGCTCCCGGTGCAACAGCTGTATGGGGGCGGGCAGAATTTCCGTCTGTCCGAGTTGAACTACCAGCAGGCGTTGAGTGATGGCCGGATCAACCTGCAGCTGGGTTGGTCACCGGTGGGCGACAGCTACGCCGCCAATCCCTATGCCTGCTATTTCCAGAACAACGGGCTGTGCGGCAAGCCGATCGGCATTGGCCAGGATTCCGGCGGCGCGCACAATTTTCCCGTCGCCCAATGGGGCGGCCGGATCCGGGTGACGCTGCCCCATGACATGTATGCAACGGCTGGCGCCTATTGGGTCAACCCGCGGGCCTCCGACCACGACTATGGGTGGAACCTGAGCCTCAGCCGCATCGGCACCCTGGTACCGGTCGAGCTGGGCTGGTCGCCGGCGCTGGCTGCCGGCAGGCTGCCCGGCCAGTACAAGGTCGGCTACTACTACAACTCGACGCGTTCGCCTGATGTCTTCAGTGACGTTAACGGTGGCTCCGCCGGACTGACCCGCGCACCGTTCGCACAACACGGTTCGCGCACCGGCTACTACCTGATGGCAATCCAGACGCTGTGGCGTGGAAGCCAGGATGCGCGACGCAGCGTGTCGACGTTTGCGACCTACGCCAAGGGCGATCCGGCGGTCGCCCCGTTCGGCCACTCCTGGGAGATCGGCGCCGTGTACCAGGGGCCCTTCGCCGGCCGCCCCGACGATTACCTTGCGGTTGCCTTCGCCTCGGCGCAGATCAACCCGCGCATAGTCCGCTTCCAGCGCGACCGCAATCTCGTGGTGCCGGGCTCGGTGAACATCCAGTCCCGCGAGAGCTTCGCCGAAATCAACTACAGCGTGCGTGTCGCACCGTGGCTGTCGGTGCGCCCGGACCTGCAATACGTGATTCGCCCGGGCGGCCTCCGGAACGCCTCCGATGCGCTGGTGGTCGGCCTGGACACGCTCGTCACGTTTTGACCGGCACACGGGGCCAGCCAGCCCGCCCGGTCGCTCGGGCACGGAGCAGTTCGGCAACCGATGCGTTCGAACCTGGAGACATGACATGGCCGCTGATGACGATCGTTCGACGCTTCCTGCGCGCCGTGCCCTCCTGCGCA
Source organism: Rhodanobacter sp. (assembly GCA_036561785.1). GTDB lineage: Bacteria > Pseudomonadota > Gammaproteobacteria > Xanthomonadales > Rhodanobacteraceae > Rhodanobacter. The sequence goes on from DATCUT010000129.1 coordinate 32,565, forward strand.
AATCGCTTGGCCGGATTCCCGTGGTGACGCTGGTCGGCGCCGGCATTCACCCGGCAGCCCGCCGGCAGCGGCAAGAGCCGATGCCTTCGTGATCGGCCCGACCACGCCGGCGACATCCGGAACGGCATGCCGCGCAGACGACGACGGGCGCCGCGGCGCCCGTCGAAAACCCATCCTGGCCGGCCAACCTTCCCCGCGAGAGGAAGGGCCACGCGCCCGCGTCAGAGCGAGTAGTACATCTGGAACTCCAGCGGATGCGTGCTGGCGCGATACTTGGTGACTTCCTTCATCTTCACCTCGATATAGGCGTCGATGAAGTCGTCGGTGAACACGCCGCCGGCCTTCAGGAATTCGCGATCCTTGTCCAGCGCTTCCAGCGCGGCGTCGAGGCTGGAGCACACCTGCGGGATGTTCTTCTCTTCTTCCGGCGGCAGGTCGTACAGGTCCTTGTCGGCCGGCGCGCCCGGGTCGATCTTGTTGAGGATGCCGTCCAGGCCGGCCATCATCAGTGCGGTGAACACCAGGTAGCCGGAGTTCATCGGGTCGGGGAAGCGCACCTCGATGCGACGGCCCTTGGGGCTGGCCACGTACGGGATGCGGCAGCTCGCGGAACGATTCCGCGCGGAATACGCCAGCATCACCGGCGCCTCGAAGCCCGGCACCAGGCGCTTGTAGCTGTTGGTGGTGGAGTTGGCGAACGCGTTGATCGCGCGGGCGTGCTTGAAGATGCCGCCGATGTACCACAGCGCGGTCTGGCTCAGGCCGCCGTAGAGGTCGCCGGCGAACAGGTTCTCGCCGTTCTTGGCCAGCGACTGGTGCACGTGCATGCCGCTGCCGTTGTCGCCGACCAGCGGCTTGGGCATGAAGGTGGCGGTCTTGCCGTTCTGGTGCGCCACGTTCTTGATGACGTACTTCATCGTCAGCAGTTCGTCGGCCTTCTTCACCAGCGTGTTGAACTTCACGCCGATCTCGCACTGGCCGGCGTTCGCCACTTCGTGGTGGTGCACCTCGACGGTCTGGCCCAGCGATTCCAGCACCTTGCACATGTCGGCGCGCAGGTCACCGAGCGAGTCGACCGGGCTGACCGGGAAATAGCCGCCCTTCACGCCCGGACGGTGGCCGCTGTTGTTGCCTTCGTACTTGTAGCGCGACGACCACGCCGCCTCTTCCGAACCGATCTCGTAGAACACGCGGCCCGGGTCGTTCTGCCAGCGCACGGAGTCGAAGATGAAGAACTCCGGCTCCGGGCCGAAGAACGCGGTGTCGGCGATGCCGGTGGATTTCAGGTACGCCTCGCCGCGCTTGGCGATCGAGCGCGGGTCGCGGCCGTAGGCCTGCATGGTCGATGGCTCCAGCACATCGCAATGCAGGATCAGCTGCACGTGCGAGCTGAAGGGATCCAGATGGGCGGTGTCCGGATCGGGCAGCAGCACCATGTCGGATTCGTTGATGCCCTTCCAGCCGGTGATCGAGGAACCGTCGAACATCTTGCCGTCCTCGAACGTCGACTCGTCGATCGCGTGGGCCGGGAAGGTGACGTGGTGATGCACGCCGAGCATGTCGGCGAAACGGAAGTCGACGAACTCGACCTCGTGTTCCTGGATCAGGTCGAGCACTTTGTTGGCGGACATGGAACAACCTCGGCGATGAATGGTGAGCTGGTCAGAGCAAGCCCCGTGCCAGCGAGGGCATCCGTTGCGCGGCAACGGCTGGCGGACGTTTCCGGCGTATCGAACAGGCCGAAAAGAAGCATGATGGTGCATTACGTCAACCGTATTGCACCATCATGGATCACCCGATCACGCTAGGCGACGCCCGGCTCACACATCGTAGGCGCTTTCGCCGTGCGAGGTAATGTCCAGCCCCTCGCGCTCGGCCTCGTACGGTACGCGCAACCCGAACACTGCTTTCACCACCAGGTAGGCCAACACCGAAACCAGCCCGCTCCAGAGCACGGTGATGCCCACGCCCAGCGCCTGCACGCCGAGCTGGTGGCCGATCGAGAAGTCCGCCGCACCCGTACCGCCCAGCCCCGGTGCGGTGAACACGCCGGTCAGCAACGCGCCCACGATGCCGCCGATGCCGTGCACGCCGAACACGTCAAGCGCATCGTCCGCGCGCAGCAGTTTTTTCAGCCCGGTCACACCCCACACGCAGCACACGCTGGCCAGCGCACCGATCACGATCGCGCCCAGCGGCCCCACCGTGCCGCAGGCCGGGGTAATGCCGACAAGACCGGCGACCGCACCGGAAGCACCGCCCAGCATCGACGCATGACCGCGCACGATCGCCTCCACCGCCAGCCATGCCAGCACCGCCGCGGCGGTGGCCAGCAAGGTGTTGATGAAGGCCAGCGCCGCACCGGAGTTCGCCTCCAGGTTGGAACCGGCGTTGAAGCCGAACCAGCCCACCCACAGCAGCGCCGCGCCGACCATGGTGAAGGTGACGTTGTGCGGCTTCATCGGTTCGCGCCCGAAGCCCAGCCGCGGCCCGACCAGGTAGGCGCCGACCAGGCCGGCGACACCGGCGTTGATGTGCACCACGGTGCCGCCGGCGAAGTCCAGCGCGCCCTTCGCGAACAAGTAGCCGTCCGGCCCGTACCACACCATGTGCGCGATCGGCAGGTAGGCGAAGGTGAACCACAGCGCCGCGAACAGCAGCACCGCGCGAAAGCGCATCCGCTCGGCGAACGAACCCACGATCAACGCCCCGGTGATGCCGGCGAAGGTGGACTGGAACGCCACGAACACGTATTCCGGCAGTGACACGCCGGGCGTGAACGTCGCCGCCAGGGTGTCCTTGCCCACTCCGCGCAGGAACAGCTTGTCGACATTGCCGATGACCGCGCCGCCGCCGCTGAACGCGAGGCTGTAGCCATACGCCACCCACAACAACAGCAGCAGCGAGAACACCGTCATCACCTGCATCAGCACCGACAGCACGTTCTTCGAACGCACCAGTCCGCCATAGAACAGCGCCAGCCCCGGCACCGTCATCAGCAGCACCAGCAGGGTCGAGGTGAGCATCCACGCCACGTCGCCCTTGTCGACCACCGGCGCGGCGGCCGCGGCATGCAGCAGCGGCGCGGCCAGGCCCAGCACCAGCAGGGGCAACCACGTGCGGATGCCGCGGAACAGCTTCAGATCTTTCATGGCATACCTCGCGTGATTCGGTCAGAGGGCGTCGGCGTCGAGCTCGCCGGTGCGGATGCGGATCACCTGGTCCACGCCGGTGACGAAGACCTTGCCGTCACCGACGTTGCCGGTGCGGGCGGCCTGCTGGATCTCCTCCAGCACGGCATCGAGCAGGTCGTCGGGCACCACCACCTCGACCTTGAGCTTGGGCAGGAAATCGACGACGTACTCGGCGCCGCGATACAGCTCGGTATGGCCCTTCTGGCGGCCGAAGCCGCGCACCTCCGTCACCGTGATGCCCGACACGCCGGCACGCGCGAGCGCATCGCGGACCTCGTCGAGCTTGTACGGACGGATGACGCTGGTGATCATTTTCATGGGTGACTCCACCGGTGGAATGTCTTCAGAACGACCTGGCCAGGCTCAGCACCGCCGTGGCGCGGCCCAGATAGTGGCCGCGCGCATTGGTGTAGACCGACGCGTTCGCATTGGTGTCGTAGTAGCCCAGTGCCGCCGACCAGCCACTGTCGAAATTCCGGGTTACGCCCAGTTTCCAGTCGCTGTACGAGGCGCTGGCGACGTTCTCCACCTGCTGGTGGCCGACATGCGCGTTGAGCAGCCAGCCCGGCGCGAACGCCTGGTTCCACGACAGGTCGACGTAGCCGCTGTGCTCGCTGTCGGCATAGCCGAACAGGTGGGTGAACGCATACGAGTACTTCAGCGACACGCTCTTCCAGGCCAACGCGGCATAGGCCTCGGTGGTATTCGGCAAGGTGAACCCCGCCGGATAGCTGCCCGGGTACTGGTAGCGGTACGCACCGACGTCGTAGCTCCAGTCGCCGCCGAAGCTGCCGCGGTAGCCGCCGTAGAGATCGAGCTCCACGCTGCTGGAAATCGGCTGTGCCGAAGTCGAAGCATCGGACAGCCAGCTGACATGGCTGCCCCAGCCGCCGAGGTACCAGCCGCTGGCGTGGTCGAACTCGACACCGGCCTGCACGGCGGGCTTGCGGTTGGTCTGCGAAATGCCGCGGAACAGGTAGTCGTTGACCACGCCGGCACTGCCGACCCACTTGCTGGCCGGAGTCTCGTCGGCCAGCGCCGGCGCGAGGGCGGATGCCATGACCATCGGGACAGCGGCAACCACGGATATCCAACATCGCTTCATGAGTTCGTCTCCCCTGGAGAAACGGCCGGCGTGAAAACAGACGTCCAGACGTCCATTCACGATCCATGCAGTTGCATGGCGCTCAAGCCATCTCAGCAAGCCCCGTGCCACGACGGGCAAACGCTGCTGCGGCAGCATCCGCTGGACCGGAGCGCGTCGACCGCGGCTGCGTTAGCACCAGCAACACCCGCCGGCATGGACGGTTTGCACTGTTCCAGTGCGTACCGGATCGGCGGCCCGCCCGGCCCGCGGCCATCCCTCGCGGCGGCAAACCCCGTAAGCTATGGCGCTTCATGCCGGCAGTCCGTTCGCCGGCCCGTCCCATTCCGCAACGGACCCGCCCGTGATCGATCTGCTCCGCGTCATCCTGCTCGGCATCATCGAAGGCATCACCGAATTCCTGCCGATCTCCTCGACCGGCCACCTGCTGATCGCCGAGAAGTTCGGGCTGGGCGCGCGCTCGGACCTGTTCAACATCGGCATCCAGGCCGGTGCGATCCTGGCGGTCACGCTGATCTACTGGAAGCGCATCTGGCAGCTGCTGACGCAATGGCGCGAGCCGGCCAATCGCGACTACCTGCTGAAGCTGGTCGTGGCGTTCGCGATCACCGCCGTGCTCGGCTTCATCGCGGTGAAGCTGGGCTTCAAGCTGCCCGAGACGGTGACCCCGATCGCCTGGGCACTGGTGATCGGCGGCTTCTGGATGATCGCCGCCGAACAGCTGGCCGCACGCCAGCCGGAGCGCAGCGAGGTGACCTGGAAGGTGGCGATCCTGGTCGGCATCGCGCAGATGATCGCGGGCATCTTCCCCGGCACCTCGCGTTCGGCCGCGACGATCTTCGCGGCGATGCTGTTCGGTACCAGCAACCGCGCGGCGGCCACCGAGTTCGCCTTCCTGGTCGGCATCCCCACGATGTACGCGGCCACCGGCTACGAGTTGCTGAAGGTGGTGAAGGGCGGCGGCGGCGCGCACGAAGACTGGACCGCGCTGGCGGTCGGCTTCGTGGTCTCGGCGATCATGGCGTTCGCCGCGGTGAAGTGGCTGCTCGGCTACATCCGCAGCCATACCTTCACCCCGTTCGCGATCTACCGCATCGCGTTCGGCGTGGCGCTGCTGTTGCTGGTGCCCGCCGGCGCCTGATCACGCCGCCCGGGCGTCGCTGACCAGCCCCTCGCCGCGGCTGATCTTGCCGGCGTTGCCGGCGGCGGCGATCCGACATTGCGGCTTGCTGGTGCGCTCGAACAGCTCGCTGATCCAGCCGATGAACGCCTGCACCCGCGCCGACAGGTGGCGCTTCTGCGGGTAGACGATCCATACCGGCGAGCCGGTGGAAATCGTGTCGCTCATGACGATTTCCAGCTGGCCCTTGGCCAGCGCGCTGGCGGCCAGGCAATGCGGGACCTGGATGATGCCCAGGCCGGCCACCGCCGCCTGGATCACCGACTCGCCGTCGTTGATCAGCATGTGCGCGTCGATGTCCAGCGCGATGCGCCCGCCCGGCGTGTCGAACTGCCACTGGTACGGCTTGCCGCTGCTGGGGTAGACGTAGTTGATGCAGCGATGCTGCTTCAGTTCCTCGATGTTCTGCGGCGCGCCGTACTTGCGCAGGTACTCGGGTGAGGCGCACAGCACGTTGCTGAAGTAGCCGAGCTTGCGCGCGATCAGGTTGGAATCTTCCAGTTCGCCCATGCGGATCGCGCAATCGTAGCCTTCCTCGTTGAGATCGAAGTGGTAGTCGCACATGGCCAGTTCGAGCCGGATATCCGGGTAGCGCTGCTCGAACGCGGCCAGGTTCGGGATCAGCGCGGAACGCCCGATCGCCGAATGCGCGGCGACCCGCAACTTGCCCACCGGATGGCTGCGCGCGTGCCCCAACGCCTCGGTTGCCTCGCTCAGGTCGGCGAGGATCTCCTTGCAACGCGCATGGAACGAGGCCCCATCGTCGGTCAGGCGCAGCGACCGGGTGGAACGGAACAGCAGCCGCGCGCCGAGCTGGCTCTCCAGTCGCGAGACGGCGCGGCTGACCCCGGACGGGGTCATGCCCAGCTGGCTGGCGGCGGCGGCGAAACTCTTGGCCTCGACCACGCGGACGAAGGTCGAAATGGCGGAAAAGTCTTCCATGGTTTCAATTCCTCGTCGATTCGTGACTGCGGCGCACGAGTGTAGTGCGCGAGAAACGGATTTTCTATACCGATAAGTACACCTATTCTCTCGACCCTTCGCCGGAGTCCCGTGCCCGGCCTACAAGGTTCTGGGAGCGCAAGATGAAAAAACAATGGATGCTGGTCCCCCTGATCGCTGCCGGCGTGCTGGGCAGCTGGGTTCTCCTGCATGGCAACGACAGCCATGCGCAAAGCCCCGCCGGCGGGCCGCCGCCGGAAGTGACGGTGGCACAGGCGCTGACCCGCAAGGTCAGCGACAGCGCCGAGTTCACCGGCCGGCTGGAAGCGGTGAACACGGTGCAGGTGCAGCCGCGGGTCGGCGGTTTCGTGGAGTCGGTGCATTTCCAGGAAGGCGCGCTGGTGCACAAGGGCGACGTGCTGTTCCAGCTCGACGCCCGCCCGTACCAGGCCGAGGTCGACCGGCTCGGCGCGAACCAGGCGCAGGCCCGGGCCGAGCTGGGCCTGGCCGAGACCAACCAGCGCCGCGCCGAGATGCTGCTGGCCCAGCATGCGATCGCGCAGCAGGAAGCCGATCGCCAGGCCACCACCGCACAGAGCGCGCGGGCCCAGTTGGGCGCCGCCACCGCCGCACTGGCCGCGGCACGGCTGAACCTGGATTTCACCCAGGTGCGCTCGCCGATCGACGGCCGCGTCAGCAATGCCCGGGTCACCCCCGGCAACCTGGTCACCAGCAACGACGTGCTGACCAGCGTGGTCTCGGTCAACCCGGTCTACGTCTACTTCGACGTGGACGAGCAGACCTGGCTCAAGCTCGACCACCTGCGCGCCGACGCGAAACAGGCCGGCGGCGACGCACGGATCGAGGCCGCGATGGGCCTGGCCGACGAGGCGGGTTACCCGCATGACGGCCGCCTCGACTTCGTCGACAACCAGCTGCACAGCGGCTCCGGCACGATGCGCCTGCGCGCGGTGTTCGACAACGCCGACGGCCTGTACACGCCGGGCCTGTACGCCCGCGTGCAACTGCAGAGTGGCCAGGCCCGGTCGCGCGTGCTGGTGGACGACCGCGCGATCGGCACCGACCTGGGCAACCAGTTCGTCTACGTGGTCGACAAGGCGCACAAGGTGCAATACCGCAAGGTCGACACCGGCGCGCTGTTCCATGGCCTGCGCGTGATCGACAGCGGCCTGGGCGCCAACGACGTGGTGGTGGTGAACGGCCTGCAGCGCGTGCGCCCCGGGGTCAAGGTGAATCCGCAGAAGGTGGCGATGAGCTACCGCCTCGGCAACGCCGACAAGGCGCTGGTCGAGCGGGGCGATGCACCGGACGCCAACGACTCGCGCACCGCGCAGGCCCGCGCGGCAACACCAGCGACGCCACAAGGCTGAATGACAAACAGGCTCGTCATCCCGGAAAGGCGGAAACCTGCACACACCACAGACGGCGTCATTCCCGCGAAAGCGGGAATCCATCTCGATCTCGCGAAACAGCAACATGGATTCCCGCTTTCGCGGGAATGACGCCCGGAAAACAGTAGCTCCAAGGTCCCGCAAAACGGAAAAGACCGAAGCCGCGAAACGGCTTCGTCGAGGATTCATTGCATGAAAAACATTGCCCAATTCTTCGTCGACCGGCCGATCATGGCCGCCGTGCTGTCGCTGCTGTTCGTGATCACCGGCTCCATCGCGGTGTTCAAGCTGCCGATCAGCGAATACCCCGAAGTGGTGCCGCCCACCGTGGTGGTGCGCGCCGCCTACCCCGGCGCCAACCCGAAGGTGATCGCCGAAACCGTCGCCACGCCGCTGGAGGAACAGATCAACGGCGTGGAAGGCATGCTGTACACCTCCTCGCAGGCGACCAGCGACGGCGCGCTCACGCTCACCGTGACGTTCGCGCTGGGCACCGATCTCGACACCGCCCAGGTCGACGTGCAGAACCGCGTGGCGCAGGCGCTGCCGAAACTTCCGGAGGAAGTGCAGCGGCTCGGCGTGACCACGCAGAAGAGTTCGCCCGACCTGACCATGGTGGTGCATCTCACCTCGCCGGATCAGCGCTACGACATGCTGTACCTGTCGAACTACGCGCGCCTGCATGTGAAGGACGTGCTGGGCCGGCTCGACGGTGTGGGCGACGTGCAGATCTTCGGCGCCGGCGAATACTCGATGCGCGTGTGGTTGGACCCGCAGAAACTGGCGCAGCGCTCGCTCACCACCGGCGACGTGATCAACGCGATCCGCGAGCAGAACGTGCAGGTCGCCGCCGGCGCGCTGAACGCACCGCCCGGCCCGGGCAACTCCGCGTTCCAGCTCAACATCAACACACGTGGCCGGCTGGTCAGCGAGGACGACTTCCGCAACATCATCGTGCGCACCGACGCGCGCGGTGGCGTCACCCATCTGGGCGACGTGGCCAAGGTCGACTTGGGCTCGAACAACTACGCGCTGCGCAGCCTGCTCGACAACAAGCCGGCGGTGGCGCTGCCGATCTTCGCGCGGCCCGGCTCCAACGCAATCCAGATCTCCGACGAGGTGCGCGCCACCATGGCGCAGCTGAAGCAGGATTTCCCGCAGGGCGTCGACTACCAGATCGTGTACGACCCCACCGTGTTCGTGCGCGGCTCGATCGAGGCCGTGGCGCACACCCTGCTGGAGGCGATCCTGCTGGTGGTGCTGGTGGTGATCCTGTTCCTGCAGACCTGGCGCGCCTCGATCATTCCGCTGGTGGCGGTGCCGGTGTCGCTGATCGGCACGTTCGCGGTGATGTACCTGGCCGGCTTTTCGCTCAACGCACTGTCGCTGTTCGGCCTGGTGCTGGCGATCGGCATCGTGGTCGATGACGCCATCGTGGTGGTGGAGAATGTGGAACGGCACATCGAACTCGGGCAATCGCCGCGCGAAGCCACGCGCAAGGCGATGCACGAGGTCACCGGCCCGATCGTGGCCACCGCGCTGGTGCTGTGCGCGGTGTTCATCCCGACCGCCTTCGTCAGCGGCCTCACCGGCCAGTTCTACCGCCAGTTCGCACTGACCATCGCAATCTCCACGGTGATCTCCGCGTTCAACTCGCTGACCCTGAGCCCGGCGCTGGCCGCCGTGCTGCTGAAGGGCCACGACGCGCCGAAGGACCGCCTCACGCGCGGGATCGACCATACGTTCGGCTGGCTGTTCCGCCCGTTCAACCGCCTGTTCCATCGCGGTTCCGAGCGCTACGTGGGCGGCGTCAGGCGCATCGTCGGCAAGGGCAAGCTGGCGCTGGCGGTGTATGCCGGCCTGATCGCGCTGACCTGGTTCGGCTTCTCGCACGTGCCGACCGGCTTCGTGCCGGGCCAGGACAAGCAGTACCTGGTGGCGTTCGCGCAACTGCCCGACGCGGCCTCGCTCGATCGTTCCGAGGACGTGATCCAGCGCATGGGCGCGATCGCGCTGAAGCAGCCGGGCGTGGAGCACGCCGTGGCCTTCCCCGGCCTGTCGATCAACGGTTTCACCAACTCGACCAACTCCGGCATCGTGTTCGTCACGCTGAAGCCGTTCGAGGAACGCCGTGATGCATCGCTGTCGGCTGGCGCGATCGCCGGCGCGCTGAACCAGAAGTTCGCCTCGATCCAGGACGCCTACATCGCCGTGTTCCCGCCGCCGCCGGTGATGGGCCTGGGCACGATCGGCGGCTTCCGCATGCAGATCGAGGACCGCGGCGACCGCGGCTTCGACGAGCTGTACCAGCAGACCCAGAACCTGATCGCCGAAAGTCGCAAGGTGCCGGCACTCGCCGGGCTGTTCTCCAGCTTCCAGATCAGCGTGCCGCAGGTGGACGCCGACGTGGACCGCGAGAAGGCCAAGACCGTCGGCGTGAACCTGGGCGACGTGTACCAGACCATGCAGGCCTACATGGGCTCGCTCTACGTCAACGACTTCAACCGCTTCGGCCGCACCTACCAGGTGAACGTGTCGGCCGATCCGGCGTTCCGCCACACGCCCGAAGACATCATGCAGCTGAAGACGCGCAACGCGCAGGGCCAGATGGTGCCGCTGGGTTCGTTCGTCACCGTGAAGCAGGGTGCCGGCCCGGATCGCGTGCAGCACTACAACGGCTATCCCACCGCCGAGATCAACGGCAGCCCGGCGCCGGGCTTCAGCTCGGGCCAGGCACAGGCGGCGATGGAAAAGCTGGCGAAGGACAACCTGCCGAACGGCGTCAGCTTCGAGTGGACCGAGCTGACCTACCAGCAGATCCTCGCCGGCAACACCGCGATCCTGGTGTTCCCGCTGTGCGTGCTGCTGGTGTTCCTGGTGTTGTCGTCGCTGTACGAAAGCTGGTCGCTGCCGCTGGCGGTGATCCTGATCGTGCCGATGGTGCTGCTGTCCGCGATCGCCGGCGTGTGGCTGTCCGGTGGCGACAACAACATCTTCACCCAGATCGGATTGATCGTGCTGGTCGGACTGGCGTGCAAGAACGCGATCCTGATCGTGGAGTTCGCCCGCGAACGCCAGCATGAAGGGATGGCTCGTCATGAGGCGGTGCTGGAAGCGGCGAAGCTGCGCCTGCGCCCGATCCTGATGACCTCGTTCGCCTTCATCATGGGCGTGGTACCGCTGGTCACCTCGCACGGCGCCGGCGCCGAGATGCGCCACGCGATGGGCGTGGCGGTGTTCGCCGGCATGCTCGGTGTGACCATCTTCGGGCTGATCTACACGCCACTGTTCTACGTCGTCATTCGCGCCCTGGTCGAACGCCGCGAGGCGCGCGCGGCCGAACGCGCCGCCGCGCATGCGCTGCCGGCGCTGGAGAACCACTGATGAAAACACTCGTGCATGACATGCCGCGGAACACTTTCGCGAGCCGCCTTTTCGCTCGTCATCCCAGCGAAAGCTGGGATCCAGCGCCTTCGGCTCCTACCACGCACAGTCACTGGATTCCTGCTTTCGCAGGAATGACGAAGGTGGTGCGAGGTGCGCTGCTGGCCACGGCCCTGACGCTGCTGGCCGCTTGCGCCAGCGTGGGTCCCGACTACCACGCAGCGAAGATTGCCGCGCCGCAATTGCAGGGACTGGATGCCGCACAGGAAAACAACGCGCAATTCCAGGCCGCATGGTGGAAGCAGTTCAACGACCCCACGCTCGATGCGCTGATCCAGCGCGCGGCGGCGAACAACCTCGACCTGCGCATCGCGGTGGCGCGGCTGCATGAAGCGCGCGCGCTGCTCAGCGGCGCGAAGTCCGAGCAGCTGCCGTCCATCGACACGGACGTGAACTACACGCGCAGCCGCGGTCAGCAACCGGGCTTCGGCACGCAACGGCAGACCGTGACCACGTATCAGGCCGGCTTCGATGCCTCGTGGGAGCTGGACCTGTTAGGCGGCGTGCGCCGTTCGGTGGAAGCGGCCGGCGCCGACCTCGGCGCCAGCGAGGCGGCGCTGCACGACGCGCAGGTCAGCCTGCTGGCCGAGGTGGCGCGCAACTATTTCGAATTGCGCGGCAGCCAGCTGCGACTGGACATCGCCCGGCGCGACATCGACAACCAGCAGCAGACCGTGCACCTCACCGAGGTACGCCAGCAGCTCGGCTCCGGCGCGGAGCAGGACGTGGCCAGCGCGAAGGCGCGCCTCGCCGCGGTGCAGGCGCAGCTGCCGTCGCTGCAGACCCAGGCCAGCGCCAGCGAGTACCGTCTCGCCGTGCTGCTCGGCGCACGCCCCGGCGAGCTGGACATCGACGTGTCGGCGAAGAGCTTCACGCCGATCGCCACGACGTTGCCGATCGGCGATGCCGGCGACGTGCTGGCGCGCCGCCCGGACGTCCGCATGGCCGAACGCGAATACGCCGCCGCCACCGCGCGCATCGGCGTGGCCAAGGCGGATTTCTTCCCGCACATCTCGCTGGGCGGCTTCCTCGGCTTCCTGTCCGGACGCAGCAACGATTTCGGCAGCCCGTCGACGCGCGCGTGGTCGCTGGCGCCCAGCATCAGCTGGGCCGGACTCAACGTGCAGCGCGTGCGTGCCAACCTGCACGCCAGCGAGGCGCGCACCGATGCGGCGCAGGCGAACTACCAGCGCACCGTGCTGGAAGCGATCGAGGACATCGACAACGCGGTCGCCGGCTTCAATCAGCAGCGCGTGCGCGTCGATCACCTGATCGAGCAGGGCACGCAGAGCAAACGCGCCGCCGACCTGGCCCGCGTGCGCTACCAGGAAGGCGCCACCGGCTTCCTCGAACTGCTCGACGCCGAACGCACCCAGCTCGCCGCCGAGGACGACCTGGCGCAGGCCGAGGCAGCGATCAACACGCGCGCCGTCGCCTTGTACAAGGCGCTCGGCGGCGGCTGGCAGGCCTGCGGCGACGAACGCTGCAGCGCGGTGGCCGCAACCAGCACGGCGCCATGAGCCACCCGGCCCGGCGCCTGCCGGCGACGACGCCGGTCTATCGCGTGGCCCTGGTCAGCGGCGCCAACCGCGGCCTCGGTTTCGAAGTGGCGCGCCAGCTGAGCGAATACGGCATCACCGTCTTGCTGGGCGCACGCGACCTCGACAAGGGATTGCATGCGGCGCGGAAACTGGCCGGTGCGCCGGGTGAAGTGATCGCGGTGCAGCTCGACGTGACCCGCCAGGACCAGGTCGACACGCTGGCGCGCTGGATCGAGGTGACCTACGGCCGGCTCGACGTGCTGGTCAACAATGCCGGCGGCCACTACGACCATGACGCGCAGGCCAGCAACGCCGACCTCGCGCCGGCGCTGGACGCGATGCAGACCCACCTGTTCGGCACCTGGCGGCTGTGCAGCGCATTGCTGCCGCTGATGCGCCGGCATGGCTACGGCCGCATCGTGAACGTCTCCAGCGGCTGTGGCGCCAGCGGTTCGAACAGCAGCCATTGCGTGGCCTACCGCACCTCCAAGTCCGCGCTCAACGCGTACACCCGCACGCTGGCGGCGGAACTGGACGGCAGCGGCATCGTGGTCAACGCAGTGTGTCCGGGCTGGGTCGCCACCGAACTCGGCGGCCCCGGCGGCCGTCCGGTGAGCGTCGGCGCCGCCGGCATCGTATGGGCCGCCAGCCTGCCGGCGCCGGCGCCGACCGGCCGCTTCTTCCGCGACGGCGAAGTGATCCCGTGGTGAGCGGCCCGTAGGAGCGCACCCTGTGCGCGATGGCTCTTCGTTACGTGACGGAAAGCATCGCGCACAGGGTGCGCTCCTACAACATTAAGGCTACCGCTGCACGATGTGCGCGAACCACTCCCAGCCGCGCACGCGTTCGGTGATCAGCTTGGTGCAGGTCAGCATCGGCACCGCCAGCAGGGCACCGGGGATGCCCCACAGCCAGCCCCACACCAGCAGCCACAACAGGATCGCGATCGGGCTGAGCCGCATGCTGGCGCCCTGGATCAGCGGCGTGATCAGATTGCCTTCCACCGCGGTGATCCCGGCGAAGGTCAGCACCGGCAGGAACACTTCCAGGCTGGCATCGTTCGCGTAGAGCATGCACACCACCGCCAGCACGGTGGTGGTGACGATCGCGCCGACGTAGGGAATGAAGTTGGCGAACATCGCCACCGCGCCCCACAGCAGCGGGTCGGGCACCTTGTACAACCACAGCATGCCGGCGGTGACCGCGCCGAGGCTGGCGTTGATCAGCAGCGCGGTCAGCAGGTAGCGCGACACCTCGGTCTGGATCCCGCGCACGATGGTGACCGCGTGTCGCTTGTAGGCAAAGCTGGGCGTGATCTCGACCAGCCGGCGCAACATCGTGTCACCGTAGATCAGGAAGAAAAACACCAGCAGCACCACGCTGAGTACCGCAGCGAGCACCTTCGGCGCGGTCGAGACCACGTCCCAGGCGCTGATCGATATCGGCGTGGACTGCGGAACCTGCGCGCGGGTGGTGCCGCTGACCAGGCTCTGGGTGGCGCGGTTGGCCGCTTCCAGCGGCTTGGTGAAGCTGCGCAGTTTCGGCACGAAGCTCTTGATCGCCGTGGGCGCGCCATGGAACCAGCCGATCGCCGGCTGCGCCAGCAGGCCCACGCCGCTGCCGATGCCGACGATCAGGCCGAGCATCAGCACGCTGGCGGTGAGCCAGCGCGGCAGGCGCAGGCGGATGCCGAAGGCGACGATCGGGTTCAGCGCCAGGCCGATGAACGCGGCCAGCACCAGCGGAATCAGCAGGGCCTTGGTCAGCGTGATGGTGTACAGCAGCGCCAGCAGCAGCAGCGCGTTCAGCACCATGCGGACCGCACGCAGGTGCCGGCGCAGGCCGCGGGCGGCATTCAACTGGTGCAGCCCGCGCCGAACCGCCGGCTCTGCCGGGATGGCGATGGCGCCAGCCCCGGCCAC
>DATCUT010000130.1:0-41827 GCA_036561785.1 Rhodanobacter sp.
GCCGTCTCCGCGACGCGCGGTTTCGATGCCGCCTCCGCCTCGACAGGCGCCGCCGCGAGCGGCGCACCGTGCCGGGCCGCCTCGCGCATCAGCGATTCGTCGTAATCGATCGCGGCAACCAGCTCGATGCCTTCATCCAGCCGGCGCGTGGACAGGATCACCGCTTCCGGCCCCTGCTCCTCGCGCACTTCGCGCATCGCCTGGCGCATGTCCGGCGCCACGAAACGTTTGATCTTCATGCGTGCTCGCTCCGCGAGCGGGATTGGGGATTGGGGATTCGGGATTCGTCAAAAGCCAGAGCGCCGCAAACCCGCCGCGCTGCCAGCTCTTCCGAATCCCAAATCCCGAATCCCGTCATCCCGGCTCTCATCGACCCAATGCCTGTACCAATCGCACCCGACGGTTGTCGGGCACCTCGTTGTAGGCGAGTACGTGCAGGTTTTGTGCCACGTGGCGGGTGAAGCGTGCGAGCCATGGCCGCAGCAGCGGCGCGACCAGCAGCACCGCCGGCTCCCCGCTCAATTCCTGGCGCCGCGCGGCATCGGCCACGCTCTGTTGCAGGCGGTCGGCCAGGCCCGGCTCCACCGCGGCGCCGGCCACGCCACCGCCGCCGGACAGCGAGCCCAGCAGGATCTGTTCGAGTTCGGGCGCCAGCGTGATCACCGGCACCTCGGTACCCAGCCCGGTGATCTCCTGCACGATCTGCCGGCCCAGCGCGACGCGCACGGCGGCGGTCAGAACGCCGGGATCCTGACTCTGCCCGGCATGCTCCGCCAAGGATTCGACGATGCTGCGCATGTTGCGGATCGGCACCCGTTCGGCCAGCAGGTTCTGCAGCACCTTGACCACCACGCCCAGCGGCAGCCGCTTGGGCACCAGGTCCTCGACCAGCTTCGGCGCGGTGGCGGCGAGCCGGTCCAGCAGCTGCTGCACGTCCTGGTGGCTGAGCAGCTCGTGCGCATGGCCCTGCAGGATGTGCGACAGGTGCGTGGCGATCACCGTGGCCGGATCGACCACGGTGTAGCCGTAGCTCTGCGCCAGCTCGCGCTGGCCGCTTTCGATCCACACCGCCTCCAGCCCGAACGCCGGGTCCTGCGTGGCGATGCCCTGCAGGGTGCCGTGCACCTGGCCCGGGTTGATCGCCATCAGGCGCTCGTTGTGCACCTCGGCCTCGCCCATCGGCACACCCATCAGGGTGATCCGGTAGGTGTTGGGACCCAGGTCGAGGTTGTCGCGGATATGCACCGCCGGCACCAGGAAGCCCAGCTCCTGCGACAGCTTGCGGCGCACCGACTTGATCCGCCCCATCAGCTCGCCGCCCTGATGCACGTCGACCAGCGGGATCAGCCGGTAGCCCACTTCCAGGCCCAGCGGATCGACGCTGGCCACGTCCTCCCACCCCAGTTCCAGTCGTTCGGCCGGCGCGGTGGCGACCGGCTTCTCGGCGATCGACTCCGCCAATTTGGCGCGGGTATCGCGCTCGCGCTTGAGCAGCAGCCACGCCGCGCCGCCGCAGCTGGCGCCCAGCAGCAGGAACGCCACGTTCGGCATGCCCGGGATCACGCCCATCACGGTCAGCACCGCCGCCGCCACGCCGAGCGCACGCGGCTGGCCGAACACCTGGCCGATCACCTGCTTGCCCATGTCCTGCGACTTCGACACGCGGGTGACGATGATCGCCGCGGCCACCGACAGCATCAGCGCCGGCACCTGCGCCACCAGACCGTCGCCGATGGTCAGCAGGGTGTAGGTCTTGGCCGATTCGCCGGCCGAGAGACCATGCTGGAAAACGCCGACGAAGAAGCCGCCGACGATGTTGATGATCAGGATCAGGATGCCGGCGGTGGCATCGCCGCGCACGAATTTGGAGGCGCCGTCCATCGAACCGTAGAAGTCCGCCTCCTCGCGCACTTCCTGGCGGCGCTCGCGCGCCTGCTCCTGGGTCAGCAGACCGGCGTTGAGATCGGCGTCGATCGCCATCTGCTTGCCGGGCATGGCGTCCAGGGTGAACCGTGCGGTCACTTCCGACACGCGGGTGGCACCCTTGGTGATCACCACGAAGTTGATGATGGTGATGATCGCGAACACCACCAGGCCGACCGCGAAATTGCCGCCGATGACGAACTCGCCGAACGCCTCGATCACCTTGCCGGCAGCGCCGGGGCCGTCATGCCCGTGCAGCAGCACCACGCGGGTGGAGGCGATGTTCAACGCCAGCCGCAGCAGGGTCGCCATCAGCACCACGGTGGGGAACGCGGCGAACTCCAGCGGGCGCATCACGTAGACCACCGCCAGCAGGATCACCAGCGACAGCGCGATGTTGAAGCTGAACAGCATGTCGAGCAGGAACGGTGGCAGCGGCAACATCAGCATCGCCAGCATCACCAGCATCATCACCGGTGCGCCAATGCCCCGTCGCGCCAAGTGTTTGAAATTGCCCAGTACGTCTGCACCCGTCATGGATTTGACTCGTCATTGATCGCGGTAAGGCCCCATCAGGTCGGGATCGACCTCGGGGGTTGGCGCTGCCGGTGGTGTCTCGCCCTGCGCCGTGGCTTGCTTCAGCTGGTAGACGTAGGCCAGGACCTGGGCCACCGCCACATACAGCGCCGCGGGAATTTCCCGACCCAGTTCAGTGGTTGCATACAAGGCGCGTGCCAACGGCGGCGACTCGACCATCGGGATGCGATGACTGCCTGCCACCAGGCGGATCTGCTGGGCCAGCACGTCGACGCCCTTGGCGATCACCCGCGGTGCGCCCATGCGGCCGTCGTCGTAGCGCAGGGCCACGGCAAAGTGGGTCGGGTTGACCACCACCACGTCGGCCTGGGGCAGTTCCTCCATCATTCGCCGGCGCGCCTGCGCCTGCTGCACCTGGCGAATGCGCCCCTTCATCTCGGGGTTGCCTTCGCTCTCTTTCATCTCGTCCTTGATTTCCTGCTTGGTCATGCGCAGGTTCTTGGCGTGGTCGAATTTCTGGTAGATGGCATCGATGCCGCCGATCAGCGCCAGCATCGATCCGAACCACAGCGCGGCGCGGCCGAGCAGGCCGATCGACTGCGCTATCCCGGCCATGACCGAGCCGCGGCCGGTGGCCTGCAACTCGCCCTGCCAGTGCCGCAACAGCAGGGCCAGCACCGCGCCGATGAACAACAGCTTCAGCAGCGCCTTGCCCAGCTCGACCAGGCCGCGCATCGCGAAGATCCGTCCCAGCCCCTTGATCGGGTCGAGCCGATCGAACTTCGGCTGCAGCGCCTGCGCGCTGAAATTCAGCCCGCCCAGCAGCAGCGGCGCGGCCAGGGTGGCCACCATCGTCGCCACCGCCACCGGCGCGAACAGCTTGAGCGCCTCGTGCATCGCCGCCTGCAGTGCCCGCCCCGGCAGCGCATCGGTGAACAGCGCTTCGCGCGAATAGCCCAGGCCCAGCGAGAAGATCTGCCGGGCATGCAGGAACGCGCTCTCGCCGCTGTTCATCAGCGCCGCCACGCCAGCCAGCACCACCATCGCACCGGACAGGTCGCGCGATCGCGGAACCTCGCCCTTCTCGCGGGACTCGCGCTGCTTTTTTTCGGTAGGTTGTTCGGTTTTTTCCTGGTCGCTGTCGTCGGCCACGGCATCAGCTCCCCAGCAGGTTGCGCATCAGCGACCAGGCGTCATCCTGCAACGCCTCGAACGCACCCGGCAGGCTGCGCAGCGCCAGCCACAAGGCGATGAAACCCAGCGACACGGTGATCGGAAAGCCCACCGCAAACAGGTTCATCGATGGTGCCGCGCGGCTGATCGCGGCGAAGCCGATGTTCACCACCAGCAACGAGGTCATCGCCGGCAAGGCGACGCGCACGGCGCCGGAAAACAGCTCCGTCGCGAAACCGACCACCGCGTGCAGGCCGTTGGCGTTGATCGCCGGAACGCCCGGCGGCAGGCTGTGGAAGCTGTCGGCAAGCAGTGCGATCAAGCGCAAATGGCCGTCCATCGCGAGGAACAGCAAGGTCACCAGCAGCAGATAGAACTGGCTCAGCACATTCGAACTGCCGCCGGCCTGCGGATTGACCACCTCGGCAAAACCCAGGCTCATGCTCTGCCCTATCAGCTCGCCGCCGAACGAGACCGCCTCGAACACCAGCTTCAGCACGAACCCCACCGCCGCCCCGATCAACACCTGCCCGGCCATCGTCGCCACGCCGTCGCCGCTGAGCGGGTCGATCGTCACCGGCGCCAGCGGCGCCAGCACCAGTGCCAGCACGACCACCACGCCAACGCGGATCCGCGCCGGCACCACCGTCGCACTGAACACCGGCGCCACCAGGCACAGCCCGCTCACCCTGCCGATCGCCCAGAACAGGCTGCCCAGCCACAGCGGCAACTGCGCCAGGTCCAGCGCCGTCATCTGACCGCGCCCGGCAGGCTCTCGATCAATTGCGTGGTGTACTGCACCAGCAAACGCAGCATCCACGGCCCGGCGATCAACGCCACCAGCGCCATCGCGATCAGCTTGGGGATGAAGCTCAGGGTCATCTCGTTGATCTGCGTGGCCGCCTGGATCACGCCCACCAGCAAGCCGACCGCCAGCGCGGTCAGCAGCAGCGGCGCGGCGACCAGCATCGCCACGTACAGCGCGTGCTGGCCGATTTCCATGATGGACTCGGGGGTCATGCGACGGCTCCGGTGGCGTGCTTCGCCGCAGCGGCGGCGGAGAACTGTCGCGCCTGCAGCTGTAGGAGCGCACTGGTGCGCGATGCTCTTGCTTCCGCGGCATTCAAAATCAAGAGCGGTCGATCGCCTTCGGCGACCGAGTCACTTTCTCTTTGCGTGGCCAAAGAGAAAGTAACCCAAGAGAAAGGCCACCCCGATGGCGCGCCCTGCGGGCATCCTGCCCTCCGGGTGCGCGGGTGGGCTACGGGGTTTGTCGACAGGGCATCCTGCCCTGACGACAAACTGGCCGGCATCCCTGCCGGCCACCCTGCGGGCTTTCCTTCGCCCACCCGCCGCGCCATAGGGGCCCCGGGTAGAGCAGCGCGCTCCCAGCGCGCACTCTTCAGAAGAGCCAGATCAAGAGCGGGAGCGAAGCCACAGCAAAGCGCCGCTTTGCTGTGGCCGTCGCTTTTCAGCTTCATCACCGAGTGCGGGCCAGGATGGCCCGCTGCTCTACCCGGGGTCCCTTGCGCGGCGGTGAGGCGGGGTCGACAGGCCGCGCAGCGGGCGTTGCCAGGGATGGCAACGCCTTTTCGCGCGGGCAGGAGCCCGCTCGAAAAGCCCGGCCCCGACTTACGGACCTGCCGCCCATGGATGGGCGGCAGGCGCCAAGCGGGGGGTCGTTTTCTCTTGGTTACTTCTCTTTTGGGCAAGCAAAAGAGAAGTAACTCGGCTGCCGCAGGCAGACGAAAGCTTTTGCTCTGAAAGCTCTTGCCCTGAAAGCGCTTCGCTCCGAATGTAGAGACAAGCGAGAGCATCGCCCGCGAGCGGGCTTCTACAGAGGCGCCGGCGTTCACGTGTAGAAGCTCCCGGCCAGGGTGCCCAGCAGCAGCGTCCAGCCGTCCACCAGCACGAACAGCATGATCTTGAACGGCAGCGAGATGATCATCGGCGAGACCATCATCATGCCCATCGACATCAGCACGCTGGCCACCACCAGGTCGATGATCAGGAACGGGATGAACAACAGGAAGCCCATCTGGAACGCGGTCTTCAGCTCGCTGGTGAGGAACGCCGGCATCGCCACCTTGAACGGCACGTCGGCCTTGTCCGCATAAGGTTTTTCGCCGGCCAGCCGGGTGAACAGCGCAAGGTCGGCCTCGCGCGTCTGGTCGAGCATGAAGTGCTTGAACGGCGCCGATGCCGCCGGCAGCGCCTGTTCGGCGGCAAGCTGGCCGTCCATGTACGGCTTCACGCCATCGGCATAGGCGCGATTGAGCACCGGCGACATCACGAACAGGGTGAGGAACAACGCCAGCCCCAGCAGCACCTGGTTCGGCGGGGTCGATTGCGTGCCCAGCGCCTGGCGCAGGAAGCCGAGCACGATGATGATGCGGGTGAACGAGGTCATCATCAGCGTGATCGCCGGCAACAGCGTCAGCGCCGTCATCAGCGCCAGCACCTGCAGCGACAGCGTCCAGCTCTGCCCGCCACCGGGCACGTTCTGCACGTTGACCAGCGGAATGCCCGGCGGCGGCGCCGCCAGCACCGCCAGCGGCAACAGCAGCAGCGACACTGCAACGATCCAGCGCCACGTCCTCATGAGCTGCGCTTCCAGCGTGCCAGCAGCTCGCCGAACGCGGGCAGCGATGGAGCAGCCGGCTGCTCGATCGAAACAGGTTCGGCCGGTGCACCGTCGTAGACGTGCAGCGTGCGCATGCCGCCCGGCCCCATGCCGATCAGCAGGCGCTTGCCGTCGGCATCGAGCAGCAGCAGCCGCTCGCGCGCGCCCACTGCGAATGTCTCCACGCAACGGATGCGCCGTCCGGCCACGCCATGGCGGCGCTGCATCCGCCGGGTGAGCCAGCCGGCCGCCAGGATCAGCCCGATGATGCCCAGCAGGCTCAGCACCACGCGCACGAGTTCGCCGGCAGCATTGAACTCCGGCGTGGCCGCCGGCACGGCAGCGAGCATGAGCGCCAACGTGCCCATCAGCGCAGCTTTCGCACGCGTTCGGCCGGACTGATCACGTCGGTCAGGCGGATGCCGAACTTCTCGTTGATCACCACCACCTCGCCGTGCGCCACCAGGGTGCCGTTGACGAACACGTCCAGCGGCTCGCCGGCGGCGCGGTCGAGCTCCACCACCGAGCCCTGGTTCAGCTGCAGCAGGTTGCGGATGCTGATGCGGGTGCGCCCGACTTCCATGGCCAGGGTCACCGGCACGTCGAGGATCATGTCGAGGTTGACCTCGCCGCCGTCCGCGGCGACGCCATGCAGGGGGTCAAGTTCGACGCGGGAGGCGGTATCGGCGAACGCGCTATCGCTGTGCTGGCTCATGCGGGATTCTTCTCTGGGGAATGGTCGCCGGCCGGGTGTCTTTCGCGACGCCCGGCCTGGACATGGAAACGTACGGCGTTGCGGCCGTTGGACTGGCCGTAGCGGCCGCGGAACACCGGCACGTCCTCGGCGTAGACGGTGGCCAGCTCCGGCAGTTGCACCGGGATCACGTCGCCGGGGCGCAGATGCAGGAACTCGCCGAGGCTCAGTTGCGCCTCGAGCAGCAGCGAACTCAGGTCCACCTCCGCATCGAGCACCTCTTCCTGCAGCAACTCGGCCCAGCGGCCGTCACGATCGGCCCGGTCACTCTGCACGCCGGCGTCCAGCAGGGTGCGGATCGGCTCGACCATTGCGTACGGCAGGGTCAGGTGGATCTCGCCGCCGCCGCCGTCGAGTTCGACGTGGAAGCGCGACACCACCACCGTCTCGGTCGGGCTGACGATGTTGGCGAACTGCGGGTTGATTTCGGAGTTCTGATATTCGAACTGAAGCTCCAGCACCGGCGCCCACGCTTCGGTCATCGCGCCGAACAGCTCCTCCAGCATGATCTGGATGACACGGTTCTCGGTGGCGGTGAAATCACGGCCCTCGATGCGCGCGTGAAAACGCCCGTCGCCGCCAAAAAAGTTGTCGATCACAGTGAACACCAGGCGCGGCTCGAACACCACCAGCGCGGTGCCGCGCAGCGGTTTGATGCGCACCAGGTTGAGGTTGCTCGGCACCGCCAGGCTGTGCACGTACTCGGCGAACTTGATCATCTTCACGCCCAGCACCGAGACCTCGCAGGTCTTGCGCAGCACGTTGAACACGCCCAGCCGGAAGAACCGCGCGAAGCGTTCGTTGACCATCTCCAGGGTCGGCAGCCGGCCGCGCACGATGCGGTCCTGCTGGGTGAAGTCGTACGTGATCACCGCGTCGCTCGGCAACGGCTCGTCGCCGCCGGTGGCCACCGCGCCGCCGCTTACGCCGTCCAGCAGCGCGTCGATTTCGTCCTGGGAAAGCAGATCGCTCATGCGCGCGGCATCCCTTACTGCATCACGAAACTGGTGAAGTACAACGCGTCGATGCCGGGCCGGCCAAGCCGCGCCCGGACGATCTTGCGTACCGCAGCGAGCGCCTCGCCCTGCAGCTTCTGGCGCCCGGCGGCATCGCCGATGATCGTGAAGTCCTGGTTGCTGAACAGCGCCACCAGCGCATCGCGGATCACCGGATCGGCAGCCTTGGCCACCTCGATCGCCGCGGGGTCGTGCGACATCAGGGTGACCGCGACCTGCAGGTAACGCAGCGATTCGGCATCGCGGAAATTCACCACGAAAGCCGGGTCCAGCGGCAGGTAGAGCTCGGCCTCGGCAACCTTCGGCGTCGACTTGCCGGCCCCGGCCGACACGGACTGGCGTGACTGCCAGACATAGCCGCCGACACCCAGCGCCAGCAACAATGCCACCGACACCATGATCACCAGCAACTTGCGGCTCTTGCGCTCCGACGGGGCATTGACCACCTCCCCGGCTTGTCCGTCATCGACCATGGAAACCTCGATCTGCAATGATTGAAAGGCGCGCACGCTGGCGCGCTCACCATGCAAAAGCAAACCGCGTGCCATCGGTGGTAAACGTTGCCCCAGCTGGATTTGCGGCCGGCGAAACCCACTTGCGGCGCTTTCTTGACGCCTGCCAAGGCATCGTCGCGACACGATCACGTCGGGTCTTCCATCAGCGCGAAATCATCTCCCGCCCCACCGACGCGGAAACAGGAAGCGGCGGGCCATGCCACGCATGCCAGCGGCGAGGTGTTCCGCGCGGACTCAGGCGAACGCGTCGAGCAGGCCGACCTTGCCCAGCGACACGGGCATGCCGCCATGGACGTCACCGATCTCGTCCACCGCGGCCGTACCGCCATCTCCGGCATGGTTGCGGCGATCGCCGCGATCGTGCTGGCCGACTTCGGTGTGGCCGAGCGAAAGGCCGTGCCGCGCCAGCATCTGGTCCAGCTGCGGCAGGCTCTGCTGCACGGCCGAGACCGCCGCGGGGTGTTGCGCGCTGAACACCACGTCGACACGCCCGTGCGTCACGCTGACGCTGACGTCGAGCGAGCCCAGTTCCTCGGGGTGCAAGCGGATCCGCGCCTGCTTGATGTCCTGTCCGCCCAGCCAGGCCACCTGTTGGCCCAGGTCCTGTGCGAACGACTGGCTCCCCACCGGCGACTGCAGTTGCAGCTGATGCGCGGCCACCGGCGCGGCGGCAGCGGGGGGAGCCGACAGCGCAGCAGCCAGTCCGCGTCCCTCCAATGAATCCTTGTCGGCAGCGGTCGACGCCGGCAGCACGGCATGGGCCATCGCCAGCATGCTGGCCGCCACCGGCATGGTGTTGACGGGCGCCGCGGCCGGGCTGCCTGCCGCACCGAGCTGGAGCATGGCGGCAGCCCTGGCGTCACCGGCCACGGTCTTGCCCGCCTGCGCCAGCGCTCCGGCGACTGCCCCGGCATTGCCGCCAGCCGGCTGCAACGCAGCTGCCACCGACGATCCCAGCAAGGCGAGCATGGCACCCGCCATGGCGGATGCCGGCTGGTCATCCGGCTCGTTCTTGTCCGCCGGCTCACCCGTCGCCGCCACAACCGTCTCGGCGGCCTGCGCGGTTGCCGGCGGCAACACCGGCACGACACCCGGATCGACCGGTGAAGCGGGATCCGGCGGCTGGCCGAGCGATGGCTGTGCTGCCGCCATGCGCCCGCGGTCATCCTGCTTGTTCGACGCGTCGTCCATGCTCCTGGCGTCATGCTGTTGCCGCGCGGCGTGCAGCTGACTGTCGAAACCGGTCGCCGCGTCGGCGCCGTCGCGCGGCTCGGCTGCGGCGGTGGGTCGCGACCCTGCCGTGGCGGCGACGTTGGGTATGGCAACGGTGACGGAAGCGGTCATGGCGGGGACAATCCTTCAGCGATAAATGCGCGCGCGGCTGACCGCCGCGCATGCGGCAAGGCCGCACGGGAGCGGATCGGCAACGACAAGGCGACCGTGGTCCTCATCGCAGCCGCCGGTATTGCATGCGTTCGTCGACCTCGGCTTGCTCGTGGCGGTCGGCGGCCCGGCGTTCTTCTTCGCGGTGCTGTGCGACCACGCTGTCCAGCGCGCTTTCGCGGGCATGCGCACGCCGCCAGTGATCGCGCACCTGTGCCAACTGGCGGTTCTGCCGGGCCACCTCGGCCTCCTGCTGCAGGATCGCCCGGTCGATCCGTTCCACGAATTGCTGCCGGTTGAGCAGCGCCGCCACGCTTTGCGCGCCATCGCCGGCTACCGCATATTCCTGCCGATAACGCTGCAGTTCGCTGAGCTGGTGCTCGGCCTTGGCCAGCAGTTGCTGCTGCGTCGCCAGCTGCGCCAGCGCATCCTCGCTGCGCTGCCGGGCCTGTTCCACCGCCGGCTGCAATTTCTGCGCCCGCGAACTCATCCGGCCACCTGCCCGGCGAGGGCGTCAAGTTTTTCGATCGCCACTTCAAGCGCCATCGGCTCATCCACTTCCTGCTGCAGGAAAGCGCGTAGCTGCGGCCACATCTCGATCGCCTGGTCGACCTGTGGATCGGAACCCTTCTGGTACGCGCCCACCGCGATCAGGTCGCGTTGCTGGCGGTAGGCGGAATAGACCTGGCGGAAACGCTGCGCCGCGCGCAGATGCTCGCGCGTCACCACCGCCGGCATCACGCGGCTGATCGATGCCTCGATGTCGATGGCCGGGTAATGACCGGCTTCGGCCAGATCGCGCGACAGCACGATATGGCCGTCCAGAATCGCGCGTGCCGCATCGGCAATCGGGTCGTGGCGATAATCGTCGCCCTCGGTCAGCACGGTGTAGAACGCGGTGATCGAACCGCGCCCTTCGGCATCGTTGCCGGCGCGCTCGACCAGCGCCGGCATCATCGCGAACACCGACGGCGGGTAACCCTTGGTGGCCGGCGGTTCGCCGATCGCCAGCGCGATCTCGCGCTGCGCCTGGGCGTAGCGGGTCAGCGAGTCCATCAGCAGAAGCACGCGCTGGCCGCGGTCGCGAAACCACTCGGCGATGGCGGTGGCGTACTGCGCGCCGCGCAAGCGCTTGAGCGGTGGCGCATCGGCCGGCGCGGCGACGATCACCGCACGACGCCGCCCTTCTTCGCCCAGCGTGTGCTCGACAAATTCCTTCACTTCGCGGCCGCGTTCGCCGATCAGGCCGACCACCACCACGTCGGCGTTGGTGTAGCGGGTCATCATGCCGAGCAGGGTCGACTTGCCGACGCCGGAACCGGCGAACAGGCCGAGCCGCTGGCCGCGGCCGACGGTAAGCAGCGCGTTGATCGCGCGCACGCCGACGTCCAGCGGCGCGTCGATCGGCTTGCGTGCCATCGGGTTGATCGGTTCGCGCTTGAGCGCGGCGTGCTCGTCCGACTCCAACGGGCCGAACCCGTCCAGCGGCACGCCATCGGCGCCGACCACGCGGCCCAGCAAACCCAGGCCCACCGGCAGGCCGCCGCTGCGCGCATACGGGCGGACCCGCGCATTCGGCAGCACGCCATGCATGTCGCCCACCGGCATCAGCAGCAGGCGTTCATCGGCAAAACCGACCACCTCGGTCTCGAGCGTGGCGCCATCGGCCGTGTCGACCAGGCAGCGCGCACCCAGCGCGGCCTCGCAACCTTCCGCCTCCAGCGTCAAGCCGACCACCCGGCGCAGGCTGCCCTCCACCACCAGTGTGCGCTCCGCTTCGGCACGCGCGCTGCAGCGCGCCAGCTGCCGTTGCCAGCGCGCCTGCCGGGCAGCGATGACGGCGTCGATGCTCACGCGCCGGCCACCCCGCCGCCGGCATCGTCGCCCAGCACGGCGTCGACCATCGCCGCCAGGCGGGTTTCCACCCGCGCATCCAGCCGCGAACGTTCGCTCTCCAGACGGCAGTCGCCGCGGCTCAGCGCGGGATCGGCCAGCAGTTGCCAATGGCCCTCGACGGCACCCGAATCGCGCAGCAAGGCCAGGTCGGCCGGATGCAGGTGCACGCGCAATTCGCGCGTGGCGGCCGGCAAGGCGGTGGCGGCCTGGCGCACCGCCCGGATGACCAGTTCGGGCGACAACTGCAGCTCGTGCGCAATCACCCGCTGCGCAACGATCATGGCCAGGCGTGCCAGCTCCTGCCCGGTCTGTTCGTCGAGAACCTGCAACGGACGCGCCGCCGCGTCATACAGAGCGTCGAGTTCGGCCATGCGCTGTTGCAGCTGCTGCTGCGCCGCGGCCAATCCTTCGGCACGGCCCGCCGCATAGCCTTCCTCGCGCGCCTGCTGTTCGAGTGCCGCCAGCTCGCGCACGGTCGGCGGCGGCGGCGTGTTGGCCGCCTTCGACGCCGTCGACTGCACGCCCACGTTGGGCAGTTCCCAGCGCTGGAAATCCGCGGCCGCATTGTGGATCGTGGCGGCCATCAGACGAATTCATCCCCGCCGGAGGCCAGGCTGAGCTGTCCGGCATCGGAAAGTTTCCGGGCGATGGCCAGCACTTCCTTCTGCGCCGCGTCGACCTCGCTCAGGCGTACCGGGCCCTTCACCTCGAGGTCGTCGCGCATCATGTCGGCGGCGCGCTTGGACATGTTGGCGAAAATCTTCTCGCGCACCTCCGGCTCGGCACCCTTCAGCGCCGTGATCAGGGTTCCCGACGGCACCTCGCGCAGCAGGATCTGCATGCCGCGGTCGTCCAGCTCGGCCAGGTCCTCGAACACGAACATCAGGTCCTCGATGCGACCGCCCAGGGCCTCGTCCAGGCTGCGGATGGCCGTCATCAATTCGGTCTCGCGGCTGGTTTCCATCGCGTTGAGGATGTCGGCGGCAGCCTTCAGTCCGCCGACGTTGGCGGACTTGAGCTTCTTGGTGTTGCCGGAGAACTGGCGCTCCATGATCTCGTCCAGCTCGTTCAACGCATGCGGCTGCACGCCGTCGAGCGTGGCGATGCGCATCACCGCGTCGGAGCGCACGCGCGGCGGCAGGTAGCCGATCACCTCGGCGGCCTGGTCCGGCTCCAGGTGCGCCAGCACCAGCGCGATGATCTGCGGATGTTCCTGGTTGATCATCTCGGCGATGGCGCGGCTCTCCATCCACTTGAGCGACTCCAGCCCCTTGCTGCTGCGCCCGAGCAGGATGCGGTCGATCAGCCCGCCGGCCTTGTTCTCGCCCAGCGCGTTGACCAGGATCTTGCGGATGTATTCCTCGGTGCCGACGCCCAGCGAGGTCTGCCGGCCCATGTCTTCGTTGAGCTTGGTCAACGCGTGTTCGACATGCTCGCGCGACACGCTGGTGAGCGCCGCCATCGCCGTGCCGACCGCCTGCACGTCGCGGGCGCTGAGGTGCTTGAGCACTTCGGCGGCGTCCTGCTCACCCAGCGTCAGCAGCAGGATTGCCGCACGCTGCGCACCATTGATGGGCGCCTCGGAACGATTAGTTGCCATCTTCGCTCACCCAGTTCTTCACGACTTGCGCCACCTGTTTGGAGTTTTCGCCGACCATCCGCTTGGCCTGGCCGACGCGTTGCTCATACGAGAGTGCCGGCATGGCCCCGCCAAGTCGGGCCGGCTCGTTGCCCGCCGGATCGTCGTCGACGCGCACCGAGATCTGCGGCATCGGCGACGGCAGCGCGCGCGCCACCGCTTCCCCGCGCAGCAATCCTTTCAGCAGGGGGCGCAACAGGCCGAACGCCACCAGCAGCGCGATCAGCACGCCGGCCCCCTGCTTGACCAGGTCCATCACGCCCGGCCGTCCCCACAGCGGAGTTTCGGGCAACGCATCGACCGCCGGGCCGCGCTGGAATGCCTGGTTGACCACGCTGACGCTGTCGCCGCGGGCGGGATCGAAGCCCACGGCGTTCTTGGTCAGGTCGGTCAGGTGCTGCAGTTCCTGCGCGCTGAACGGCACGGCCTTGGGCGCTGCCGCCGGATCGTCGGCCGGATCGCCCGGCTTGTCGGGACTGACCAGTTTGTCGTCCAGCACCACCGCCACGGTAAGCCGGGCCAGCCGCCCGGCCGGATCGCTGACATGGCTGATGGTGCGATCGAGCTCGTAGTTGCGGGTGGCGCTGCTGGAGCTCTCGCCCGGGCTGGCAGTCGCCGCCGTGGCCGTCGCGGCCGCTGTCTTGCCGGCGTCCGGCTTGGCGGCCGTGGGCTGCGCGACCATGGTCGGCGGCTGGTTGCTGAGTGCGCCGGGCACGCCGCCGCCGGCGGTATCCGCACCGTGCTGCTCACTGCTGGTCTGCTCGCTGCGCAGCGCCGGGTGTTCGTGGCCGAACGTCTCGGTGGCTTTCTCGGTCCGGCTGAAATCCAGATCGGCATGCACCTGCGCATGCACCCGGCCGGGGCCGACCAGCGGCATCAACAGCTCCTCGATGCGCTGGGCGTAGGTGTTCTCGATCCGCGTGGCTATGCGCAGGCGGTTGTCGCCTACCGCTCCCGGGCTTTCCGGGTCGGTGGTCAGCAGCTGGCCCTGCTGGTCGATCACGGAAACCTGGCGCGCTTCCAGGTTCGGCACGCTGGCCGCCACCAGGTGCACGATCGCCGCCACCTGGCCGGCATCGAGCTGGCGGCCCGGATACAGGGTGACCAGCACCGACGCGCTGGCCTCGCGACTGTCGCGAATGAACGCGGAAGGTTTCGGCAGCGCCAGGTGCACGCGCGCCGCGCGCACCGACTGCAGCCCGCCGATGGTGGCGCCCAGATCGGCTTCCAGCAGTTGCTGGTAGCGGGTGCGCTCGGCCAGGTCGCTCATGCCGAACGGCGAGTCGGTGGCCGGCAGCGCGCTGCTGGCGGCGCTGCCCTGGGGCAGGCCTTTCGCGGCCAGCTTCAGCCGCAGCGCGGCCAGGTCGGCGGCCGGCGCCATGATCGACGAGCCGTCGCTGCTCAGCTGGTAAGGCGTATTGCCCGCCTGCAATTCCTGCGTGATCGCCGAGGCGTCCTTCTGTTCCAGTCCGGCATACAGCAACCCGTAGTTCGGGCCGCGCGACCACAGCACCACGGCCACGCCCAAGGCCACGGCCGCGGCCACCGCCACCAGCAACAGGAGTTGCCGCGTCGCCGGGTTGCGCGCGATCTGCTTGAAGGGGTCCAGGCGCGAACCGTTGTCTGCGGTCGTCGCGATGGCGTTGTCTGCCATGGTGCTGCTCTTGGGCTAGGGGGCGAAGTCGGATCGACGCGTGCGCGTCAAACCGGCATGTTCATGATTTCCTTGTACGCATCGACCAGCTTGTTGCGCACCTCGACCACGGTGCGCAGCGAGAGGTCGGCCTTCTGCACCGCGATCATCGTGCGACCGAGGTCCGCACCGGGATCGCCGCGCTCGAAACTCGCGGCCATGCGGCCGGCTTCCATCTGGCTGCGGCCCACGGCAGAAATGGATTGTTTGAGAACGTCGGAAAAATCAGCTTGCCCGCCGACGGGCGCCGGCTTGAATGCGGTTTCCGGCGGGCGCACCTGCGCCGTCATCTGGCGCATCTGGGAAAGCAGGTTGTTGACGTCGATCGTGCTCATCGCGGTGCGTCCTCATGACGGATTCCCGACGCGTGACGGGGTTTCGAAAAGGTTATTGCAGGAGACGTGCCAGCTTTTTTGCGGGATTCGGGATTCGGTAGAGCGGCGCGTGGCCAGCGACTGCCTTTGCGGTTTCGAATCCCGAATCCCGTATCCCGGCCTACGCCGCCAGGCTGTTCTGCAACCCGTACTTGCGCAGCTTTTCCACCAGGGTGGTGCGCTGCATGTGCAGCAGGCGCGCCGCGTGCGCCACCACGCCACCGGTGGCATCGAGGGCCTGACGGATCAGCCCCACTTCGATGTCGGCCAGGTGATCCTTCAGGTCGAGGCCATGCTCGGGCAGGATGCGCAGCGATTCGGATACCGGCTGCACGCCAGCCTCGGCCGCCGGCAACTCGTCCTCCATCAGCGCCAGCAGGGCCGCGCCGTGCACCTCGTCGCCGACCTGCTGGTCGCGATACTTCTTCGGCAGGTCGCTGCCGCGCACTTCGCCGTGCGGGAACAGGATCGCCATGCGCTCGACCAGGTTGGAAAGCTCGCGCACGTTGCCCGGCCAGGCATGTGCGCGCAGCGATTGCATCGCACCGGCACTGAAGCGCACCACGCCCAACCCGCGGCGAGCGAGGCGCTGGTTGAACTCGCCGACCAGGATCGGCAAGTCCTCCAGCCGTTCGCGCAGCGACGGCAGCTCGAGCGGAAACACGCTGAGGCGATAGAACAGGTCCTCGCGGAAGCGGTCGCTGGCGATCGACTGCTCCAGATTGCGATGCGTGGCGGCGATGATGCGCACGTCGCAGCGCATGGTCTTGCTGCCGCCCACCCGCTCGTAGGCGCGTTCCTGCAGCACGCGCAGCAGCTTCACCTGCATCGGCAGGCTCATGTCGCCAACCTCGTCGAGGAACAGGGTGCCGCCTTCGGCCATTTCGAAACGGCCCTTGCGCGCGCTGATCGCGCCGGTGAAGGAACCCTTCTCGTGGCCGAACAGCTCGCTCTCCAGCAACTCCGCCGGAATCGCCCCGCAGTTGATCGCCACGAAGGGCTTGTCCCGGCGCGGCGAATGCTCGTGGATCGCGCGCGCCACCATTTCCTTGCCGGTACCCGATTCACCCAGCACCAGCACGGTGGAATCGAACGGCGCGACCTGGTGGATCAAGGCGTTGACGCGGATCATCGGCGCCGAGTTGCCGACAAAGCGCAAGCCACTGGACTGGCCGCCAAGCAGGCGCGCATAGATGTTGCGCATGGCCTCGGCCATCTTCTCGTAGCGCAACGGGAACGCAAGAGTCGCCACCCGCGCGGCAAACGGCGAGGCCGGCGCGCTGAAGCGTTCGACCCAGGCCGAGTCGCTGGCCAGCAGTACCGGAACGTGTGACGCGGCGGCACCCAGCAGGGCGAACTGACGCTCCGCCTCGACGGCGTCGTCGACGTTGCCGATGTACACCGCGCGCCACGCATGGGTGGATTCGTCCGTCTCGCGGCAGGCAGCGCCATGCTGTGGCCGGTAGCCGAGGAAGTGGAGCGCCGAGAGCACGGACTCCACACGCGTCTCATCGGATTCGATGACCAGGAAGTCGAATTTCTGCATCGCTTTCTCCTTACCACACTGCTCGTTTGGCGGTCCCCGCTTCCAGCGGGACCGCTTTTTTCATCGGTGCCGACTTTCCGTCGCCGGCCTGATGAACCATGAGCAATAAGGAGGCCAATTTTTCAGGCCATCGCGACGACAAAACGTCACATGTCAGGAAAGCTGACGCCGCCGCGCCGGCAAACATACGTGGGCGTTCCCTGTAACTGCATGAAACAAGAAACGTTTGCGCGGTATTCGCGGCGTGACAGTGCACGCGTGGCAGGTGTGACCGGCGTCGAAGTAACTGCAGACCGAGTTTCGTAAGTGCGAACCACGTCACACAGCGTCTGCCGACCAAAGCGCGTTTCAACCGACCAGCTGGCGCGCCCCTGCCACTTTGCGTCGGTGATGGCGGAAAACCAGCCGCTCAATTGCGTCACCCAGTGCATCGCCGAGCGGCGCAAAAACCACGAAGACCCGACCATCGTCGAATTGACGTTCCACTCGCGCAGCAAGCTCCAGCGGCAAACTGCGGCAGAGATCGAAGCGGATGCGCAGCAGCAGTCCGCCATCGGCCGGCGCCAGGCCCGCAGGCAGGATCGCACCGAGCGCATTGAAGCGCAGCAGTTGCCGCGGCGGCAGCACGCTTCCGGGTACCAGCAGGTTGTTGACGATCTCCACGAGTACGGTGAGCTTGGCGTCCATGCGCAGCATTTCCTGCATCAGCGGGCTGTCGTCCTCGCCGGTATCGGCACGACGTTCCTCCAGCGCAGCGATGGCCGCCAACGTGTTGGCGTTGCGGTCGGAAAGCTGCTGCAGCTGTGCCTGCGACGGCGGCCAGGCAAGCGGCTCGCAGTCGGCGTGCAGGCTCTCTTCGCAGCTGACCCGTTGCTCGAAATCGTCCCAGTCACCCGGAGTCATGCTGTCTGAGGTCATGGCGCGGCTCCGCGACGCGGTGATGCCGAAACCGCCACGCCGGCGGCTTCGGAGATGAAGTTCAGCAGCCGCGGCCTGTCACGGCTGGGCGTAGGCGGCGATTGCGCGGGCGCGGCCGGTTTCCTGCTGCCACTGTTCGGCTGCCGAATCCCGTGCGCCGCCGACGATCGCCTGCAGTTGGCGATCGTACGCCAGAATCTCGCCCAGCTGCGAGAGGGTGGCCGGGTCGGACGCATGCCGGCGCAGCAGCAACGGCTCGCGCTCGACCTCCAGTTCAATCAGCCGCGACCACTCCTGCGCGTGCGCGGCGGCCAGCATGCTGCGGGTCAGCTGCAGTGCGTGTTCCAGGGTGTCCATGCTCACGCGCTGACCGCAGGCTGGGCAGCGGCGGGGGCGATCTTCACCCAACTGTCGCGGACCGGCTGCAGCAGGTTGCTGACTTCGTCGATCAGGCTGGCGTCGTCGCGCAGGTTGGCCTGCAGCAGTCGGCGGCTCATGTAGTCGTACAGCGAATCCAGCCGCTCGACCAGCACCGGGTCGACCTTGGCATCGAGGCTGCCGCGCAATCCGCCGAGGATTTCGATGCAGCGCGAGATCGCCTCGCCCTTGGCGGCGATCTCGCCGCGCAGCATGTGCGCGCGGGCCTTCACCAGCCGCTCCAGCGCGCCGTCCATCAGCAGCGTGATCAGGCCGTGCGGGTCCGCCGACTCCACGCCGCCGTGCGAACGGATCTGTTGATAGGCGCTGGCGCCATAACCGAATCCCATGGTCGTCTCCCTGAAACTTATTTCTTGTTGCTGTTGGTGAGCGCGTCGAACTGTTGCTGCAGGTAGCTGCTGGTGCTGTTGAGCTTGCTCATCAGCGTGTCCAGCGCGGTGAACTGCGCCTGATAGCGCGCGGTGAGATCATCCATGCGGCTGTTCAGCGTGGTCTGCTGGCTCGACAAATCCTTCAGTTGCTGGCTGAGGCTGGTGGCGCGCCCTGCCAGCAGACCGGAATCACCGACCCAGTTGTTCAGTGATGCATTCAGTTTGGCGGCGAAGCCGCCGGTGCCGGCGAACAGGTTGCCGACGGTCTTGCCGCCGTCGGACAGCGCCGTGGACAGCTTGCCGCTATCCAGCTTCAGTGTGCCATCCACCTGCAACGAGATGCCGATAGACGACAGCGTCGTGCCGTTCGCGGTGCCACCGATGATGCTCGACAAAGTGCTGTTGATGCTGTTCAGCGTGGCATCGCCGATCATCGCACCGGCGGTTCCGCTGGTGGCGTCGTACTTGGTGAGGTTCTGGTAGATGCCCACGAAGCTGTTGTAGGTGCTGACCAGGTTGGTCAGCGCGCCGGTGGCCTTGGAGGAATCGTTGGACACGCTGAGCGTGCTGCTGCCGACCTTGATGAGATTGAGCGTAAGCCCGTCAATCGCCGTGCTGATGGTATTGCTGGCGCTGTTGCCGGCGAGTCCGTCGATGGTGTAATTCGCATCGCTGGCCGCGTTGATCACGCTCAGCGCATTGCCGCTCGGGGCAGCCACATCGTAATTCAGCGCTGCCAGGCCGCCGTCGCCGCCGCTGCTGCTCACCTTGAAACCATTGGCCGCGCCGGTTTGCGTGCCGCTCAGCACCAGATGCGCGCCGTCGGTGCCGGTGACGATGGTCGCCGACACGCCGGGGTTGTCGCCGGCCTTGTTGATCGCATCGCGTACTGCGGCGAGCGAGTTGTTGGTGCTGTCGAGCGTGAGGCTCATCGACTTGCCTGCCACCGCGAGGGTGAGCGTGCCGGTTCCCACCGCGGTACTGGAGCTGGCGAATGCGCCGGAAGATGCCTTCAACGAACTGGCCAGCTTGCTGACCACGATGTTGTAGTTGCCATTGACGGCGGTGCCGTCGGTGCCAGCGCCGAGTACGGTGGTATCACTGCTGGTCACGGTGCGGCTGGCAAACGCGCTACCGTCGGTAAGCGGGGCCATTGCCGACTGCAACGCGGAAAGCGCGGCGCCGACCTGGCCCAGTGCGGAAAGCTGGGTATTGGCGCTAGCTGCCTGGCTGGTGATCTGGTTCTGCTGCGGCGCCTTCTTGGCGGCCACCAGCTTCGAGACCAGCGTAGCCACATCCAGTCCGGAACCCACGCCCATGGAAGTCAGCAAGCCCGTGGTTGGTGTGGTGGAGCCTACGGTGATTGCCATGAGCGAAGTTCCTCAAAATGGGGAAACGGCCGCCACGTCTGGCGGCCGTTTCGGGTCAAGCTATTAACCCAACAGCTTCAACACGCTCTGGGTCGAAGCGTTGGCCTGCGCCAGCACCGACACACCGGCCTGCTGCAGGATGTTCGCGCTGGACATGTTCGCCGTCTCGGCTGCGAAATCCGCATCCTGGATCTGGCTGCGCGACGAGCTGAGGTTCTGCGAGATGGTCTGCAGGTTGGCGATGGTGGAGCTGAAGCGGTTCTGCACTGCGCCGAGGTTGCTGCGCATGCCGCTGACCGTGGACAGCGCCGCATCGATGCGGTTGATCGTGGAGTTGGCGCCATCCACGGTCAACACGTTGGCCGATGCCAGGGTCTTGGTGGTATCGAGCGCGATATTCGCCGTGAAGCCGATGTCGGACGACTGCGAACCGGAGAACGTGATGGAAGATGCGGCGCTCAGCGTGAGCTTGCCGTAGGTATCGGTAACCATGCCTGCTGCGAGGCCACCCGTGGCGCCGCCGCCCAACGTCTGGGTGACGCTGATATCACGGCCGTCAACAGTCGACAGCGTCATGTTGCCACCCGCGTCCACGCTGGCGGTCACGCCGGTCTGGGTGGAGTAGGCGTTGATCTGCGCAACCACCTTGTCGCCCGTCAACGCGCCGCCCGAGGTATCGGTACCCGCGGCGTAGATATCCTGGCCGTTGATGTTCAGCGCATAGGTGTTGCCGGCGGCACCGCCGGTGCTGGCGAATGCACCGGTGACCGAGTTGCTGGCCGTGGCGGTCAGACCAGAAACATTCGACGCGTTGATCGCTGCGGCTTTCGCGTACGCACTGCCGGCGCCCTGGCCAGCCGAGGGGCCAGCCACCGAAGCCGCGATATTGGTGACCGCACCGGTGCCAACCTGGATCTTCAGGTTGTTGGCGCTCAGGGCGCTGGTGGTTACCGCAGTGCCGGTGCCGGCGGCAAGCGAACCCATCTGGTCGGCACGCGCACCCTGGCTGAGGTTCACCGAAATCGTTTCACCGACGTTGGCGCCGACCTGGAACGCGGCGTTGCCGAAGCTGCCGTCGAGCACATGGCGGCCGTTGAAGCTGGTCTGGGTGGAAATACGGGTGATTTCCGCCAGGCGCTGCTGCACTTCGGCGTCGAGCGCGGCGCGGTCGCTGTCGGAGTTGGTGGCGTTGGCCGACTGCACCGCCAGCGTACGGATGCGCTGCATGTTGTTGGTCACCTCGTTCAGCGCCGACTCGGTGGTCTGCGCCAGCGAGATGCCGTCGTTGGCGTTGCTGACCGCCTGGTTGAGGCCGTTGATCTGGGTGGTGAAGCGGGTCGAGATGGCGAGGCCGGCGGCATCGTCCTTCGCGCTGTTGATGCGCATGCCCGAGGACAGGCGCTCGATCGCGGTGGCGAGTTTGCTCTGCGACGTGGCCAGGTTTTTCTGGGCATTCAGCGAGCTGATGTTGGTGTTGACGCTCATGACCATGGGAATTCTCCGAATCGGGGTGGTGTGCCGACAAGGGTCGGCTCAGACAATCCGGCGGGGATTCACCATTGAATGCATCCGCCTTGTGAACTGTTTCGACCCACAACACCGAAACTTGAGCCTTGTCAACGCAAATAATCGAACAATTTTGAACCCTGGATCTTGGTGAACGTCTGCTGCGCCGCCTGCAGCGCCGTGGTCTGCGCACCGAGCTGGCTGATCGCGTCGTAGTAGTTCAGATCCTGCACGTCCGACAGCGCGCTCTTGTACTGCAGGGTCAGGTCATCGTTGAGTCCGCTCTGCTGATCGAGCGCGTTCATGCGCGCGCCGACCATGCCGCGCGTGCGCGTGATCGTGTCGATCGCTTGGTCGAGATTCGCGAACTGCGTGTTGATGCCGTTCTGCATGTCCGCACCACCGCCGTTGGGCTGGCGCAGCGTGTTGATGATGTTGTCCAGCGTGGTGAACACGTCCTGTTTGGCGGAGGCGCCCAACGAGAATGTGTCGCCTGCGTCGGGCGTGCCGCCGAACGCCACCTGCGCGCCACGGAAGGTGATGCTGCCGCCGCTGCTTGCGTCGTAGCTGCCGCTGTCCAGCACCGTGCCGCTGCCGTCGCGCACTTCATACGCATCGGCAGCGGTGAACACGATGCTGTAGTCGCCGCCATCCCACGCCGAAGGATTCGCGTTGGGATTGCTGACGCTGCTGGCACCGGCTACCGCGCTGCCCGTATTGGCCGCGCCGGCGCTGATCGCGAACCTGCCGTTGCCGGTGGGTACGTCGGCGAACACCGCACTGCCCGGATCGCCGGTGGCCACCTGCAGGCCGGGGCCGGCGGCGACCATGCGCTGGCCGTCGTCGCCCAGATAGCTGACGCCGTTCTGCGAAGCGAACGGCGCGGTGCCGGTACGGTTGCCGGCAAACAGATAGTCGCCCTGGCCGTCCTTGCTGTTGGCCTGGCCGAGCAACTGCTGGCGCAACTGCACCATCTCGGCGGCGATGTCGCCGCGGGTCTCGTCGGTCTGCGAGCCGTTGGCAGCCTGCAGCAGCAGCGTGCGCACGCGGCCCAGCACGTTGGTGACGTTGGACAAGGTCTGGTCTTCCAGCCCCAGCCGCGCGTTGGCGCTGCCGATGTTGCGCTGGTACTGCGCGCTGTCGGCGGTGAGATGGGTCAGGTCCAGCGCACGCGCCGCGCCCACCGGATCGTCGGACGGCTGGTTGATGCGCTTGCCGGTGCTCAGCTGGATGTTGAGGTCGGACAGGTCGCTCTGCCGATCCATCATGCTGCCGACGGACTGCTGCTGCATCCAGCTGGTGGAGACTCGCATGGCTTACCCCTTCACGGCGCTGAGCAGCGCGCCGAAGATGTTGTTGGCGGTGCTGATGACCTGCGCGGAAGCCTGATACGCCTGCTGGTAACGCAACAGGTTGGCGGCCTCCTCGTCCAGGTTCACGCCGGACACGCTCTGCTGCGAACTCATCGCCTGGCTGTACACCGCGGTCTGCGTGGTCAGGTCGTCGCCGGCCAGCGCACCGGCGCTGCCGACCTGGCTGACCAGCTGGCCATAGGCGCGGCCCGCGCTGGTGACGCCGCCATCGAGCACGCCCAGGTTGGCGACCTTGCCCAGCATCAACGCGTTGCTGTTGTCGCCCTGCGCATTGCTGTTGGCCTGCACGCCGAAGCTGTCGCCGGCCTGCGGCGCGCCGCTGAGCTGCATGCTCCAGCCGTTGTGGACGATCGGCTGGCCGGGGGTGAAGACCTGCGCCGGACCGCCGTCGACGCTGTAGCTGGTGGCCGAGGCGAACACGACGGAGCTGCTGGTGAACAGATTGGCGTCGCTGCCGTCGCCGATGCCGATGGTGGGCGATGCCGTACCGGTGTTGCCGGTTGCGGCGGTGGCCTTGAGCGGCGCGGCGGCGGCGATCTTGTCGGGGTCGTCGATCGCCACCGAAAAACTGGCGGCGGCATTGCGGCTGGGCTGCACGCGGAAACTGTCGCCGGCATTGGCGCTGCCGCCCACCACCAGGCTCAGCCCGGCGGCGATGAACGGATCGGCGCCGGTGCCGCTGCCGCTGAGCGCGACGCTGCTGCCGTTGGTGTCGCGCATGCTCCAGTTGCTGCCGTCGTAGCTCAGTACATAGTCCTTGCCGGCCAACGCGCCGATGTCGCCGATGCCGGCATCCAGCGTGCCGCTGCCGCTGTTGGTGCCGGCCGCCTGCACGGTCGGGCCGGCGACATCGAAGAACGTGCCGCCGATCTTGCCCTGCAGGTCCGCGCCCTGCGCATGTTGCGCATTGAATGCGCTGGCCAGTGCCTGCGCGGTGCGGCCCAGCTGGTTCTGCGCGGGGTCCAGCACATTGCCGCGAAAATCCAGCAGCGCACCCAGGGTGCCGCCGCCAATGCGCCCGCTCAGCACGGCACCCGACGCCGCACCCACCACTTCCCGGCGGGTGGCGTCGTATACGTTGGGCGCGGTGCCCAGCGCGTGCGCCTCGGTACCGGTGACCAGCGCCTGGCCGTTGCCCACGAACACGCTGATGGTGTTGTCGTTCTGCGGCACCACGCTGATGCCGACCTGGCCGGCCAGCTTCTTCACCAGCGCATCGCGCTGGTCGAGCAGGTCGGCCGGCGGCGTGCCGTCGGTGGCCTGCGAGGATCGGATCAGTCCGTTCAATTTGGCGATCGACTGGCTGTCGCTGTTGATCGAATCGACGGTGTCGCTGATCTGCTGCTGCACCTGACCGGAAAGCTGGCTGAACTGGCCGGACAGCGCCCGGAACGTGCTGGCGAGTCCGCCTGCCCGAGCCAGCAGCACCTGACGCGAAGCCGCATCCGACGGCGCGTTGGCCATGTCCTGCACGGCACCGAAGAAACTGTCCAGCGAGGTCTGCAGATTGCTGCTGCCGGAAAGCTGGTTGTTGAGCTGGCCGGTGAGGCTGGCCATGGCGCTGGCGCGCCCTTGTCCGGAGCTGGCCGACCACAGCGAGCTGTTGAGGAACTGGCTGTAGGCACGCTGCACCGCCACGGTATTGACGCCCGTGCCGACGTAGTAATTGGCCTGCCCTTCCGGCAGCCGGGCGCCGAACGACACCACCTGGCGGCTGTAGCCGTCGGTGTTCGCGTTGGCCACGTTGTGGCTTACCGTACTGAGTCCGATCTGCGCGGCAAGCAGCCCGGACACGCCGGTCGAAAGCATGTCAGCCATGGAACACCCTCAACGCATGGAGCACCGCCGGAACGGCACGGTACGTGACAACGGTAACGGCCGGACGGGCATTCACTTGAGTTCGCCCGACAGCCGGAGTGTCGCCAGCGCCTCGCGCATCTGCGGGCTGTTGGCGATTGCGGTGATCTTGGCGACGTACGCCGGGTCGGTCGCGTAGCCGCCGCTTACCAGCGCCCGCGCAAAGCCGGCAACGTTCTCGCCCTGGCCCAGCGCCTGCGCGTAGCGCGGGCTGTCGGCCAGCAGGCTGGCGTAGTCGGCGAACGATTCGGCCGGCGAGTCGTAGGCGCGGAACTGGTCGCGTCGGCGCACCGCCACGCCGTCCTCGTACTCCAGCGTGGGCACGCTGACCTTGTCGCCATCCCAGCTGCTGCCTGCCTTGATGCCGAACAGGTTGTTGCTGCTGCTGCCGTCGCCATGGCTGGGCAGGTGCTTGCCCCAGCCGGTTTCCAGCGCCGCCTGCGCCAGCAGTGCGCGCACCGATACGCCAAGTTTTTTCGCGGCCAGCTCGGCATGCGGCGCCAGCGCGCGGACGAAGCCCACCGGGTCGCCGCCCGGCAGCAGCTTCGCCGCGGTACCGGCCACATCCAGCGCGCCTTGCGCCATGCGGTCGAGCGCCTGGCGCCACGCCGAGCCGGCATCGGCCGTCGATGGCGTGGCCATGATGCCGGCGTTGCCAGCCGCATCACCGGCGCCATCGGCCGCATCGCCGTTGACGCCCAGTTGCAGCAGCGCGCGCACATTCGCGTTGAGCACGCCGGCGCTGGACGCCGGCAGGCCATGAGTGTCGGCCGCGGTCGCAGCGGCCGCGTCCGGCTTGCCGCCGAGCTGGCGGATCAGCATCTTCGCGATGCCGAGGCCGTTGCGGCCGTTC
This sequence comes from Rhodanobacter sp., assembly GCA_036561785.1. Taxonomy (GTDB): domain Bacteria; phylum Pseudomonadota; class Gammaproteobacteria; order Xanthomonadales; family Rhodanobacteraceae; genus Rhodanobacter. Next base: position 25,759 of record DATCUT010000130.1, read on the forward strand.
GCCAGGCTCAACGACAGCTGCTGGTCGAACATGTCGCGGTACGAATTGACCTGCTCGCTGCCGGCGATGTCGCTGCCCATGCTGGCGTTGGCGTCGCGCATCGACTTCAGCATCATCTGGGTGAAGATCGCCTCGAACTGCTTGGCCACCGCCGGCAGCGCGCTCTTGCCGCCATCGCTGCGCGCCTGCGCACGCAACTGCTGGAACCCGGACAGTTCGGTCCAGGTATCGAGGGCGGGCGATGCGCTGTTGATGGGCGTCATGATGTCGTCACCGGATCAGATCACGACCAGATCGGCATGCAGCGCGCCGGCCTGCTTCAGCGCCTGCAGGATCGAGATCAGATCGCTCGGCGTGGCGCCGACCTGGTTCACCGCGCGCACGATGGTGTCCAGGCTCACGCCCGGGCCGAACTTGAACATGTGCGCGCCCTCTTCGCTGACCTGCACGCTGCTGCTCGGCACGATCGCGGTCTGACCCTGGCTGAACGGCGCCGGCTGGCTGACCTGCGCCTGCTCGCCGATGGTGACCTGGATTGCGCCATGCGCCACCGCGGCGGCACTGACCCGCACGTCCGAACCGATCACCACGGTGCCGGTGCGCGAGTTCACCACGATGCGGGCCGGCGCATCGCCCGGCTGCACGTCGAGGTTCTGGATCGCACCCAGCCACGCCACTTTCTGCGCCGGATCCTGCGGTCCGCGCACGGACACCGAGCCGCCATCGAGCGGCTGCGCGGTGCCGGCGCCGTAGGCCTGGTTGATCGCCGTGGCGATCCGCGTGGCCGTGGTGAAGTCGGCGGTGTTGAGGTTGAGCATCAGGTCGCCGCCGCCGGCAAACGACGAGGCCACCACGCGCTCCACCGAGGCGCCGTTCGGGATACGCCCGCTGGCGGAAATATTCACCTGCACGCTGGAGCCGCTCTTGCCCTGGGCACTGATGCCACCGACCACCACGCTGCCCTGCGCCACCGCGTAGACGTTGCCGTCGGCACCGCGCAATGGCGCCATCAGCAGCTGACCGCCGCGGATGCTCTTGGCGTTGCCGATCGAGGCGACGGTGACGTCGATGGTCTGGCCCGGTTTGGCGAACGGCGGCAGATCCGCCGTCACCATCACCGCCGCGGCGTTCTTCAGCTGCGGCCGCGCGTTGGCCGGCACGGTGATGCCGAACTGCTGCAGCATGTTCTCCAGGCTCTGCGTGGTGAACGGCGCCTGCGTGGTCTGGTCGCCCGAGCCGTCCAGGCCCACCACCAGGCCGTAGCCGATCAACTGGTTGCTGCGCACGCCTGCCACCTGCACCAGGTCGCGGATCTTGTCCGCGTGGGCGGGCAAGGCGCCCAGCAGCATCAACACCCCGAGGAAGGCAGCCATCATGACGCGCGTAGGAGCGCACCCTGTGCGCGATGCTTTTCCTCCGGACTGGACAAGAGCATCGCGCACAGGGTGCGCTCCTACCCCCCGTTGGCTGGCACGGAATCCGAAGAGGTTCATCAGAACGGCATCCACTTGGAATTGAAGAAGCGCGACAGCCAGCCGCGCGTGTTCGCGTCGGCCAGGGTGCCGCGGCCGGTGTAGCTGATCCGCGCGTCGGCGACGCGGGTGGACGGCACCACGTTGTCCTGGCCGATGTCCTGCGGACGCACGATGCCGGAGATGCGCACCAGCTCCTGGCCCTGGTTGATGGTCAGCCACTTCTCGCCGCGTATGACCAGGTTGCCGTTGGTGAGGCGCTGCGCCACGGTGACGGTGATCTGCCCGGTAAGCTGGTTGCTCTGCGTGCTGGAGCCGGCGCCGTCGAAGCTGCGCTCGCCGTCCAGTCCGATGTTCGCCACCTTGCCGCCGATCGAGAGCCCCTGGCCGAGGATCGTCGGCGAGGCGATGTTGGCCTTGTCGGTCTTGCTGGTGCTGGTGGTGGCCTTCTTGCTGGCCTGGGTGCTCTCCACCAGCGCCACGGTGAGGATGTCGCCCACCCGGTGCGCGCGCGGGTCGGCGAACAGCTCCATGTTCTGCTGGTCGTGGTAGATCGAGCCATCGGCCTGCGCCGGCGCGATCTGCTGCGCGGGCGGCGGCGTCGGCGCCCACTCGGCATCGTCGTGCGTGCGCGGGCCGCTGGCGCAGCCGGCCAGCAGGGCAAGCGCGCACAGCACGAGTGGATAACGGCGATCGAACATCACGACATGCCTCAGGTCTTGTTGGTGAGGAACTGCAGCATCGAGTCGGCCGCGGACACCGCCTTGGAGTTCATCTCGTAGGTGCGCTGGGTCTCGATCATGTTGACCATCTGCTCCACCACGTTGACGTTGGAGCTTTCCAGCGCGCCCTGCGCCAGCGTGCCCAGCCCGTTCAGGCCCGGCTGGCCGATCTGCGGCGAACCGCTGGAGGCGGTTTCCAGATAAAGGTTGTCGCCGTTCGGCTGCAGGCCGGCGGGGTTGATGAAGTCCGCCAGCTGCACGGTGCCGATCTGCTGCGTCGCGGCCTGGCCCGGCACGCTCACGCTGATGGTGCCGTCGCTGCCGATGGTGATGCTTTGCGCATTCGCCGGAATGCTCACCGCGGGGTCCACCGCGTAACCGTTCGCGGTGACGATCTGGCCGTTCTGGTCCATGTGCAGCGAGCCGTCGCGGGTATAGGCGATGGTGCCGTCGGGCATCGTCACCTGCAGGAAGCCGCGGCCCTGCACGGCCACGTCCAGCGAATTGCCGGTCTGCTCGATGTTGCCCTGGGTGAACAGCTTTTCGCTGCCGACCACGCGCACGCCGGTGCCCAGCATCAGGCCGGACGGCGCCTGGGTCTGCTCGGTGGTCTGGCCGCCGGGCTGGCGCAGGTTCTGGTAGACCAGGTCCTGGAACGAGGCACGCGCGCTCTTGTAGCCGGTGGTGTTGGCGTTGGCGAGGTTGTTCGAGATCACGTCCATGCGCGTCTGCTGCGCATCGAGACCGGTCTTGGCTACCCACAGGGATGAGAACATGTCGATGGACTCCGTCTGGACGTCTGGATGTCTTTATGAAATTCGTGTGATCAGGTCATCTGCAGCAGGCGCGAAGCCGACTGCGCGTTTTCGTCGGCGCTGTGGATGGCCCGGATCTGCAACTCGTACTGGCGCGACAGCTGGATCATCTGCACCAGCGTCTGCGACGGATTGACGTTGCTGGATTCGAGCACGCCGGACTTCAGGGTGACCGCCGGGTCCGTGTCCACCGTGCCGCCGCCGCTCAGGTGCATCAGCCCGTCGCTGCCCAGCGCGAGCTGGTCGGCTGCCGGGTTGACCAGCTTGATGCGGCCGACCGCGGCGATCGTCTCCGGGCCCTGCCCCATCGGCACCACCGACACGGTGCCGTCGGCGCCGATGTTCATCTGCGCGCTCTGCGGCACGCTGATCGGGCCGCCGTCGCCCAGCACCAGGTTGCCGCGGGCGTCGGTGAGCAGGCCATCGGGGGTCAGCCGCAGCTCGCCGGCCCGGGTATAGCCTTCGCTGCCGTCGGCGCCCTGCACCGCGATCCAGCCCGGCCCCTGCACGGCCACGTCCAGCTCGCGGCCGGTCTCGATCTGGCCGCCTTCGCGCATGTCCACGCCCAGTCCCTGCGCCACGCCGTTGATCCGCGTAGGCATGCCCGGGCCCTGCACCGCCAACGGCTGGAACGCAGACAGCTGCGCCTTGAAACCGACCGTGTCGGCGTTGGCCAGGTTGTGCGCCACCTCCGACTGCTCGCGCATCATCTGCGTGGCGCCGGTCATGGCGACGTAAAGCGATCTGTCCACGGCTTGCTCCGATTCTCTTGCTCGTCATTCCGGCGAAGGCCGGAATCCAGTGCCTTGCTGGCGGTGGAGGCACTGGATCCCAGCTTCCGCTGGGATGACGGTGCCTGGAGTCCCCGGCCAGGCTTGCGCTGGGGTCACGGTTTAATTGCGGATGTTGATGATGGTCTGGGTCAGCTGGTTGTCGGTGGAGATCACCTGCGCATTGGCCTGGTAGTTGCGCTGCGCCTTGATCATGTTGACCAGCTGCGCGGTAAGATCCGCCGTGTTGGAGGCCTCCAGCGCACCAGCCTGCACACTGCCGTAAGTGCCGTTGCCGGCGGCGCCCATGACCGGCGTGCCGGAATCGAAGGAAGCGGCCCAGTTGGTGTTGTCCAGCTGGCGCAGGCCCTGCTCGTTGGAAAACTGCGCCATCGCCAGCTGGCCCAGCGAGGTGGTCTGGCCATTGGAATACTTCGCCTGCACCACGCCCTCGCGCGACACGTCGATGCCGGCCAGCACGCCGGTCGGATAGCCGTCCGTATTGATCGCACTGGCGGCGTAGGTGTTGCCGAACTGGGTTGCCTTGCTCATGTCCAGAGTCAGCTGCATGGGGTTTGAGCCCGGGCTGACCGTCACGGCTGGAAAGGCCAGCTTGCCGTTGGCGGGCGCAACCAGCGCGCCGCTGCTGTTGAACGTGACTGACTGCGAGGGGCCAGTCGAGACCCCGTCGACGTACAGGTTCGCGTTCCACACGTTGGCGGCCGGATCCTTGACGAAATACACGGTGCCGCCGTGGGTGGCGCCGAGCGAATCGTAGGCAGTGAACGGCGTGGCCTGGTTGTAGCTGGTCGGATCGTTGAGCGGGTCGAACGGCGTGGCGGGTGCCATGGCATCGGAGGGCAGGTTCAGCGACATCTGCACGGCGCTGGTGGCCCTGGCGGCGTTTTGCGAGGTGAGCAGTTGCAGGTCGGTCAGCGTGCTGTTGTCGAACGTGCCATTGGACAGCGCCGGGAACACCTGCAGCCGCTGGCCGTTGGCGTTCGTCACGAAGCCGGACTGGTCCTTCTGGAAGGCACCGGCGCGCGTATAGGAATAGCCCTTGCCGTCGTGCAAAGTGAAGAAGCCATCGCCGCTGATGGCGAAATCCAGGCTGTTGTTGGTCGTCTCGACGCTGCCGGCGGTGAATTGCTGCGCCACGTTGGTCAGTCGCACACCGCTGCCGGTCTGGCTGGAGCTGAGGTTGGGACCGGCGGCGCTGAACAGTTCGGCGAACTGGGCGCGCGCGCCCTTGAAGCCGGTGGTGGCGGTGTTGGCGATGTTGTTGGCGGTGACCTCGAGATCCTTCGAGGCCGCGTTGAGACCGCTCAATGCAATGTTGAAAGGCATCGGAGTAATTCCTCTGTGTTGAAGCCCCGTGGGGCCGTCAGTTGATTTGTGCGACCTGGCTCAGCAGGGCCCCGCCAAAACCGTCCACATCCAGATAGGTGCCATCGCTGCCGGTCATGCCCACGCCGTTGACCTTGCCGCTGACGTAAGTGGCCACGGCGGTGTTGCCGGCCTGCGCCTTCAAACCGTAGGTTCCCGTCGCCAGTGCCGTGCCGTCGTCGCCCTTGCCGTCCCAGTGGAATGCCACCAGTCCCGACGCGGGCGTGCCCAGGTTCAGCGTGCGCAGCACGTTGCCGTCGGCGTCGGTGATCTGCACCAGCACCGCGTTGCCGCCGTCGGGCACGTTGACCGCACCGTCCAGGCCGCTGCCCTGCAACTGGCCCGCCGCCGAGGGCACGGTGACGTTGCGCCCGACCATGCTGCTGGCCTGCAGCAGTTGATTGCCCTGCAGCGACTGGCTCAGGCTGTCGAACGAGGCCTGCAGCGACTGCGTGGCCGAGACCTGGCTGATCTGCGCCAACTGGCTGACCATCTGCGACGAATCCATCGGCTTGGTCGGATCCTGGTTGCGCATCTGCTGCGTCAGCAGGCTCAGGAAGTCGGCCTGGCTCAGGGTTTTGTCCTTGCCCGCGCTGGCTGCCTTGGCAGCGTTCGAACCAACGCCTCCGATACCCATGTCGCTCATGCCGCGCTCCTCATCTGCCGTGGTTTCATTCGCGTGCGCCTCACTTGTGCGTGCCTCACTTGCCGAGGTCCAGCGTCTTCTGCATCAGCTGGCGCGTCGAATTCATCACCTCGACGTTGTTCTGGTACGAACGCGAGGCGGAGATCATGTTGACCAGCTCGTCCACCGGGTTGACGTTGCTGCTGTAGACGTAGCCGTCGGCGTCGGCCAGCGGGTTGCCGGGTTCGTAGCGGCTCGGTATCGCCGCCTGGCTCTCGGTGACGCCGAGCACCTGCACGCCTTCGCCCGGCGCATCGCTGCCGTCCAGTCGGCTTTTCACGGCGGCGAACAAGGGTTCGCGCGCGCGGTAGGCCGCTTCCGGCGTGGTCGCCACGCTGTCGGCATTGGCGAGGTTGCTGGCGACCGTGTTCAGGCGCAGCGACTGCGCCGCCATGCCGGAACCGGCGACGTTGAAAATCGAGAAGAGCGACATCAGCCCTGGCCTCCGTTGATGGCGGTGCGCAGCATGCGGATCTGTGCGGTGATGAAGGACAGGCTGGCCTGGTAGTGCACGCCGTTGGCGGCGAAGGCGGCCTGTTCGGCCTGCGCATCGACGGTATTGCCGTCCATGCTCGGCTGGGTCGGCACGCGGTACGCCAGCCCGTCCGCCGTCTGTCCGGCGGCGCCGATCTGGCCGGCAGCGGTCGTCTGCAACGGCAAGCTGCCCGCACCACCACTGGCGTCCGCCAGCACCTTGCGGAAATCGACGTCGCGGGCCAGATAGCCCGGGGTGTCGGCATTGGCCAGGTTGTTGGCCAGCACTTCGGTACGGCGCTGCCACAGGTCCAGTGCCTGGCTGTGGATGCCGAACAGGTTGTCAGGGGTCAGGGACATCGCTTCGCTCCGCGTGCAGTTGCCGCACGGAGCCGGAGGCAAATTGCATGCCACCACGGAAAAAGCGTTGCTGCTGCTGGGCTGGCGAAGCAACACCCACGGCGCCACGAAGGCTGCGCCGGCGAAAAGACGGATTGTTGACGCCCCCCGGCGCGAACCGCGCCGGCGTCAGCCCGTCGGCGTTTCCGCCGGTTCCGGCAACAGTTCCAGCACCGCCTGCGCCAGCAGATCCGGCTGGAACTTGGCGACGAAGCAGTCGGCCTTGACCTCTTTCACCATCGCCTCGTTGAAGATGCCGCTGAGCGAACTGTGCAGCACCACCTTGAGCTGGCGCAGGCTTGGCGCCTCGCGGATCGCACGGGTCAGCGCATAGCCGTCCAGTCGCGGCATCTCGATGTCCGACACCACCAGCCTGACCCCGTCGGCGGGATCGCCCGCCGCAAGTTCCAGCAGGCGGTCGAGCGCCTCGCGGCCATCCGTCGCCACCACGCATTCGATATTCATCTGCTTGAACAGGTTGACCAGCCGGCGACGGACAATCAGCGAATCGTCGACCAGCATCACCCGTCGCGGAGCCAGCGAGCGGGCGCCGGCCACGCGCTGCATCTGCATGGACAGCTCGGCCGGTGCCGCGTCGATGCTGGCCAGCACATGCTCCACGTCGACGACCGCCATCAGCGCGCCGTCGATCCGGGTCACCGCGTTGACCCGCGCGCCGAAGCCCAGGTTGCCGGGCGGCGCCACCAGCGTTTCGCCCGCGCACTGCACCATGCGCTGCAGGTCCGCCACCAGGAAGCCCTGCACCGAACGGCTGAACTCGGTCACCATCAGGTGCGCCGACTCCACATCGCGCAGCGGCGCGTAGCCCAGTGCGGCGGCCAGGTCGATCACCGGGATGGTCTGCCCGCGATAGTCGCAGCTGCCGGCCAGCAACGCATGCACGCCCGGCATGCGCTCCAGCGGCGGACGCCGCAGCACCTCGCGCACCTTGAATACGTTGATGCCGAACAGCTGCTCGTCGCCCAGCCGGAACAGCAGCATCGCCACGCGGTTGTGCCCGGCCAGCCGGGTGTGCTGCTCCACTTTTTCCAGCAACGTGCCGCCCATGCGGTGTCCTCGAGTGCGTTGCCGCCGTGGCGGCTGTACGCGATGGCTATCGGCCGGAACGCGACGTGCTTGAGCGGCCATTGCCGCGCAGTCTCCATGGCATGCGACTTGCTTCCTCAAGTTTCGAAGGTTTTTGTCGATGCAGCGGTTGCACTCCCGCGCCATACCCAAGGTGACGTCCGCCCCATGAGCTTGATCTGGAACCAGCACCTCACTGCCCTGGTAGAGGCTGCTGCCGCAGGCGACGACGCCCGGGTCGCCGTGCTGCGGCGCCGGTACCCGCGTGCAGCGCGGGCGCTGGCGCCGCTGCTTGCACGCGTCGCCAGCCGCCCGCCCGCCTCCGTGGCACTGCAGACCGTGGAACAGCAGAGCCTGGTGCTCGGTGCGGTACAGCAGCTGTCGCGCGAACAGGCGGCGCTGGAGAAGGCCGCCGGCGAAGGCCGCGGCAGCGTCGACCGTTTGACGGATGGCAGCGCCGGTATCTCGACGGCGCTGCAGCAGATCGGTGCCGACCTCGACCAGGCCAGCCAGGCCGGGCAGGCCGGCGAACGCAGCGTCAGCGAGCTCGACGGCCAGTTGCGGCTGCTGCGCAGCGCGCTGTCGGCGATGAACCGCAACCAGAGCAAGCTGGCCGAGCAGGTCGCGCAGATCCGCAAGCTGACCGGCGCGGTGCAGGAGATCGCGCACCAGACCAATCTGGTGGCGCTGAACGCGGCGATCGAGGCCGCGCGTGCCGGCGAAGCGGGTCGCGGCTTTGCCGTGGTTGCCGACGAGGTCAAGCAACTGGCGGAAAAGACCACGCTCACCACCACCGAAATCGAGACGGTCACCGGTTCGATCGGCGACTTTTCGCTGCAGCTGGATGGCGACGTGCAGCACGGCCTGCAACAGCTCGAACGCGCGCAGACGGGGGTCGGCCAGTCCGGCACCGCCCTGCGCGACGGCAGCGAGGTCCTGCGTGCCGCCAGCGGGCGCATCCAGAAACTGCAGCAAAACCATGACGTGCAACATGCACGCGCCACCGCGGCCCAGGCCGCGCTCGGCGCCTTGCAGCGCCGCGGCAACGAGGCGCGCCGCCAGTCCGACTCGCTGCACCGCGCCGCCTTGCTGGCGCATCGGCTGGGGCTGGACTGGCTCGAAGGCGAAAGCGGCAGCGACCCGGCCAGCCTCAGCCTGACCTTGCGCGAGGCGGCACTGAATCTGCGCCAGGCGATGGAACTGGCGCTGCTGGAACCGGGCGCACTGGACCGGCGCTGGTTCGATACCCACGCGATCAACCGCAGCATCGACCGGCTGGGCGCCTTGTATCAGGACCATCCCGCCAGCGCGGGCCTGAACAACAGCGGTGCCCGATTGTGCGAACAGGGCAGCCGCTTCGTCACGCTGCTGTGCGACGGCCAGCTCGAACAGGCCACCGCGTTGTCGCAACAGATGGAGTCCGGGCGCGAGGCCCTGCTGGGGCAACTCGGCGCCCTGTTGGCGGACGCATGAGGGAACGCCGGGCCATCGCCGCCGGCTTGTTGGCTGCCATGCTGTGGCTCGGCGCAGCGTGGCCCGGGAGCGCCGACGGCGCATCGGCCGCGACGCAATCGCCCGACAGCGTGCGTGCCGTGGCCGAACAGGCCGTGCGCGAGCACTACGCGCTGCCGGGCAGCCGCGTCGTGGTCAGCTCCGCGCCACTCGACCTGCGCCTGCAGCTGGCCGCCTGCCGCGAGCCGCTGCGCGCCGTGATTCCCCCATATGCAACGGCCTCTTCGCGCATGACGGTCCGCGTACAGTGCCCGCAGGACGGCGGCTGGACCGTGCGGGTGCCGCTGAAGCTGCAGTTGTTCCGCAACGTGCTGGTGGCCAGCCGGGCACTGCAGCGCGGCGACGGCCTGAGCGCCGCGGATGTGCGCACCGAAGAGCAGGACGTCACCCGGCTCGGCTACGGCTACATCGAGAACCTCGGCCAGGTGGCCGGCCGCACGCTGGCCCGCCCGCTGGCCAGCGGCAGCGTGCTCTCGCCCGGCGTCCTGGGTGGCCGACGCATGGTGCGCGCCGGCGACCGCGTGGAAATGGTGGCCAGGCTCGACGGCATCGAGGTGCGCGCGGCCGGCGTGGCGATGGGCAGCGGCGACAACGGTGCCCGGCTGCGGGTGCGCAATGAAAGCTCGGGCAAGGTGGTCGACGCGATGGTCAGCGCACCCGGTGTGGTGGTCGCGCTGCCATGAGAGCCTGTTCATGATCTCCGAAGTGCCCCTAAAGTTTCCGCGAAACCGGCCGATCTGACAGTTACAGGGCCACACCCCAGCGAGAACGGACCCATGAATACAACCATTCCCAACAACGGCTTGCCGAAATTCACGCAAGCCACCGGCAGCTCGGGCAGCGGCCCGTCGACGACGGCCGCCAATCCGTCGGACGCCACCGCTACCGCACCCAAGACCGATGACCAGGTCAAGCTGACCGACTCGGCCCTTGCGCTGCAGGAAGCCGCCCGCACCGGTGACACTTCCGCGATCGATTCGCAGCGGGTGGAACGGCTGCGCCAGGCGCTGGCCGACGGCAGCTACAAGGTCGATGCCGGCCGCATCGCCGATCGCATGCTCGCACTGGAGCAGCAACTCGGTGGCACGGGCAAGGCATGAACCGGCCACTGCAGCACGAACTGGACGATGCGCTCGGCGCGGTGCTGGGCGACATGCGGCAGGCGGCCGACCAACTCGCCCAGGTGCTTGAGGCCGAGCGTATGGCACTGGACTCGCGCGACTTCGACGCGCTGGATCAAGCCGGCACACGCAAGCAGGCCATCATGCTGCAACTGGAACAGCTCGATGCCGAGCGCCAGCAGCTGGCGTGCGAACGGCCGGCCGTAGCGGCCGCCTCGACGCCGGTCTGGAGCAAGGTCGTGCAGAAGCTGCAGTACTGCCACCTGCTCAACCAGCGCAACGGCAGCGTGGTCAGCCAGCGGCTGGGCCAGACGCGCCGGGCGCTGGCCGTCTTGACGGGCCATGCCGGCGAAAGCGAACTGTACGGTCGCTCCGGCGAGTTGCACGCCAGCTTGCGCTCGCAGGTACTGGCCGCGGTATGACATCGAGATGAGAGACGGCACCGCCACCTGTCCGCGCAAACGATCCTCCCACTGACCACGAAGCAGCCGCTCCCGGCGTACCTTCGCGTTAACCGCGACGACTTGATCATGAGCAACCTCAACGCCTCCACCGACGCCCTCCCCGCTGGCTCACCAGGTTTCCACGGCGTGCCAACGTCGGCGCCGCTGCCGGTGCTGCGCGTACCGATGCTCGACCGCGAGCGCCAGCTGTTCGCCTACGAGATCGTGTTCCATCGTGAGCCCGGCGACGAACAGGCCCTGCTGCAATGCGTGCTGTCGACCATCACCGACGGCGCGCTGACCCGGCTGGTGCGCGGCAACCGCGCGTTCCTGAACATGCCGGCCGAGCTGTTGCCGGAAGATTCCGACGTATTGCTGCACCAGCCGCGCCTTGGCGTGGTGCTGCAGCCGCACGTGGCCACCGACGCGCCCCTGATGAGGCGCCTGCAGCAGATGGCGCAGCGCGGTTGCCAGTTCATGCTCGACACGACCGGCGTCGACCTGGAAAGCAGCCTGCCGCTCGAAGCGCTGCTGCAGATGGTGCAGCTGGTCCGGCTGGATGCCAGCCATCTGACCCCGGAGCGGCTGAAAGAACACGCCGAGCACCTGCACCTGCGCGGGATCCAGGTGGTTGCCGGCCATGTCAACGACCACCCGACCTACGAACGCTGCCTGGAACTGCCGCTTGAGGCGATCCAGGGGCGCTACCTGCTGATCCCGCAACCGGTGGCGGTGCCCGTGCTTACCGCCAACCGGCTGAGCATGCTGCGGCTGATGCGCGTCCTGCAGGAGAGCAACCCCGGGCCGGTGGAACTGGGCAACATCATTCGCGACGACGCGGTGCTCAGCTACAAGCTGCTCAGCTGCGTCAACTCGGCCTACTTCGCGTTGCCGCGGCAACTGAAATCGGTGCAGCAGGCCGCGATCTTCTTCGGTGTCACGCGCATGCGCAACTGGATCGACACCATGTCCATGTGCGGCATGGACGACCGCCCGCCGGAGCTTCTGCGCGCCGCGCTGATCCGCGCCCACATGTGCGAGAAGCTGGCCAGCGGCATGCCCAACGGCCATCCGGAGATGGCCTTTACCGTGGGCCTGTTCTCCCTGCTCGACACCCTGATGTGCGCGCCGATGGAATTCCTGCTGACCCATCTGCGGCTGGTGCCGGAAATCAGCGACGCGCTGACCGGCCGCGGCGGCCCGTTCGCGCCATTGCTGAAACAGATCCTCGCCTGGGAAGCCGGCGAACTGACCAGCGAACACGCCATGCCGCAGCGCATCCAGCGGATGGCCACGATCTACCTGGGGGCCACGCAGTGGGCCGACCAGGTCTTCGCCTCGGCCAGCGGAAAGCCGGCGGCGGCGTAACCGTCGGGCACCTCCCGACTGGCCTCCAGAGGATACTTTCGCTCAGCGTGCGCGGCGCAGCCGCCATCCGGTGAGCAACAGGCCGAGTGCCGCCAGAACCAGCCAACCCCACATGGTTCGCGTATCGTCGCCGAGCCACAGCACGCTGGCCACGACGCCCACGGCCAGCGCGCCCAGGCCAAGGGCCAGCAGCGGATCGCGCCGGTCGCGCTGGGCCGAGAGCAGCAGGAACGCACCCAGCGACGCCAGCAGCACGGCCAGGATCCGCCAGCTCAACACGAACTCGGGCGGGATCGGCAGGTCCGGAAAGATGTCCAGCACCGGCACGTCGCCGACCTGCACGACGTAGCCCTTGCCGTCGGCGGCATCGGTGGCCGCCACCAGCCGGTCGCCGTCGATACGCCCGACCATGGTCAGCTCCTGCAGGGGCACCTCGTTCCAGCTCACCCGCACATCGCCCAGCCGCGGGTCGCCCGGCCGCGCGCTGGTCACCAGGTAATCCTGGTAGCGGCTGAAACTGGCCGCCAGGTTCTCCGGCAAGGAGCCGGGATCCGGCGTGATCCGCTGCGTACCCGGTATCGCGTGCAGCAGCACGGGCCCCAGCTTGAATCCGCCGATCTGCACCAGGCCGGCGTCGAACTGCTTGCCGCTGATCGGGAAGCTGACCGGGTTCGCGTGCCCCTTCGGGTCCTCGAAGTGGCCGGCGTCGAGCAGGTGGTCGACCCAGTCCAGTTCGTAATGCACGCTGCTGCCGACACGCACCTCGCGCCACTGGAACATCTCCACGTGGCGCACCAGCATCGGGGTATTCGCCCGCAGGTTGAAATCCGGGTCGTGCGGCGCCTCCACCACGGCCGGTGTGCCGACCACGCGCACCATGGAGCCGTGCTGGCCGGCCCCCGGCCGCGCATTCGCCCCCAGGTCGACCACCTCGCCGCCATGCAGGCTGGCTACCGCGCGGTAGTTCAGCAGGCTGCGGGCGGTCATCGCCACCAGGCCGATCCCGGCCAGTACCAACAAGGCGCCGATGACGTTCAATACCAGCCCACGCATGGATGTTTCCGTGCGCCAATCCATCAAGCCGCTCCAGCCTGGCGATGCGGCGGAACGCCGCGCAACTCGCGCTGTTCGTCGGCGGTGCCGAAACGGCCACGCCCGTCGCGCGTCACCCGCGCCAGCGCGCAAGCGTGGTCGTGAGTGAAGAACAGCCGCACGTCGCGCGCCAGCTTGTCCTCCAGGAACACGCGCTTCTCGTCGATCAGCTTCTCCGGCCAGCGGTCGTAGCCCATGGTGATCGGCAGGTGCACCCAGAAGCGGCCCGGGATCAGGTCGGCGCAGAACACCACGCCGCCGACTTCGGCCAGCATCAGCCCCGGCGTATGGCCGTCCGAAAAGAAGAAGCGCACCGACTCGCCCAGCGTCTGCGAATATTCGCCGCCGACCAGCTCCAGCCGGCCGCTGGCTTCCAGCAACGGCTGCAATTCCGGCACGAACGAGGCCCGGTCGCGCGGATGCGGCTTCAGCGCACGGCGCCAATGCTCCGCGCCCACCACGAAGCGCGCGTTCGGAAACAGCAGCCGCGGCGGCCGGCCTTCCTCCCATGCCGCCAGCAGGCCGCCGGCATGGTCGAAGTGCAGGTGCGACAGCACCACCACGTCGATGTCCGCATCGGTCAGGCCGACTTCGGCCAGCGAGTCCAGCAGCACATGCCGCGACTCGACCACGCCATAGCGCTCACGCAGCGCCGGCTCGAAGAACGCGCCGATGCCGGTCTCGAACAGCACGTTGCGCCCGTCCAGATCCTTCACCAGCAGGCAGCGACAGGCCAGCGGAATCCGGTTCTCCGCATCCGGCTCGATCCAGCGCGACCACAGCGCCTTGGGAGCATTGCCGAACATGGCGCCGCCATCCAGTTGCTGCGAGTTACCGAGTATCGAGAATAGTTCCATGGCGAAATCAGTATCCCATTGCCACGGATTCGTCTGGAACGAATCCGGACGCCGCAGGCGGCCCTGCGCGCAGCGCAGGGTGAGCCCCATGGATGGGCCGAACACAAATCCGTCCGGAACGGATTTGGACAGCCGAAGGCTGGCCCGCAGGGTGAGGCCCATGGATGGGCCGAACAAACATGGCGCCGCCATCCAGTTGCTGCGAGTTGCCGAGTATCGAGAACAGTTTCATGACCTGACCTTACTGCACCTTGCCCAACCCCGACGGCCGGCGCGGGTCGCTGGCGGCGTCGAGCTGGTTGGCCTTGCGGTCCCAGGTGACCACGTTCATGAAACCCCACGATTCGCGCGGCTTCAGCGTGTAGCCCATCTTCGTCAGCGCATCGCTGGTGGCCGGATCGAACGTGCCGTCCTCCACCATCACCACGTCCGGCAGGTACTGGTGGTGGAAGCGCTTGTGCGCGGCGATCTGCTGCGCGCTCTCGCCGTCGACGAAATGCAGGATGCCTTCGAGCACCTGGGTGATGATGGTCGAGCCGCCGGGCGAACCGATCACCGCGGTGCGGTCGGCGCCGATCACGATGCTCGGCGACATCGACGACAGCATGCGCTTGCCCGGTGCCGGCGCATTCGCCACGCTGCCGAGCAGGCCATACACGTTGGGCTTGTTCGGCACCAGCGCGAAGTCGTCCATCTCGTCGTTCAGCAGCACGCCGGTGCCCGCGGCGACAAAGCTTGAACCCATCGTGTAGTTCACCGTCGAAGTCACCGCGGCCATGTTGCCGTCGGCGTCGATGATCGAGAAGTGGGTGGTGTGCATGCCCGGCTCGGGCGCCTCGGCACGCGGCAGCATCGACGACGGCGTGGCCTTGTCGTGCAGGATGCCCTGGCGCAGACCGTCGGCGTAGTACGGCGACAGCAGCATGTCCAGCGGCATCCGCACGAAATCCGGATCGCCCAGGTAATCGTTGTGGTCGCGGAACGCGCGGCGCATCGCCTCGACGATGTAGTGCACGCGCGTGGCCTGGTCCATCTTCGTCAGGTCGTAGCCGGACAGGATGTTGAGGATCTCGGCGATCGCCACGCCGCCGGACGACGGCGGTGGCGCGGTGATGATCTTGTAACCACGGTAATCCACGCTGATCGGCGTGCGCTCCTTCGCCTGGTAGTTGGCCAGGTCGGCCAGGGTCCAGTTGCCGCCGGCCGCACGCACCGCAGCGACCAGCTTCTGCGCCGTCTCGCCGCGATAGAAGCCGTCGTCGCCGTGCGCAGCCAGCAGTTCCAGC
The DNA here is from genome assembly GCA_036561785.1 of Rhodanobacter sp. GTDB lineage: Bacteria > Pseudomonadota > Gammaproteobacteria > Xanthomonadales > Rhodanobacteraceae > Rhodanobacter. The sequence goes on from DATCUT010000130.1 coordinate 41,247, forward strand.
GTGCGCGCCTGGTCCGGGTCGCGCCAGATCACGCCTTCCGCCGGCGGCTTGCCGCCCGGCAGGTATTTCGCGGCCGATGCCGGCCAGCGCTGCAGATCCTTATGCTCTTCGGCGATCGCGTTGCGCAGGCGCGCATCCGGTTCGAAGCCGTCGCGGGCGATGCGGATCGCCGGCGCCAACGACTGCGTGAGCGACAGGCGGCCATAGCGTTTGGCGATCAGCACCAGCCCTGCCGGCTCGCCGGGAATGCCCGCCGAGAGCGGCCCCTTCAGCGCGGTATCGCGGTTCGGGCTGCCGTCGGGGTTGAGGTAATCCTTCGGGTTGACCGCCGCCGGCGCGGTCTCGCGCGCGTCGATGAAGACATTGCGGCCGTCCTTCGCCTGATGCAGCACGGCCATGAAGCCGCCGCCGATGCCGGAACTCTCCGGCTCCACCACCGACAACGTGGCCGCCACCGCGACCGCCGCGTCAAACGCGTTGCCGCCCTTGGCCAGCACCTCGAGGCCGGCTTCGGTGGCGTGGAAGTTCGCGCTGGCGATGGCCGCATGGCCGGGGCGCTGCTGCGCGGCGTGGGACGTTGC
>DATCUT010000131.1:0-2431 GCA_036561785.1 Rhodanobacter sp.
GCATTCGTCTGCTTGAGCAGGTTGACCGCGTGAATGCAATCCTGTTTGTTCACATAGCTTTCGCCGGACGCGAGGATTTGATGATTTGCGGCTTTCAGGCGCCACCGCCATTGAAGGCCGGATTGGTAGACCTCGTAGTACATGAAGATCTCCTTATGTATGAGGCTACGCACCTCGACGGATGGAAGACTCAGGCCGAGCGTCGAGTATGCCGCCGAGTATTCCCATCGTGGAAGCCGATGGGGTCTTAATTTCTTCGCGACCGATGATGTCGACGCGAAGAAGGGGTTGGAGAGCATCCGGCAGTCTGCCTTGCTCTTGGGGTGTAGGAGGGCGACTTCCTATGGATAACCGGAGAAATCACGATCGGTGCAGTCACATGGTCGATTCGTCGCGCCGTCGATGGCTACTTACCGATGAACGATGGCAGCTTATTCAGGTCCGTCTCGTTCGTCGTCTTGGCAAGCGCATTGACGGCCTGAATCTGTGCCGCCTGTGCTTGGGCCTGGAAACAGTGCCGACCGAAGTCCCCGGACGAAGCTCGCCGACACGGCCGACCCGATGGTCTGCCGGCGGACGTTCTTCAGCGGGTGCTGACCGGCTCCAGCCCGGTCTTGGCGATGGTCGGTGCGGCGGCCGGCGACGCCAGGTAGCGGATGAGTTCGGCCGCTGCGGCGGGCTGCTTCGAGCCGGTCGCCACGCCCGCCGAGAACACGGTGACGCGCTGCACCTCGGCCGGCAGGGGGCCGATGTAGTCGATGCCCTTGATTGGCATCAGTTCGCTCACCTGCTGCAGGCCCAGCGCCGCGTCGCCGCGCGCCACCACCGTGCCCACCCGCTCGCTCAGGATGCGTTGGCTCTTGGGCTTGACCTGTGCCTCGATGCCGAGTTTCTTGAGCAGTTCGGTCTCGTAGTACGTGCCGCTCGCGCTGGCCGAGTAGGCGATGGATGGTGCCGCGAGCAGCGTGCGCTTGAGCGCGTCGACCGTCGAGATGTCGGGCCGTGGCGCGCCGCTCTTGACGGCGAAGCCGATCGACGAGCGCACCAGGTCAACCTGGCTGCCGGGAACGACCTTCCCGTCCTTCACCAGGGCGTCCAGCGCCGAGCGCGCGAGGATCACGACGTCCGCCGGCTCGCCGCGTCCCAGGCGGCTGGGAATCGAGTCGCTGGCATTGCCCATGGATGCGCCATAGGCCGTCTTCACCACATGCCCCGTGCGCTGCTCGAATGCCGGTCGCAGGTCGTTGTAGGCGGCGGTGAAGCCACCGGAGGTCATCACGTGAATCTCGCTGCCGGCGGGCTTGCTGCCCAGGCCGGTGCAGCCGGCCAGTGCGAGGGCGCCGGCGAGCAGGGTGGCGCGGCGAATGTTCGAGGTGGTGGGGGCCATGGGTATCTCCAGATCGTTGGGGGTGTCTGGCGATCCTAGGCAGCCAAGCTGTCAAATGGCTCGCACGGGAGCAGGGGTTATCCCCCTGCCGGTGCGCCCCGACAACCTCAGAAGTCCACCAGGCTCAACCCGATGCTCAGCACCGTGCGCTTGCGGTTGTAGTCGACCAGCGTGTCGCCGTAGCCATAGAAGAGTTGCGTGTGGAAGCGCAGGTTGCTGGTGACCGGATCGCCGATGGCCTTCAGCCACTCAAGGCGTACCGAGCCCTTGCCGCTGTCTCGCAGGTTGTTGCGCACGGTCACGCCCAGGGTGTTGTCGCGGTTGAAATTCCAGCGGCCCGTCACTTCGGCGCGGCCGATGTAGTTGGCGATGTCGGGGTTGTCGTCGTCCTCGGCGGATTCGTGCCAGCGCTGCCAGATGCGGCCGGTGATCTGGAAGCGGTCGTCCAGCTCCGCGCCGGCCATGAGGTAGGTGCGGTTCCAGCTGCGCGACAGCGGCAGCGACTGGCCGTTGGACTGGTGGACCACCCCCAGGCCCAGGTAGCGCCAGCGCCAGCCGCCGGGCAGCTTCACGTCGGTCGGGTAGACGTACATCATCTCCGGCTCGTGGTCGGTGGTGCGGAAGGGGCGGGAGATGTCGCCGTTGAACAGCTGCCAGGTCGATTGCTGCGAGTAGGCGAACCACAGCGAATCCTTGCGCTGCGGGTCGTTGCCGGTCAGCATGCCCTGCGCCAGCTTCGTGCGTACCGACAGGCCGATACGCATCTCGTTGGCCTGGTAGTTCGTCGCCACGCCGTCGTGTCCCTCGGCGGGCGATGTGGGGGTGTCGGGCTTGTGGGTGGCAGCGGATGCGCCGACGAAGAGCGGCCGGTAGCCGCGGAAGCCGAAGGTGCGGCAGTCGCTGCCCTCCTCGAGTTCCCAGAAGCGCGAGAGCGCCGAGTACTGGCGGTCGCGGCAGCCTTGCTCGGTGGCGACGGAGACCACGCGCGTGGCGGGCACCGCGGCATCGACCGGCGCCGCGGGCTGCGTGCTGGCGAGCACCGGC
>DATCUT010000132.1:0-69350 GCA_036561785.1 Rhodanobacter sp.
CCACGTTCGGGGCGGGCCAGGTTGCCGTTGACTTCCTTGCCGTCGCGCCGCGGCGGCTTGCGGCCGCGGGTCGGTTCTTCGCGGATGCGGTCGTAGGCGCGCAGCTCGCGTGCCTCGTCCTGGCCGCCGGTCCAGGCGGTACCGGCACCGCGCTCGGGACGGTATTCAGTGACGCTGCGATTGGCCCGGCGCTGATGCAGCACCGGACTCAGGGTCAGCACCGGTTGCGGCACGCCGAGGCCGGTGGTCTGGCGCAGCTGCTTGACGCTTTCCGCGTCGAGCGCTTCGCACTCGCCGCGGCGCAGGTTGCGCGGCAGTTCGATCCCGCCGTAGCGGATGCGCTTGAGGCGGCTGACCAGGAAACCCTGCGAGTCCCACAGGCGGCGCACTTCGCGGTTGCGGCCTTCGCGGATCACCACGCGGAACCAGCTGTGGCTGCCGCCGCGGCTGATCACGGCGATCTCGTCGAAGCGGGCGGGGCCGTCGTCCAGCTCCACGCCGGCCTTGAGCTTTTCGATGATCTCGTCCGGCACTTCGCCGTGCACGCGGCACAGATATTCGCGCTCCAGGCCGCTCTTCGGGTGCATCAGCGCGTTGGCCAGTTCACCGTCGGTGGTCAGCAGCAGCAGGCCGGTGGTGTTGATGTCGAGCCGGCCCACGGCGACCCAGCGCGCGCCTTTCAGGCGCGGCAGCTGTTCGAACACGGTGGGGCGACCTTCCGGGTCGTCGCGGGTGGTCAGCACGCCCTCGGGCTTGTGGTAGACCAGCACTTCGGTGTCGTCACGGCTGTCGGTGGCGACGACGAACTGCTTGCCGTCCATGACCACGCGGTCGCCAGCCTTCACGCTCATGCCGATTTCGGCGGGTGCGCCGTTCAGTTCGACTTCGCCGGACTGGATGCGCTGTTCGAGCATGCGGCGCGAGCCGAGACCGGCGTTGGCCAGCACCTTGTGCAGGCGTTCTTCCAGGGTGGGGGCGTCGCTGTCGGCGCGCGGTTCGCGCTTCAGGGATAAAACGGATTTTTGCGGCGCATTCATGCGCGGTACTCCTCGGGATCTTGCTCGGCGGTGTCGGGTTCGACGTCCGCGGCGGGGTTCGCTGCCTCGTCGGCAGTGGCAATCGGGTTATCGGTGAGTGGGCTCGTAGCGGAGCCGGGCTCGTCGGACTCGGGGGAAACGGCTGGCGCGTCGGCGTCGGCCGTGGTGTCGGTGCTTTCAGCATCTGCGGTGTCCGCGGATGCGTGGTGTTCGGTGTCTGTTTCGTCGTTGCCAGCTTCGGCTTCGGTGTCTGCCGAGGTTTCCTCGTCCGGGTCAATCGGCAGGTCGCGCACGATGCGGGCGGGCAGGGGATCCGGCTCGAAGCGCAATTGCGGGTCCTCCATGTCGCGGATTTCCGACAGCGGCGGCAACTGGTCCAGCGACTTCAGGTTGAAGTAGTCGAGAAAGGCGCGGGTGGTGCCGAACAACGCCGGCTTGCCGGGTACGTCGCGATACCCGACGACGCGGATCCACTCGCGCTCCTCCATCGTCTTGATGATGTTGGAGGACACCACCACGCCGCGGATCTGCTCGATCTCGGGGCGGGTGATCGGCTGGCGGTAGGCGATCAGCGCCAGTGTTTCCAGCAGCGCGCGCGAATAGCGGCTGGGCCGCTCGGTCCACATCCGCGAGATCCACGGGTGCACGTCCTGGCGCACCTGGTAGCGGAAGCCGGAGGCCACTTCCTTCAGCTCGATGCCGCGGCCATCGCAATCCCCGGCCAGCGCCTCGAGCACCTTGGCGATCTGCTCGCGGTTGACGTCGTCGGCCTCGCTGAACAGCTCGCCCAGCTGCTGCACGGTCATCGGCTGGGTGGAGGCCAGCAGGGCGGCCTCGATGATGGGTTTGAGTTGCTCGATCTGCATAACCTTGGGTCGGATGCCGATTCAGTGGATGCCGTTCATTCGCCGGACGATTCGATCAGTGCCGATTCGCCCGCTTGTGCGTCGTCCGCCGGTGCGTCGACGGGTTCTTCGGAGTGGCTCACCTTCGCCTTTACGTATATCGGCGCCAGTGGCTCTTCCTGGACGATCTCGACCAGCATTTCCTTGGCCAGCTCCAGCATTGCCAGGAAGGTGACCACGATGCCGAGGCGGCCTTCCGCGGGATCGAAAAGACTCTCGAAGCGGTGGAAGCTGCTGTCGTCGAGCCGGCTCAGCAATTCGCCCATGCGCTGGCGCACGCTGAGCGCCTCGCGCTTGATCGCGTGGTGCCCGAACAGTTCGGCCCGGTGCATCACGTCCTTTAGCGCCAGCAGCAGCTCGGTCAGTTCCAGCGGCGGCGGCAACTTGATCACGTTGCGTTCGCCCACGTCGGCATGCACCACCACGCTGTCGCGTTCCTGCCGCGGCAGGGCCTCGATATCCTCGGCCGCCCGCTTGAACCGCTCGTACTCCTGCAAGCGCCGTACCAGTTCGGCACGGGGATCCTCTTCCAGCCCTTCCTCGATCGGTGGCCGCGGCAACAGCAACCGCGACTTGATCTCGGCCAGGATCGCGGCCATCAGCAGGTATTCGGCGGCCAGCTCCAGCCGCATCACGTCCCGCATCAACTCGATGTAGGTCATGTACTGCCGGGTGATCTCGGCGACCGGAATATCCAGGATGTCCAGGTTCTGCCGGCGGATCAGGTACAGCAACAGGTCCAGCGGACCCTCGAACGATTCCAGGATGACCTCGAGCGCGTCCGGCGGAATGTACAGGTCCTGCGGCATCTGCAGCATCGGCTGACCGCGCACGATGGCCAGCGGCATTTCCTGCTGTTGAGGTACCGACGCAAACGCGTCCTGCGGTGCGGTGACCGGGCTCTGTGGCTCGACGGGCTCAGTGCTCATCAATGCATGTCATGGGGCCGTCTTCAGCGGCTGGCAGTGCGTTCAACATGATCGGAGTCATTCACAAGCCGACACGGCATGGGATGTCCGTACTCGGAACACGGCGGTGAGGCGGCATTCCCGGGGTACTGCGTTCTTCACACTTGTTCGGTCGAGGCGCGGCGGACGCCATCGTCACGACGGGCATGACGAAGCCACTCAATGGTGGTTCGGTCAGGCAGGTCGCCAGCGACCATCGCGCGCTCACTGCGGGTTGTCAGCCACGGCAACGACGCCAAGCCAGGGAGGGCGGGAAACGGCGCCACCGGCTGTTCACTGGTCGGTTCGAGAGCGATCGAATGGACGCCAAGGGTGCCGGAAGTGTCGGCAAACATTTTCCATGGAGCCACGCGTGGATCAAGAGTAGCGGTTAGCCGGTGCCAAGTCCAGCGCGGGCCAACCGGCGCTGCTGCGGTTAGCGGTGGTGCCGATCCGGTACGCTTGCCTGTTTCGCGCAGGTATTCTCGACGGGCACAATACGCGGATTGTGCCCGGAGAAACCGATGCGTCCGGTACGGAAAGGGCGGCATGTGACCTAATGTGTCGAAATGAGTCGGGCCAGCACCAGTGGTGCGTCCGTCGACCGTAGATGAAGTGATGGACGATGTCCTGGCGGCGCGAACGTGATGCGGGTTCCGGCCGAACCCGGATCGCGGCGTGGCCGGGTGCGACGGCAGCGGTGCCCGATGAGGTAGCAGGCCTGGATGGCACGACGATTGCTTGGAAACGGTTGGCAACCCCGACCAACGTGGCGCAACGGCGCTGTCGGCGAAGGATGCAGCAGAAAAATTTCAGGATGATGTTGAACACAGCGCTCTTGCCGGGCGCAAGCGCAAACAGGTGGTGGAACCGATGGCAATCGATAAAAACGGGCAGGATGGCGGTGGATCGGAGCAGTTGCGTCCGGCGCGCATGCAGATCGAGACGACGGTGCTGATGAGCAGCAACGGCGAGTCGCATCCGACCGAGCTGGTGGACATCTCGGCTACCGGCGCACTGCTGCGCCGCCCGTTGGGTTGGTCGGGCCATGTCGGGCAGAGTTGGGTGCTCGACATGATCTTCGGGAACAACCTGCATATTCACCTCGAGGCCGTGGTGGCGCGCATCTCCGATCATCACATCGGTTTTTCGTACAGCCGCATTCCCGAGGACAAGCAGGTGCCGCTGTGGAACCTGCTGGGCGGTTACGCCGATATCCTGGAGTACTGGAAGGACGGCTGAGTGAAACGCCGCTGCCGCACATGAAAACGCCCGCGTCATGCGGGCGTTTTCCGTTTCGACGGGAATATCGGACGCAGGCTCAGGCGGACGGTTTCTTCTCGTCGCGCAGTTCGCGGCGCAGGATCTTGCCCACGTTGCTCTTCGGCAGACTGTCGCGGAACTCGATCAGCTTCGGCCGCTTGTAGCCGGTGAGGTTTTCGCGGCAGAACTGCTTGAGCGCTTCCTCGGTGAGGTTCGGGTCCCTGCGCACCACGAACAGCTTCACCACTTCGCCGGAATGCTCGTCGGGCACGCCGACCGCGGCCACCTCGAGCACGCCGGGGTGTTCCATCACTGCGTCCTCGACCTCGTTCGGATAGACGTTGAAGCCGGACACCAGGATCATGTCCTTCTTGCGGTCGACAATGTAGAAGTAGCCTTTCTCGTCCATCTTCGCGATGTCGCCGGTGTGCAGCCAGCCATCGGCGCCGAGCACCTTGGCGGTCTCGTCCGGGCGGTTCCAGTAGCCCTTCATCACCTGCGGGCCATGCACCATCAGTTCGCCGACTTCGCCGACCGGCAGCGGCTGGCCATCCTCCGACCAGATCGCCACGTTGGTGGACGGTACCGGCAAGCCGATCGAGCCGTTGTATTCCTTCAGGTCGAGCGGATTGATGCAGACCGCGGGCGAGGTCTCGGTCAGCCCGTATGCCTCGGCCAGGGTGCAGCCGGTGATCTTCTTCCAGCGTTCGGCCACGGCACGCTGCACCGCCATGCCGCCACCCAGGGTCAGGTGCAGCTTCGAGAAATCCAGCTCGGAAAAACCGGGTGTGTTGAGCAGGCCGTTGAACAGCGTGTTGACGCCGGTCAGCGCGGTGAAACCGGACTTGCGCAGTTCCTTGACGAAGCCGGGCATGTCGCGCGGGTTGGTGATCAGCCAGTTGAGGCCGCCCAGACGCATGAACACCAGGCCGTTCGCGGTCAGCGAGAAGATGTGGTACAGCGGCAGCGCGGTGATGATCACCTCTTCGCCGGGCTTGACCAGATCGGTGCCGATCCAGGCGGCGGCCTGCAGCATGTTCGCCACCATGTTGCCGTGAGTCAGCATCGCGCCCTTGGCCACGCCGGTGGTGCCGCCGGTGTATTGCAGGAAGGCGATGTCGTCGTGGGTCAGCGTAACCGGCTGCAGCGGATGCGCCGCGCCGCGCGCCAGCGCGTCGCGGAAGCGCACGGCCTGCGGCAGGTCGAACGCGGGCACCATCTTCTTCACGTGCTTCAGCACGAAGTTGATCAGCGCCCCCTTGGGGAAGCCGAGCAGGTCGCCGATGCCTGTGGTGATGACGTGCTGCACCTGGGTCTCGGCCACCACGTGCTGCAAGGTGCCGGCGAAGTTGTCCAGCACCATGATCGCCCTGGCGCCGGAATCTTCCAGCTGATGCCTGAGTTCGCGCGCGGTGTACATCGGGTTGGTGTTGACCACCACCAGGCCGGCCCGCAGCGCGCCGAACAGGGCGATCGGGTATTGCAGCACGTTCGGCATCATGATCGCGATGCGATCGCCCTTGCCGAGCTTGAGCACACCGGTGAGGTAGCCGGCGAACTGGCGGCTCATCGCATCGATCTGGCCGTAGCTGAGCTGGCGGCCGAAACTGGCAAACGCCGGGCGGTCGCGGAAGCGGGTGAACGCTTCTTCCAGCACCGCCGGTACCGAAGCATATTGACTGACGTCGATCTGTTCGGGCACACCGGCTGGATAATTCTCCAGCCAGGGACGTTCATTGCTCATGCTTTGGTTCCCTGTTTTTGTCGATGACGATGGATCAGATGATGGAATCAGGATCGCGTTAGCATCCATCATGGGCCATGTGCCAGTGGATTGGAGCATACGCCCGCGTATAGCGGCAAGCCGCACTGCAGCGAGTTCCGTCGATGTTTGCACCGAGAAAAATTGCCTGCCTGTTGATCGCTCTCGCGTTGTTGTCGCTGGCGCTGTCGGCCTGCCGGCGCACACCGGACGAAGAACAGGTGCGCGCAGCCATCGCGTCAACCGCGCAGGCGGCCGAAGCGGGTTCGGCTGGCGATGTGGGCGCCTCGCTGAGCGAGGACTTCGACGGCAATGCGGGGCAACTGGACCGGCGCGGACTGACCGGCATGATCAGGCTGCTGTCGCTGCGCGGCGAGCACGTCGGAGTGACCATGGGGCCGGTATCGATCGAGCCTCGTGGCGAACGGATGGTGGCGACCTTCACGGTCACGCTGACCAGCGGCGGCCGCCTGTTGCCCGACCAGTTGGGCCTGTACCAGGTCGAATCCGCGTGGCGCAAGGAAGATGGCGAATGGCGCTGCTACACGGCGAGCTGGAAGCACGCGCTGTAGGAGCCCGCTCGCGGGCGATGCTTTTGTCCCGAATCCCGAATCCCGAATCCCGGGGAAAAAAAGCATCGCCCGCGAGCGGGCTCCTACAGGGTTCTTGCAAAGAAAAGCGCCCCGATGACCGAGGCGCTTTTTGTTCCGCACGAAGTCCTGCCTGAAGCTCAGGCGGCCTTCTTGCCGGCCAGCTGACGCAGCACGTACTGCAGGATGCCGCCGTGACGGAAGAACTCGCGCTCCTTCGGGGTCAGCAGCATCACGTTCACGCTGAACTGCTTCCTGCTGCCGTCGGCTGCCGTGGCGGTGACGGTGGCGTTCCTGGAGTTGCCGTTGTCGAGGCCGGTGATGTCGAACGTCTCGTTGCCGGTCAGGCCCAGCGATTTTGCGTTCTCGCCATCCTTGAACGTGCACGGCAGCACGCCCATGCCGACCAGGTTGGAGCGGTGGATGCGCTCGAAGCTTTCGGCGATCACCGCCTTGATGCCCAGCAGCAGGGTGCCCTTGGCGGCCCAGTCACGCGAGGAACCGGTGCCGTATTCCTTGCCGGCAAGGACCACCAGCGGGGTCTTCTCTTCCTTGTACTTCATTGCCGCGTCGTAGATCGACATCTGTTCGCCGCTGGGGATGTGGCGGGTGAAGCCGCCTTCCACGCCATCCAGCAACTGGTTCTTGATGCGGATGTTGGCGAACGTGCCGCGCACCATCACGTCGTCGTTGCCGCGGCGCGAGCCGTAGGAATTGAAGTCGATCGGCTGCACGCCGCGCGAGATCAGGAAGCGCCCGGCAGGGGAATCCTTCTTGATCGCACCGGCTGGCGAGATGTGGTCGGTGGTGATCGAGTCGCCGAACAGGCCCAGGCAACGCGCGGCGTGGATGTCCTCGACCGGGGTCAGCGCCATGGTCATGCCGTCGAAGTAGGGCGGGTTCTTGATGTAGGTGGAGGCTTCGTCCCACGCGTACAGGTCACCGTCCGGCGAGGCGATCGAACTCCAGCGCTCGTCGCCCTTGAACACGTCGGCGTAGTTCTTGCGGAACATGTCCGAGGTGACCGCGCCCGCCATCAGGTCGCTGATTTCCTGATTGGTCGGCCAGATGTCCTTGAGGAAGACATCCTTGCCGTCGGCGCCCTTGCCCAGTGGATCGGTGCTCAGGTTCACGTCGAGCGAGCCGGCCAGCGCGTAGGCCACCACCAGCGGCGGCGAGGCCAGGTAGTTCATCTTCACTTCGGCGTGCACGCGACCCTCGAAGTTGCGGTTGCCGGAGATCACCGCGCCGACGGTGAGGTCGCCGTCGCTGATCGCCTTGCTGATTTCCTGCGGCAGCGGGCCGGAGTTGCCGATGCAGGTGGTGCAGCCGTAGCCGACCAGGAAGAAGCCGAGCTTGTCCAGTTCGGTGAGCAGGCCGGTCTTTTCGAGATAGTCGGTGACCACCTTGGAGCCCGGCGCCAGCGAGGTCTTCACCCACGGCTTGGCCTTCAGACCCTTGGCGGCGGCCTTCTTCGCCACCAGGCCGGCGGCCAGCATCACCGCCGGGTTCGAGGTGTTGGTGCACGAGGTGATCGCGGCGATGACCACGGAGCCATCGTTGACGTGGAAGCTCTGGCCATTCATCGACACATGCTGGCCGGGTGCCGCCTCGCTCTTGTCGTGACCGACGGCGGTGCCGCCACCCTCGTTGGCGAAACGCGCTTCGGCGCCATTGCGCTTGCTGATCGTGCTGCCGAGATTGTCGCGATAGTTCTGCTTCACATCGGTCAGCAACACGCGATCCTGCGGGCGCTTCGGGCCGGCCATCGACGGCTTGACGGCGGCCAGGTCCAGCTCCAGCGTGGCGGTGAATTCGGCGTGGGTACTGTTTTCGTCGTGCCACAGACCCTGCGCCTTGGCATACGCCTCGACCAGCGCGACCTGCTCGTCGCTGCGGCCGGACAGGCGCAGGTACTTCAGCGATTCGGCGTCGATCGGGAAGATGCCGCAGGTGGCGCCGTACTCCGGCGCCATGTTGCCGATGGTGGCGCGATCGGCCAGCGGCAGATGCTGCAGGCCCGGACCGAAGAACTCGACGAACTTGCCGACCACGCCCTGCTTGCGCAACATCTGCGTCACGGTAAGCACCAGGTCGGTCGCGGTGGCGCCTTCCGGCAGACGGCCGGACAGCTTGAAGCCGACCACCTGCGGAATCAGCATGGAGGAAGGCTGGCCCAGCATGGCCGCTTCGGCCTCGATGCCGCCCACGCCCCAGCCCAGCACGCCCAGGCCGTTGATCATGGTGGTGTGGGAGTCGGTGCCGAACACGGTGTCCGGGTATGCCCACAGCTGGCCGTCGACTTCGCTGCCCATGACCACGCGGGCCAGGTGCTCCAGGTTCACCTGGTGCACGATGCCGGTGCGCGGCGGCACCACCTTGAAGTCGCTCAACGCTTTCTGGCCCCAGCGCAGGAAGCTGTAGCGGGCTTGGTTGCGCTGGAATTCGATCTCGACGTTGCGCTCCAGCGCGTCAGCGGTGCCGAACACGTCGACCTGTACCGAGTGGTCGATGACCAGTTCTGCCGGCGACAGCGGATTGATCAGGGTGGGGTCGCCGCCCAATGCCTTCATCGCGTCGCGCATCGCGGCCAGGTCGACCACGCAGGGCACGCCGGTGAAGTCCTGCAGCAGCACGCGCGCCGGCATGAAGGCGATTTCGGTATCCGGCTCCTTCTTCGCGTCCCACGTGGCGACCGCCTCGATTTCCTTCGCGGTGACGTCAATGCCGTCTTCGTGGCGCAGCAGGTTTTCCAGCAGGATCTTCATCGAGTACGGCAGCCGCTTCAGGTCGAAGCGCTGGCCCAGCCTGGTCAGGCTGGCAAAGGCGTATTTCTTGCCGTTGACCTCGAGGGTGTCGCGTACGGAAAAGGTGTCTTTCATGATGCTGCTCCTGGCTGATCCTGCGGCTGGGATGATCGAACGATGGCGATGGGGAGGTCGCCGGCCCGGCAAAAACGCAATTATCGCCCAAACCCTGCATGGCCGCGAACCGGTCCGCCGCCGTGAGGGCGGTGCGCATGGCTTGCGGGCGTCTGTCGGGTTGTGCGCCGGCGGGTACACTGCGCCAACTTCACCGCACAGGATGGGCCCGATGACCACCGCACGCAAACGCCTTTGATGACATGCAGCATTCGATGATTTCGATGGGCCTGGCCGCCGTCTCGCTGCGCGACCTCGCGCTGGTGCAGGCGGTGCATCGCCACGGCAGTTTCAACAGCGCGGCGCGGGCGATGCACATCAGCCCGTCCGGGTTGTCGCACCAGGTGCAGAAGGTCGAGCAGGCGTTGGGCGCGCCGCTGTTCGAGCGCGGTGGCCGGAAGATCGTGCCGACCGCCGGTGGCCAGCGGTTGCTGCAGCAGATCGACGCGGTGCTGGCTGCCGCCGAGCACCTGCAGCAGGTCGCCCGTGCCGGCGAAGTCGCCTTCGGCGGCGAGCTGCGGCTGGGCGTGCCGGCCTCGCTGGGGCCGTACCTGTTGCCGCACCTGATCGCGCCGTTCCCGCAGCATTTTCCGGGCGCGCGGCTGGGCATTTCCGAGGGCAAGCCGCGCGGCCTGTTGCGCCGCCTGCATGAAGGCGAACTCGATGCAGTGCTGGCGCCGCCGGCTGCGGCGGTCAGCGGTATCGCCTCGCGCCCGCTGTTCTTCGAACCGTGGGAACTGATGCTGCGCGCCGACCATCCGCTGGCCGGGCAGGACAGCATCGCGCTGGACCAGCTCGATCCGGCCGAGGCCACGCTCATGGCCGAAAGCCACGCCGACGGCCTGCACTGCGAGGGCAACGAGCACGGCCACGTGCAGGACGTCAGCCTGGAAAGCCTGGCTGCCCTGGTCAGCCTGCGCGGCGGCTACGCACTGGTGCCCGCGCTGGCGCACGAGCGGCTGGCCTCAATGCCGAACGTCGCGCTGGCCAAGCTGAAGGGGCCGGCGTCGGGCCGCGAGATCGCGCTGTACTGGCGCGATGCCTCGCCCTGGCACGACGACCTGCAGGCATTCGCCGAACTGCTGCGCAAGCTGGCGCGGCAGCGGCCAGGTTTGCGCGTGATGGGTGCGAAAGCGAAGGCTGCGTCGGCCTGACAGCAGAAGGCCGCCTCGCGGCGGCCTTCCGGTCAATTACAGGAACGACGACTCAACCGCGCGAGGCGCGCTTGCGGTCGTTCTCGGTGAGGTGCTTCTTGCGCAGGCGGATTTCCTTCGGGGTGATCTCGACCAGCTCGTCGTCGTCGATGAAATCCAGCGCCTGTTCCAGCGTGAATTTGATCGCCGGGGTCAGCTGGATCGCATCGTCCTTGCCCGAGGCACGCATGTTGGTCAGCGGCTTGGGCTTGATCACGTTGACGGTGAGGTCGTTGTCCTTGGCGTGGATGCCGACCAGCTGGCCTTCATAGACCGAGTCGCCCTCGGCGGCGAACAGCTTGCCGCGATCCTGCAGCGGCCCGAGCGAGTAGGCGGGGGTGGTGCCGCCGGCGTTGGCGATCATCACGCCATTGAGGCGCTTGGCGATCTGGCCTTCTTCCTTCGGACCGTAGTGGTCGAACACGTGGAACAGCAGGCCCGAACCCTGGGTCAGGGTCTTGAACTGGTTCTGGAAGCCGATCAGGCCACGCGCCGGAATCTCGTAGTCCAGGCGCACGCGACCCTTGCCGTCGGATTCCATGTTCTTCAGCTGACCCTTGCGCACGCCGAGCCTTTCCATCACTGCACCCTGGTGCACTTCCTCCACGTCGACCACCAGTTGCTCGATCGGCTCCATCTTCTGGCCGTCGATCTCCTTGATGATCACTTCCGCACGCGACACAGCCAGCTCGTAGCCTTCACGACGCATGTTCTCGATCAGCACCGACAGATGCAGTTCGCCGCGGCCGGAGACCAGGAACTTGTCGGCGTCGGAACCCTGCTCGACCTTCAGCGCCACGTTGTGCACCTGCTCGCGCTCCAGGCGATCCTTGAGCTGGCGGCTGGTGAGGAACTTGCCGCCGGAGAGATCCTTGTTGCCGGCGAACGGCGAGTTGTTCACCTGGAAGGTCATCGAGATGGTCGGCTCGTCCACGGTCAGCGCGGGCAACGCCTCGGGTGTGTCCAGCGCGCAGATCGTGTCGGAGATGGTCAGGTCGGCGATACCCGAGATGGCCACGATGTCGCCGGCCTCGGCAGTTTCCTGCTCGATCCGCTCCAGGCCCAGGAAGCCCAGCACCTGCAGAACCTTGCCCTGGCGCTTCTTGCCTTCGCGGTTGATCACCGCGACCGGCATGTTCTTCCGCAAGACGCCGCGCTGGATGCGGCCGATGCCGATCACGCCGACGAAGTTGTTGTAGTCGAGCTGGCTGATGCGCATCTGGAACGGGCCGTCCGGATCGACATCAGGCTTGCTGACGTGCTGCATGATCGCTTCGTACAGCGGGGTCATGTCGCCTTCGCGGACGTCGTCGTTGAGGCCGGCGTAGCCGTTCAGCGCCGAGGCGTAGACGATCGGGAAGTCCATCTGCTCCGGCGTGGCGCCGAGGCGGTCGAACAGATCCCAGACCTGCTCGACGACCCACTCGGGACGGGCGCCCGGGCGGTCGACCTTGTTGATCACCACGATCGGCTTGAAGCCCATCGCGAACGCCTTCTGCGTCACGAAGCGGGTCTGCGGCATCGGGCCGTCCATCGCGTCGACCAGGATCAGCACCGAGTCGACCATCGACAGCACGCGCTCCACCTCGCCGCCGAAGTCGGCGTGTCCCGGGGTGTCGACGATGTTGATGCGGTTGCCCTGCCAGGTGATGGCGGTGTTCTTGGCCAGGATGGTGATGCCGCGTTCCTTTTCCTGGTCGTTCGAGTCCATCACGCGCTCGGCCAGCACGGTGCGCTCGCTGAGCGTGCCGGACTGCTTGAGCAGGCAATCGACGAGGGTGGTCTTGCCGTGATCGACGTGGGCGACGATGGCGATGTTGCGCAATTTTTCGATGGACATGGGATCGACTCGGGCGGCTCGGTGGCCGTCACGCAGGTTTTTGAAGGGCGAATTGACCGATTATACGGACTTGTGTGACAACTTGCCCGTCATTTCGATCACCCGTTCATCCGGCCTCACGGCTGCGGTCTGCGGGATGCCGTCGGCGCGGCTACACCACACCGAGGAAATAGTACGCCGCGATCACCACCAGCACCGCCAGGGTCTTGATCACGGTGATCGCGAAGATGTCCTTGTAGGACTGCCGGTGAGTCAGTCCGGTCACTGCCAGCAGGGTGATCACCGCGCCGTTGTGCGGCAGCGTGTCCATGCCGCCGGAGGCCATCGCGGCTACCCGGTGCAGCACTTCCATCGGGATGCCGGCGGCGTTCGCGTTGGCAATAAAGGTCTCGGCCATCGCGCCCAGCGCAATGCTCATGCCGCCGGAGGCCGAACCGGTGATGCCGGCCAGCGCGGTGACGGTGACCGCCTCGTTGACCAGCGGGTTCGGGATCGTATGCAGCGCGTCGGCAACCAGCTTGAAGCCCGGCAGCGCGGCGATCACCGCGCCAAAACCGTACTCCGAAGCGGTGTTCATCGAGGCCAGCAGCGCACCGCCGACCGCGGCCTGGCTACCGGCGGCCAGGTGCCGGGTCACCGCACGCCAGGCAAACACCAGCACGCACAGGATACCGACCAGCAACGCGCCCTCGACCGCCCAGATCGCGGCGACCTTGGATACTTCCTGCACCACCGGCTTGGCGCTGCCGACCACGCTCGGCAGGAACGACTGCGTTTCGCCGTAGAGGCGTGGGATCAGGTCGGTGAACAGCTTGTTGCACACGCCGACCAGCACCAGCGGCAGCAGCGCGACCAGCGGATGCGCCAGCTTGCCGCCTTCAAACGGCGCGGGCTCGTTGACCAGATTGCCGCCATAGCCTTCGCCGGCCGCCGCGGCCTTGCGCCGCCGATGGTTGAGATAGGCCAGTCCGACGATCAGGATGAACACGCCGCCGATCGTGCCCAGCCACGGCGCCGCCCAGGTGTTGGTGCCGAAGAACGACGTGGGGATGATGTTCTGGATCTGCGGCGTGCCCGGCAGCGAGTCCATGGTGAAGGTGAACGCGCCCAGCGCGATGGTGCCGGGGATCAACCGCTTCGGGATGTCGGACTGGTGAAAGAGTTCCGCGGCAAACGGGTACACCGCGAATACCACCACGAACAGCGACACGCCGCCGTAGGTCAGCAGCGCACACACCAGCACGATCGACAGGATTGCCCGGCTGCGCCCGACCAGGCCGATGGTGGCCGCCACGATAGCCTTGGAGAAACCGGACAGCTCGATCAGCTTGCCGAACACCGCGCCCAGCATGAACACCGGGAAGTACAGCTTGAGGAAGCCGACCATCTTGTCCATGAACAGGCCGGTGAACATCGGCGCCACCAGCGACGGGTCGGTCAGCAGCACCGCGCCCAGCGCGGCGATCGGCGCGAACAGGATGACGCTGTAGCCGCGATAGGCCGCGAACATCAGGAAGCACAGCGCAGCCAGCACGATCAGAAACGCCATCCGTGAATCTCCACACCACGACAGGCGCCGAGTATCCCGGACGCACCATGCCGGCGGCACTGTACGAAGGTACAAGTGCCGTCGGTGCACGGCGCCACCTACTCTCCCCTTCATCAGCATTCGCGCGAGCGATGCATTCACTGCAAGGGGACGTCATGAAACGCACGCATCTGAGTTCGGCGATCGGTCTGGTTCTGGGTCTGGCATTCATTGCGCCGCTGCATGCGCAGCAGGCGGGCGAGGATGCCGCGGCCAAGCCGACGGCGGCGAAACAGGCCGAGGCCAAGCAGCTGCAGGAAGTGACGGTCAGCGCGCGTCGCCGCGACGAGTCGCTGGAAAAGGTGCCGGTCGCGATCACCGCGTTCAGCGGCGAGGACATGAAGGACCTGCAAGCGAACAGCGTCGACGGCCTGCAGGGCGCGGTGCCGAACATGAACATCGTGCAGGGCCGCGGCTCGTCCTCGGCGGTGAACATCTTCATCCGCGGCATCGGCCAGCCGGATGCGCTGCAGACGTTCGACCCGGGCGTGGGCATGTACGTCGACGACGTCTACTACTCACGCATCCAGGGCGGTCTGATCAGCCTGTTCGACGTCGAGCGCGTGGAAGTGCTGCGTGGCCCGCAGGGCACGCTGTACGGCAAGAACTCCACCGGCGGCGCGGTCAAGGTGGTGACGAAGAACCCGGGCGAAAGCACCGAGGGCTCGGTCGAGGCCGGCTTCGGCAATTACGGCCGGCGCGAGGGCAAGTTCTATCTCGGCGGCCCGCTGGGCGGCGCGTGGTCGGCCTCGATCGCCGGCGGGGTGACCAAGACCGACGGCTACGTCACCGATCCGTCCACCGGCCACAAGTACAACGACGAGGACACCAAGTCCGTGCGCGGCAAGCTGCGCTACCACCCGTCGGAAAACTTCGATGCGGTGCTCAGCCTCGACTACACCAAGCAGGACACCGGGTTGACCCTGGGCCAGCCGGTCTCCGTGCTGAAACGCACCGATCTGGTGTTCGGTTCGGTGCCGCTGTATACCCCCGATCCGGACCGGAAGTACGACTTCAAGACGCGCACCTCGTTCGACCCGGACAAGGGCCAGAAGCTTGAGCACAAGGGCGCCGCGCTGAACCTCGGCTGGAAGCTGTCCGACCAGTGGAGCCTCAAGAGCATCAGCGCATTCCGCAAGCTCGACAGCAAATCCTACATCGACATCGACGCCTCGCAGTTCGAGCTGGGCGACGTGCTGGTCAAGTTCAACCAGAAGCAGGCCAGTCAGGAACTGCAGCTGCAGTACGACAATGGCAGCAACCTGCAGGCGGTCTACGGCCTGTACTACCTGCGCGAAACCGTGCCGTCGCATCAGGAGGCGTACGCCAGCGACCTGTTCGCGTTGGCCGGCACCAGGATCAACTTCCTGCGCACCATCGACGACGACCTCACCACCACCACCTATGCCGGCTTCGCGCACATGAACTGGGAGTTCGTGCCGAGCTGGACGCTGGCCGCCGGTGTGCGCTACAGCAGCGATCACAAGGATTACAACCGCACTACCAGCACGTTCTGGGGCTTCCCGTTCACCGCGATCAACGAGACCGTGGCGTTCGGCGCGAACAAGCGCTGGAACGCGTGGACGCCTACGCTCAGCCTGCAGAAGCAGCTCGACCCGCAGACCATGGTCTACGCCTCGGCCAGCCGCGGCTTCAAGTCCGGCGGCTTCAACGGCCGCGCCAACACCGCCGCCGAGACGCGCAGCGCCGAGTACAACCCCGAGTACGTGTGGACCTACGAGCTGGGCCTGAAGTGGCGCTCGGCCGACAACAAGCTGCAGGCGAACCTGGCCGCGTTCCACAGCGACTACACCGACTTCCAGGCACGCGTGTCCGAGGTGCAGAACCCTGGCTCGATCACTCCGACCTTCGCGTTCCCGGTGATCAACGCGGCCAAGCTGAAGATGGACGGCATCGAGTTCGAGGGCGCCGCCGTATTCGGCCAGGGCACCCGCCTGTCGGCCCAGGTCGGCTACATGGACGCGCGCTACGCCAAGTTCGTCGACCACCGCCTCAATCCCAGCGACCCGTTGTACAACCCGCGCCTGCACGACCACGTGCCGTTCTCGCCGAAGTGGACCTCGCGGCTTGCCGCCACCCAGGCATTCAGCCTCGGTGATGGCAGCGCGATCACCATCGGCGCCGACTGGTCGTACCGCAGCGAGACCTGGCTGAGCGTGGACAACTACGACGCGCTGAGCCAGAAGGCCTACTCGGTGACCGGCCTGTTCGGCATCTACGATTCCGCCGACGGCCACTGGCAGTTCCGTACCGGCGTGCGCAACCTCGGCGACAAGGTCTACAAGACCGACGGCCAGGAGTTCTCCAGCGTAGGCAACATTCGTACCGCGTATTACGGTATGCCACGCAACTGGTACGCCACCGTGCGTTACAACTTCTGACCAGGCAGCTTTGTGTAGGGCGGGCACTGCCCGCCAGCACTGTGCTTCAGGCCACCAACTGAGCGGCGGGCACTGCCCGCCCTACACCCGACGCCTATGTTGAACCGACCAAACGGAGCGGACCGATGAACACCCGATGGGTAACCCGCCTGCTGTGGCTGGCCCTGCTGGCCAGCGGCAGCGCCTGTGCGAAAGACGCCGGTTCCAGCCTGCCCAGATTGAAGCTCGACCCGGCGCGCACCGCCGTGGTCGGCCTTTCCTCCGGCGCGTACATGGCCGGGCAGGTGCAATTGGCCTACCCGGAACTATTCCCGAACGCGGCCCTGGTCGCCGGCGGCCCATTCGGCTGCGCCGGCGGCAAGCTCGACGTGGCATTGGGCAGCTGCATGAAGGGCACGCCCGCACCGGACGTGGCCGCGCTGGTGGCGACTGCCGCGAGGCGCTCGGCGTCAGGCGAGATCGGCGCGCTGAAGGACCTGGCCCACGCCCGCGTCTATCTGCTGCACGGCAGGGACGACGCGTTGGTCGCACCGGCGGTGGCGGAGGCCGGCGCGCATTTCTACGAGCAACTGCGTGATGGCACGCCGGCCCTGAAGGGCATGCAGGTGCATGACGACGGCCAGCGCGCGTTTGCGCACAACCTGCCGGTGGCCGCCAGCGGCGACGACTGCGACAAGTCGGTAGCGCCGTACCTCGGCCACTGCGGCTTCGACGCCGCAGGCGAGATCTTCGCGCAGATGTTCGGCAAGCCGGCGCATGCGGCGGCCGAGGCGCGCGGCGAGCTGCGCACGTTCGGCCAGGATGTACTGCGCCCCGATGGTGCTGATGCCTTCATGGCCGATATCGGCTACGTCTACCTGCCACCGGCGTGCCTCGCCGGCAAGCCGTGCGGCGTCGTGGTCGCCTTCCACGGCTGCAAGCAGAACGCCGACGCGGTGGGCAAGGCCTTTGTCGAGGACGCCGGCTTCAACCGCTGGGCCGACGTCTACGACGTGGCGGTGCTATATCCTCAGACCCGCGCAAGTTTCGCGCCCTTGAATCCGCAAGCATGCTGGGACTGGTGGGGATATTCCGGAGCCGACTACGACAGCCGCCACGGCGTGCAGCTGCGCTGGGTGGTGAACGCGGTGCGCGCACTGGGGCTGCCGGCGGGGCATTGATGGCCGCTTCTGCTCCTCCCCCTGCTGGCAGGGGGAGGTCAGGAGGGGGGCGCGCAGGTTGGTGTGAAGATCAAGAGCACCCCTCCCCAACCCTCCCCTGCAAGCAGGGGAGGGAGTACGGCCCATGGAGTCCGGCATGCTGAGTGCCAGCGTCATCGCGTTTGCCGCGTTGTGCTGGCTGGGCCTGCTGTTCGGCGTGGCCCTGCTCGGCGAGCGCCGTCCGCAACTGTTCGAAAAACGCTGGGCGATCGTGTATGCGCTGTCGCTGGCGATCCACTGCACCTCGTGGACGTTCTACGGCACGGTGACCCAGGCCAGCCGTTCGGGTTGGTGGCTGCCGCCGACGTTTGTCGGGGCGATCCTGATGTACCTGTTCGCGCTGAAGTTCCTCGGTCGGCTGGTGCAGTTGGTGCGCGAGTACAACGCCGGTTCGCTGGCCGACCTGATCGCGGTACGGCTGGGGCGGCATTCCGGGCTGGCGGCGTTGGTCACCGCCGTGGTGGTGATCGGCATCGTGCCGTACATCGCATTGCAGCTGAAGGCGGTGGCGATGAGCTACGGCATCCTCAGTCACGGCCAGCTGGCCGAATCCAACCCATGGCAGGACAGTGCGCTGTACGTGGCGTTGCTGATGGCGCTGTTCGCGATGCTGTTCGGCACGCGGCGCGCGTCGACGATGGCGCACAACCGCGGGCTGGTGCTGGCGATGGCGTTCGAGTCGCTGTTCAAGCTGGGTGCGATGCTGGCGCTGGGCACGCTGCTGTTCACCGCCTTGCCGGCAGGCTTGCCGAGCTACATTCCGCCGCCGCCGGACAGCGGCGGTTTCCCGGCGCTGATCCTGCTCGGTGCACTGGCGATGTTCACCATGCCGCACCAGTTCTACGCGGGCATCGTGGAGTGCCGCGACGACGGGCAGCTGCGCACCGCGCGCTGGCTGTTCCCGCTGTACCTGCTGCTGATCTCGCTGCCGATCCTGCCGCTGGCGCGGTTGGGCGATGCGTGGCTGGGGTCGAGCGGGGTGTCGTCGGACATGTACGTGCTGGCGTTGCCGCTGGCGCGCGGCGAGCATGGCCTGGCGTTGATCGCGTTTCTCGGCGGCCTGAGCGCGGCCACCAGCATGGTGGTGATCGCCACGCTGGCGCTGAGCCTGATGGTGGTCAACCACTTCATCGCGCCGTTGCGCGTGCGCGCCGGCTGGGGGCGCGACGAGCATGGCGACCTGCGCGGTGAACTGCTGAACCACCGGCGCGTGGCGATCCTGGTGCTGATCCTGCTGGCGTGGGCGTACAGCCGCGTGCTGGCGCGCAACGAGGTGCTGGCTGATATCGGCGCGATCTCGTTCTCCGCGCTGGCCGGGCTCACCCCGGCGCTGCTGGCGGCGGTGTACCGGCCGCAGCTGGGTTCGCGTGCGGTGATGGCCGGGCTCGCCGCCGGCACCCTGGTGTGGATCTACGCGGTGCTGCCGACCCTGTTGCCGGTCGCACCAGCGTGGCTGCACGGCGGTCCGTTCGGCCTGCATTGGCTGGCACCGGATGGCCTGCTCGGGCTGGGCAACTGGAACCGGCTGGGCCGCGCCGTGGTGGTGAGCCTGCTGGTCAACATCGTGGTGATGCTCGCGGTGGCCGGTTCGCGTTTCGGCAGGGCGGCGCGCGCGGTCAGCGTGGGCGATGTCGGCCTGGTCGAGCTGCGCGCGCTGGCGATGCGCTTCCTGCCGTCGGAGCGGGTCGAGTACCTGTTTGCCAGCGCACCCGCTGCGGGGCTCGCCGGCAGTGCGCGCGTGGCCGAGGTCGAACACGAACTGGCTGCGGTGATCGGCGCCGCCTCGGCGCGACTGTTGCTGGAAGTGGTGCATCGGCAGGGTCGCGACGATCTGGACACCGTGGTGGCGATCGTCGGCGAGGCGGCGCAGGATCTGCGCTTCAACCAGCGCGTGCTGGAGGCGGCGCTGGAGAACATGAGCCAGGGCATCTGCGTGGTCGACGCCGAACTGCACCTGGTTGCCTGGAATACGCCGTATGCGCAGCTGTTCGACTATCCGCCCGAGCTGTTGCAGGTAGGCCGCCCGGTGGCCGAGCTGACCCGCTACAACATCGACGCCGGCATGCTCGGTCCCGGCGAAGCAGAGCAACGCGTGCAGCGCCGGCTGGCGCACATGCGCGCCGGCACGCGGCATCTGTCCGAACGGCGTTTCCCCGACGGCACCATCGTCGAGATCCGCGGCAATCCCATGCCCGGCGGCGGCTTCGTGGCCACCTTCACCGACGTCACTGCGTTCCGCCAGGCCGAAGCGGCGCTGAAGCGCGTCAACGAGACACTCGAACTGCGTGTGGAGGAACGCACACGCGAACTGGCCGCTGCCTCGGCCGAGGCGCAGGCAGCGAACGCGTCGAAGAGCCGCTTCCTCGCCGCGGTCACCCATGACCTGATGCAGCCGCTGCACGCGGCGCAGCTGTTCGCCCATTCACTCACCGAGCGCGGCAGCGATACCGTCACCGCGCAGCACCTCAACGGTGCGCTGGCCGCTACCGAAGGCCTGCTCACCGGCCTGCTCGACGTGGCCCGGCTCGAAGGCGGCCGCCTGCATCCGCAGCCGCGCGCGTTTGCGCTGGCCGAGGTGCTCGATCCGCTGGCCGCCGAATTCCGCGCCATCGCGCTCGACCGCGGCGTGCGCCTGGACGTGGTTGGCACGCGTGCCTGGGTGCACTCCGATCCGCAGCTGCTGCGCCGGGTGCTGCAGAACTTCCTGTCGAATGCGTTGCGCTACGCCGAACATGGCCGCGTACTGCTGGGCGTGCGCCGGTACGGCGCGCAGCTGCGCATCGAAGTGTGGGACAGCGGTCCCGGCATCGCACCGGACGAGCAGCAACTGATCTTCCAGGAGTTCCGCCGCGGCAGCGCCGCGGGCGGGCAGGGGCTCGGGCTGGGCCTGTCGATCGCGCAACGCATGGCCGATCTGCTCGGCCATCCGCTCGGCCTGCGCTCGTGGCCGGGGCACGGCAGCGTGTTCGACCTCAGCATGCCGACTGCGCGCGCCGCGATACGGCTGCCACCCGTCGCTGATGCGCAACAGTCATTGCCGGCCGGTCGCGCGCTGGTACTGGACAACGAGCCGGCCGCACTCGCCGCGCTCAGCAACCTGCTGACCAGCTGGGGCTGGCACGTGCATGCCGCGCGCAATGCCGAACAGGCGCTGGCTGCGCCATGGCGGCCAGACCTGCATATTCTCGATTTTCATCTCGACGGCGGGCAGACCGGGTTGGAGGTGTGGCAGCAACTGAGTGCGCTGCACGCCGACGTACCGGCGGTGATGCTGACGGCCGATCGTGACGGCGAGCTACGCCAACGTTTGCTGGAGGCGGGGATAGGTGTGCTTTACAAGCCGCTGAAGCCGCTGGCGTTGCGGCAGGTGTTGCAGCGCGTGGCGACCGGCGCGATGCGTGTGTAGTGCGGCGGTACAACGAAATCGGAGTTGATCGAAGCGTACCTACAGCGTCCGTCCTGGTTCCCCCAACTCCAGCGACTTCAGCAGCATCCCCGCCTGCGTGCGGTTCCGCACCCGCAGCTTCTCGAAGATCGCCGTGACATGCGCCTTCACTGTGCGCTCCTGGATGCCCAGCCGATCGGCGATCTGCTTGTTGAGCAGGCCTTCCGCGAGCAAGGCGAGCACTCGGGACTGCTGTTCGGTGAGGCGGGCCAGGCGGCTGGCGAGGTCGGTGTCGGTGGGGTCGGCCGGCAGGGCGGCGACGGCATCGGCGAGGCCGGACGGCAGCCAGCTGCCGCAGTCGAGCACGCTGCGGATCGCTGCGCCGATCTCGGCAGGGCTCGCGCTCTTGGGAATGAAGCCGGCAGCGCCGTGGTCGAGCACGCGGCGCACGATGCGCGGTTCGTCGTGGGCCGACACCACCAGCACGGCCACGCCGGGATGCTGGCCGCGCAACGCGGCAAGCCCCGACAACCCCAGACTACCGGGCATGTGCAGGTCAAGCAGGACCAGATCGGTATCCGGCTCGGCGGCCAGCGCGTCGAGTACGCCGGGCAGATTCGCGGCTTCGCGCACCACGCAGCCGGGCAGGTTTTCGCTGGCCGCCAGGCGCAGCGCGGCGCGGAACAGCGGGTGGTCGTCGGCGATCAGCAGGCTCGTCATCCTGTTGAAGTTAGCGGGCCGCAGCGGTCACGTCGAGTTCGGCGCATGGACTTTCGTACGATGGTGGCCGGCGATGCGCTTGTTATGGTGGCTGGATGAAGAAATCCGCCCGCAATTCGATGCTGCTGTGCTTGTCCGCGCTGGTATCCGTCATGCTGTCGGCCTGTGCCGGCAACATGACGAGGAAGGACTCTGCCATGCGTGAGGTCGATTACGGCGAAGTGCAGGTGACCGAGCATCGCGGTCACGACGACCTGTTGAGTGCGGGTTTGGGACTGGTGGGCCTGGCCGGCATGCCGTCGCCGTTCGCCCATCCGCTGGATCCCAGTGCGCAGGAACTGCGCCGGCGCGCGATCCAGACCAGTTGGAAAGGTATCGCCGACCTCGGCCCGCTCGGCGGCTACGGCACGGTGTACGGCGGCGTGCCGGATGTGCCCGGACGCGAATATCAGGCCTTTGCGCGCATTCCCGGCGCCCGCTCGCCGCATCGCGTGCTGCTGCAGTTGCCGGACAGCTTCGACCGGCGAAAACGTTGCCTGGTGGTGACGGCCTCGTCCGGCTCGCGCGGCGTCTATGGCGCGATCTCGCTGGCCGGCGCCTGGGGCCTGCCGCACGGCTGCGCGGTGACGTACACCGACAAGGGCACCGGCGCCGGTTATTTCGACTACGCCGACGACAGCGGCGTGGCATTGGACGGCCGTCGCGCGAGACGCGGCGAGGCCACGTTGGAGTTCCAGCCGCCACCGGAGCCAGCGACGGCGGGCATCGCCATCAAGCACGCGCATTCGGGCGACAACCCGGAGGCCGACTGGGGCCAGCACGTGATCCAGGCGGCGCAGTTCGCTCTGGCCATGCTCGACCGCGCGTTCCCCGCCGAGGCGCCGTTCACGCCGCAGAACACGAAGATCATCGCTGTCGGCATCTCCAATGGCGGCGGTGCCGTGCTGCAGGCGGCGGGACTGGATCAGGAACACTTCTTCGCCGGCGTGGTGGCGCTGGAACCGAACGTGCATGTGAAGGAGCGCGGCCGTGCGTTGTACGACTACGCCACCGAGGCGGCGATCTGGCTGCCATGTGCGCTGAGCGCCGAGCATTTCGCTGCGGCTCCGCTGGCGCGCGGACCGGGCAACGTGCCGCTGCCGACATGGCCGATCCGCTGTGCCAGCCTGCGCGCGCAGGGCAAGCTCGGCGGCAACACCGTGGCCGTGCAGGCGGAGCAGGCGCGGCAATACCTGCACGCGCGGGGCTGGACCGACGAGGCGATGGGCACGGCCGCCAGCACGACCGCGTTCGACCTGTGGCGGGTGATCGCCGCGGGCTACGCTTCGGCCTACCTGCGTCGCGGTGCCACCGACATGCCGTGCGGCTTTCACTACGCGGTGATCGGCGTGGGCGGGTTGCCGGGTGTGGCCGATCCTGTCACACGGGCGACCTGGTGGGCGGATGGTTCGGGCATTCCGCCCGGCAACGGCATCGGCCTGTTCGGCGGCGTGAATGTCTCGCCCGACCCCACCCTGATCGGCAGCGAATGCCTGCGCGCGCTGTGGACCGGCGACGACCACGAATCGCAAGCCTTGCACGCTTCGGTGGCCGCCACCGCGGCGCGGCTGCCGCGCAAGGACCTGCCGCTGTGGGTGTTGCACGGCGCCGGCGACGGCCTGCTGCCTACTGCGTTCAGCTCCGAGCCGTACGTGGCGTGGCTGCGCGACGAAGGGCGCCGGCCGATTTATTGGAAGGTGCCGCATGCGCAGCACTTCGATGCGTTCCTGGCGCTGCCCGGTTTCGGCGAGCGCTACGTGCCGCTGCTGCCGTACGGCTATGCGGTGCTGGACCGGTTGTGGGCGCACCTGTACGAAGGCGCGGCGTGGCCGGTCGACGCACCGGTGCCGGCCGCGCGGCCGCGTGGCGCCGGCCCGCTGGAGCGCACAGCGCTGGGCCTGTAGGAGCGCACCCTGTGCGCGATGCTCTTCGTCACGTGACGGAAAGCATTCGCGCACAGGGTGCGCTCCTACAGGTGCGCTGGGTTATTCTTGACAGCCCTCGTGCCCGTGTCGTGGCACGGTGCAGCTTTCAAACCCAAGGATTTGCGATGACCATCAACGTCACCTTCACCACCAACCGCGGCCCGATCCACCTGCGCCTGCATGAAGACAAGGCGCCGGTGACGGTCGCCAGCTTCGTCAACCTGGCCCGGCGCGGCTACTACGATGGGCTGTCGTTCCATCGCGTGATCGCCGACTTCATGGTCCAGGGCGGTTGCCCCGAGGGCAGCGGTCGCGGCGGCCCGGGCTACAAGTTCGAGGACGAGTTCAATCCGTCGCTGCGCCACGACAAGCCGGGCGTGCTGTCGATGGCGAATGCGGGGCCGCGCACGAATGGCAGCCAGTTCTTCATCACCCACGGCCCTACGCCGTGGCTGGACGGCAAGCACAGCGTGTTCGGCGAAGTGGTCGATGCGGCCGACATGGACGTGGTCAACGCGATCCAGCAGGGCGACACGATCGAGAAGGTCACCGTGGACGGCGACGTCGATGCGCTGCTGGCGGCGCAATCCGACCGTGTGGCGGAATGGAACGCGGTGCTCGACCAGCGCGGCTGAGTCTGGCGCCATCGGATCGCAGGAAACCGCCGGCCAGCAGTCGGCGGTTTTTTTGTGGTCTCTCCCCGGCGCGGCCTTCACGAAATGTTGTCATGGCGGATTTCGTGGCGACTTATGATCGGCTGGCTACGCGCTTGATTCATCACCATCCAGGGAGAACGACCATGTCATTCCTCAACGATCTGCTCGGCGGCCAGGAGCAGGGACAGCAGGCAGGTACCGGTTCGCTGATTGCCGTCGCGGGGCAGCTGATCGAGAAGGCGGGCGGTGTGCAGGGCCTGGTCAGCATGCTGCAGCAGCATGGGCTTGGCGGTGCGGTGCAGTCGTGGGTCGGCACCGGCGCGAACCAGCCGGTATCGGGCGACCAACTGGGTCAGGCACTGCAGAGCGGCGGCCTGGGTTCGCTGCTGCAGGAAGCGGCCGGCAAGCTGGGCGTCGATCAGAATGACCTGCTCGGCAAGCTCTCGCAGGTGCTGCCGCGTGCGGTCGACCATGTGACGCCGGATGGCCAGGTGCCGGCGCAGGGGCAGGGCGGCGGCTTCGACCTGGGCATGCTCGAAGGGCTGGCCGGCAAGCTGCTCGGCTGAAGACTGTCCCGGTGGAGCGGGGCTCCACCGGGACGGCGGTCAGGCCGACTTGCGCTTGACCAGGTGATACAGCAGCAACAGCACGATCGCGCCGATCACCGAGGCGATGAAACCAGCGGATTGCCCTTCCTGATACCAGCCGAACACGTTCTGGCCGGCCCAGGTCGCCAGCAGCGAACCGGCGATGCCGATGATGGCAGTGATGATGAAGCCGCCCGGGTCCTTGCCCGGCATCAGCAGCTTGGCCACCAGGCCGACGACCAGTCCAATCACGAATACCCAAAGCCAGTGCATGCGGATCTCCTTCGCTGGTGAGGTCTCACGGTACCCGTCGCGCGGGCGCGCCCATCATGCCCGGATCGTGTCGCTGTGGCGTGTAGAGCCATCAGCCAACGCCGGGTCCGGGCAGCGTGATAAAATGCGCGCCTTTGTTCCTCCCCCTGCGTGAGATACCCATGCCCCAGCTCGCCCAGCGTGTCGGCCGCGCCAAACCCAGCGCGATCATGGTGATTGCCGAGAAGGCGAAGCAGCTCAAGGCTGCCGGCCGCGACATCATCAGCTTCTCCATCGGCGTACCGAACTTCCTGCCCGGTGAGCATGTGTATGCCGCCGCGCGCGAGTCGCTGTCGCACGATTCCGGCCAGTACGGCAGCAACCGCGGCGCCGAGGCCCTGCTGGATGCGTTCCTCAAGCACATCGAGGCGCTGGGTTTCTCCGGCTATACACGGATGAACCTGTCGATCGGCATCGGCGCCAAGCACGTGCTGTACAACCTGGCCGAGGCGCTGCTGGACGAGGGCGACGAGATCTGTTTCGCCGCGCCGTACTGGACCACCTACCGCGACATCGCCGACATCATGGGCGCGAAGGTCAACGTGATGCATTGCGGGCCGGAGCAGAACTACAAGCTCACCCCGACCCAGCTCGACGCGGCGCTGGCGCGCAAGCCGAGGGTGTTCCTGTTCAACAACCCGTCCAATCCCACCGGCATGGTCTACACCGCCGGGGAGATCGCCGCGCTGGCCGACGTGCTGGTGAAGCATCCGGATACCTGGGTGATCACCGACGACATCTACAACTCGATGGTGTTCGACGGCATCGGCTACCACAACTTCGTGTTCGCCAGGCCCGAGTTGCGCGATCGGGTGATCTTTGTCGACTCGGTGTCCAAGACCTATGGCATGCCGGGCTGGCGCGTGGGCCTGATCGCCGGCCCCGACGTGGTGGCCAAGGCGGTGACCACGCTCAACTCCAACCACATCACCAGCCTGCCGGAGGTGATCACCGCGGCGGCGGTGGCGGCGTTCAGTGGCCCGCAGGATGTTCCCAAGGCCAAGTGCGCCGAGTTTGCCGGCAAGCGTGACACGGTGTTCGCCGCGCTCAGCGCGATTCCCGGCGTGGTCTGCCCACGGCCGCAGGGTGCGTTCTACGCGTTCCCGGATATTTCGGTGGCATTCGGCAAGAGCCACAACGGCGTGAAGATCAACAACGACGTGGAGTTCTGCGCCGCGCTGCTGGAAGCCAAGGGCGTCGCCTGCGTGCCGGGCTCGGCGTTCGGCGAGCCGCGCGCGCTGCGCATTTCCTACACCTGCCCGACCGCACAATTGCAGCCGGGCCTGCAACGCATCCAGCAGTTCTTCGCTGAACTGACTTGAAAAACGTGGATCGGGAGTCGGGCATGGGGGATCGCCCCATGCGGCTCTTCCGATTCCCCCTTCCCGATTCCCCATTCACGGAGATCAAATGATGAAAGCCCCCGTTCGAGTTGCCGTTACCGGCGCCGCCGGCCAGATCGGTTATGCCTTGCTGTTCCGCATCGCTGCCGGCGACATGCTGGGTCCGGATCAGCCGGTGATCCTGCACCTGCTGGAAATCACCCCGGCACTGCCGTCGCTGCAGGGCGTGGTGATGGAGCTGAACGACTGCGCGTTCCCGACCTTGGCCGGCGTGGTCGCCACCGACGACGCGAACGTCGCTTTCAAGGACGTCGACTACGCGCTGCTGGTCGGCGCCCGTCCGCGCGGCCCGGGCATGGAGCGCAAGGACCTGCTGGAGGCGAACGGCGCGATCTTCGGTCCGCAGGGCAAGGCGCTGAACGCGCACGCCAAGCGTGACGTGAAGGTGCTGGTGGTCGGCAACCCGGCCAACACCAATGCGCTGATCGCCCAGCAGAACGCGCCGGACCTGGATCCGAAGTGCTTCACCGCAATGGTCCGTCTCGACCACAACCGCGCGTTGTCGCAGCTGGCCGAGAAGACCGGCAGCCACACCACCGACATCCGCAAGATGACGATCTGGGGCAACCACAGCTCGACCCAGTATCCGGACATCCATCACGCCACCGTCAACGGCAAGGCGGCGATGTCGCTGATCGACCAGGCCTGGTACGAGAACGACTTCATCCCGACCGTGCAGCAGCGTGGCGCGGCGATCATCAAGGCGCGCGGTGCCTCGTCCGCCGCCTCGGCCGCCTCGGCCGCGATCGACCACATGCGCTATTGGGCGCAGGGCACCGCCGAGGGCGATTGGGTCTCGATGGGCATTCCGTCCGACGGCTCCTACGGCATCGCGCCGGGCGTGATCTACGGCTACCCGGTAACCGTGAAGGACGGCAAGTACACGATCGTGCAGGGCCTGGCGATCAACGACTTCTCGCGCGGCCGCATGGACGCCACCGACAAGGAACTGCGCGAAGAGCGCGCCGGCGTCGAGCACCTGTTCGCGAAGAAGTAAGTCCGCGCCCTGCTCCCTCCCCTGTAATGCAGGGGAGGGAGCAGGGCGGAGTGCTCCATGATCTTGCGTCGCGGCATACGCCGAAAGTCGAGTGCCGTACCGCACCGTGTCTGGTCTAGGCTTGGGCTGCCCCCACAAGCCTGATGGAGCGCGTATGCAGTACGAGGAATTCTACCGGCAGTCGATCGACGAGCCGGAGCAGTTCTGGGCCGAGCAGGCGCGGCTGATCCACTGGGAGACGCCGCCGCAGCAGATTCTCGACCAGTCGAATCCGCCGTTCCGGCGCTGGTTCGTCGGTGGCACCACCAATCTCTGCTACAACGCGGTCGACCGCCACCTGGCCGAGCGCGCCGGGCAGCTGGCGCTGGTGGCGATTTCCAGCGAGACCGGCATCACCCGCGAGTTCACTTACCGTGAGCTGCACCGCGAGGTGAACACCTTCGCCGCCGTGTTGCAGTCACTGGACGTGGGCAAGGGTGACCGCGTGGTGATCTATCTGCCGAATATCGCCGAGGCGGTGTTCGCGATGCTGGCCTGCGCGCGCATCGGCGCGATCCATTCGGTGGTGTTCGGTGGCTTCGCCGCGCACAACCTGGCGTTGCGCATCGACGATGCGCAGCCGAAGCTGCTGATCGCCGCCGATGCAGGCATGCGCGGCGGCAAGGTGATCCCGTACAAGCCGCTGGTCGATGCGGCGCTCGACGAGGCGTCGGCGCCGCCGCCGCACGTGCTGATCGTCGATCGCAAACTCGATCCGCAGATGACCTGCATGGCCGGGCGCGACCTCGACTACGCCGGATTGCGCATGCAGCACGAGGGCGCCGAGGTGCCGGTGACCTGGCTGGAGTCGAACGAGCCGAGCTATTTGCTGTACACCTCCGGCACCACCGGCAAGCCGAAGGGCGTGCAGCGCGACGTGGGCGGTTACGCGGTGGCGATGGCGCTGTCGATCCGCCACGTATTCGACATCGCGCCGGGGCAGGTGATGTTCGCCACCTCGGACGTGGGCTGGGCAGTGGGGCATTCCTACAATGTCTACGGCCCGCTGATCGGCGGCGCCACTTCCTTGCTGTACGAAGGGCTGCCGACGCGGCCGGATGCAGGCATCTGGTGGCGACTGTGCGAGCAGTACGGCGTGCGCACGATGTTTTCCTCGCCCACCGCGATCCGCGTGCTGAAGAAGCAGGACGAAAGCTGGCTGAAGAAGTACGACCTGTCGAAGCTGAAGTGGCTGTTCCTGGCCGGCGAGCCGCTGGACGAGCCGACCGCGCAGTGGATCACCGACGCGCTCGGCGTGCCGGTGATCGACAACTACTGGCAGACCGAGACCGGCTGGCCGGCGATCACCCTGATGCCGGGGCTGGATCTGAAGCCGGTGAAGTTCGGCTCGCCCGGCCTGCCGGCGCCGGGCTACCGGATGAAGGTGATCGACGAGAACACCGGCAAGGAAGTCGCGGCTGGGACCAAGGGCGTGTTGGTATTCCAGCCGCCGCTGCCGCCGGGTTGCCTGACGACCGTGTGGCGCGACGACGACCGCTACGTGCACAGCTACTTCAGCCACTTCAAGGAGCTGTTGTACAGCTCGCTGGACTGGGCGGTTCGCGACGGGGACGGCTACACGTTCGTGCTCGGCCGCACCGACGACGTGATCAACGTGTCCGGCCACCGCCTGGGCACGCGCGAGATCGAGGAGTCGGTGGCCAGCCACCCGGCGGTGGCCGAGGCGGCGGTGATCGGCGTGAAGGACGAGTTGAAGGGGCAGGTGCCGATCGTGTTCGCCACGCTGAAGCAGGACGCCGGCGACGGTACCGGTGCGGTGGCGCAGGCGATGCAGCAGCGTGTGGTCGACCAGCTCGGCGGCGTGGCGAAACCGTCACGCGTCTACGTGGTAAATGCGTTGCCGAAGACCCGTTCCGGCAAATTGTTGCGCCGCTCGTTGCAGGCATTGGCGGAGCAGCGCGATCCGGGCGACCTGTCCACGCTGGACGATCCCGGTGCGCTGGACGATATCCGCCGTGCTCTGGAGCGAGGCCCCGACCAGGGCAGCTGATCTGTGTAGGAGCGCACCCTGTGCGCGATGCTTTCCGTCACGTGGACGAAGAGCATCGCGCACAGGGTGCGCTCCTACACCCCTGCCTCAAGATCAGGCGGCGACCGCCTCTTCTGACTTTGCGGCCATCACCGGGCTGCGGATCAGGTGGTCGAACGCGCTCAGCGCGGCGGTGGAGCCGGCGCCCATCGCGATCACGATCTGCTTGTACGGCACCGTGGTGGCGTCGCCGGCGGCAAACACGCCGGGCAGCGAGGTCTGGCCGCGCTCGTCGATCACGATCTCGCCGCGTGGCGACAGTTCCAGCGTGCCTTTCAGCCACTCGGTGTTCGGCAGCAGGCCGATCTGCACGAAGATGCCTTCCAGTTCGAGGCTGTGCATCATGCCGTCGACGCGGTCCTTGTAGACTAGGCCGCTGACCTTCTGGCCGTCGCCCAGCACCTCGGTGCTCTGCGCGCTGACGATGATGTCGACGTTGGGCAGGCTGCGCAGTTTGCGCTGCAGCACTTCGTCCGCACGCAGCTTGCTGTCGAACTCGACCAGGGTGACGTGGGCCACGATACCGGCCAGGTCGATCGCCGCCTCGACGCCGGAGTTGCCGCCGCCGATCACCGCCACGCGCTTGCCCTTGAACAGCGGGCCGTCGCAGTGCGGGCAATAGGCCACACCCTTGTTGCGGTACTCGTCTTCGCCGGGCACACCCATCTGCCGCCAGCGTGCGCCGGTGGAAAGGATCACGGTTTTCGACTTCAGCGTGGCGCCGTTTGCCAATTCGATTTCGATCAAGCCGCCTGGCTCGCTGGCCGGCACAAGTTTCCCGGCGCGCTGCAGGTTCATGATGTCGACGTCGTATTCCTTGACGTGCTGCTCCAGCGCCACGCCCATCTTCGGGCCGTCGGTGGCGGTGACCGATATGAAGTTCTCGATCGACATGGTGTCCAGTACCTGGCCACCGAAACGCTCGGCCGCGACGCCGGTGCGGATGCCCTTGCGCGCGGCATAGATCGCCGCCGCTGAACCGGCTGGGCCGCCGCCGACCACGAGCACGTCGAACGCGTCCTTGGCCTTGATCTTTTCCGCTTCACGGGCGCTGGCGCCGGTGTCGATCTTGGCCAGTATCTGCTCCAGGCTCATGCGGCCCTGGTCGAACACTTCGCCATTGAGGTAGACGGTGGGCACCGACATCACCTGGCGCGCCTCGACTTCGTCCTGGTACAGCGCGCCGTCGATGGCGACGTGCTGGATCTTCGGATTCAGCACGCTCATCAGGTTCAGCGCCTGCACCACGTCGGGGCAGTTCTGGCAGGACAGCGAGAAATAGGTCTCGAAACGGAACACGCCGTCTGGGGCGGGACCGTCGAGGTTCTTCACCTGCTCGATCACGTCCGCGGCGGTCTTGGACGGGTGGCCGCCGACCTGCAGCAGGGCGAGCACGAGCGAGGTGAATTCATGGCCCAGCGGAATGCCGGCGAAGCGCACGCCGATGTCGCTGCCGACGCGGTTGATCGCAAACGAGGGCTTGCGCTTGTCGTCGTCGCGGCGAACCAGGGTGATCTGACCGGACAGCGAGGCGATTTCCTCCAGCAGCTCGTTCAGTTCGGCGGACTTGGCGCTGTCGTCCAGGGACGCAACGATCTCGATCGGCTGCGTGACCTTTTCCAGATAGGCCTTCAACTGGGTTTTGAGATTGGCATCCAACATGACGGGCTCCGTGGGTTTCTTCAGGGTGTGCGTGGCGAGCACCCGGGCGGACCCGGGCGTCGACGTTGCATCGTGTCTCAGTAGAGCGGACCCGGAAGAACTCCGGGTCCGTGGCGCATGGCGCGGTGCTGCTTAGATCTTGCCGACCAGGTCCAGCGACGGCGCCAGGGTCTTCTCGCCTTCCTTCCACTTGGCCGGGCAGACCTCGTTCGGATGGGCGGCGACGTACTGCGCGGCCTTGACCTTGCGCAGCAGCTCGGACGCGTCGCGGCCGATGCCGCCGGCGTTGACTTCGACGATCTGGATCTTGCCAGCCGGATCGATCACGAAGGTGCCGCGATCGGCCAGCCCGGCTTCCTCGATCATCACGTCGAAGTTGCGGGTGATCGTGCCGGTCGGATCGCCAACCATCGTGTAGTTGATCTTTTTCACCGCATCGGAGGTGTCGTGCCAGGCCTTGTGCGCGAAATGGGTGTCGGTGGAGACCGAGTAGATCTCGACGCCCAGCTTCTGGAATTCGGCGTAATTGTCAGCCAGGTCCTCCAGCTCCGTCGGGCAGACGAAGGTGAAGTCGGCGGGGTAGAAGAACACGACCGACCACTTGCCCTTCAGGTCGGCGTCGGTGACTTCGATGAACTGGCCGGCCTTGAGGGCCTGGGCCTTGAACGGTTTCACTTCGGTATTGATCAGGGACATCTTTGCTTGCTTCCCATGGTGGTTGAAGGATGAAACAGATGGTACGGTTCTCTATACGATAAATCTAATTGATTGTCGGCATCGGTTCGATTGGCTGTGACTATCATGTGACCATTCACATGTGAGGCCGGGCAGGGCAGCTTCAAGCCCCGCCGATCGGCCACGTCGTGTGCGGGGAGTTACGGTGCTGCCGCGAGGCGGTCGCGCAACTGGTAGTCGACCACCGTGGCGGTGACGATGTCGCTGCCCACGTTCACCGTGGTGCGCATCATGTCGAGGATGCGGTCGACGCCGATGATGATGCCGATGCCTTCCGGCGGGATGCCGAATGTCGCCAGCAGGCCGGCGATCATCGGCAGCGAGCCGCCCGGTATGCCGGCGACTGCCACCGCGCTCAGCACCGACAGCAGCATCAGGATGGCCTGGTGGCTCAGGGTCAGTTCCACGCCGAACGCCTGCGCCACGAACAGCACCACGCAGCCTTCGAACAGGGCGGTGCCGCTCATGTTCATGGTGGCGCCGAGCGGCAGCACGAAACCGGCCGTGCTGGGGGAGAGTTTGAGTTCGTCGTGTGCCACCGCCAGCGAGGCGGGCAGGCAGGCGTTGCTGGAGCTGGTCGAGAACGCGGTGATCAGCAGCGGCCGGATCTGCCGGAAATAGGTTCGCGGCGAGCGGTCGGCCAGGAAGCGCAGCCACAGCGACATGGTGCCGAACAGGTGCAGCGCCAGCGCCACGGCGCAGCCGGCCACGAACACCGACAGCGCCAGCAGCACGTCTACGCCGACCTTGACGATCACGCTGTAGATCATCGCCGGCACGGCATACGGCGCCAGCTGTAGCGCGAAGCCGACGATCTTCGTCATCAGGTCGGTGATCGTGTCCAGCGCCATTTGCACCCGCTTGCGCTCCCTCTCCCGCAGCTGGGTGGCCGCTGCGCCGACCAGGATCGCGAACAGGATCAGCGGCAGCACGTCGCCCAGCGTGTCGCGGCTGGGGCCGGCCACGGCGCCGACCAGGTTGCGCGGCATGAACATCTCCACCAGCGTGCCGAAGCTCATGCCAGGCTGGGCCGCCTTCCTGTCGATCGACTGCTGCGCGCTGCTGCCGTATTCCTGCATCAGCTGGGTGCGCGCCTGTTCGTCCAGGTGGTGGCCCGGCTTCACCGTGTTCATCATCACCAGGCCGATCGCCACGGCGATGCCCATGTTGAGGAAGAACAGCAGGAAGGTCCGCCCGGCCAACGGACCCAGCCGATCCAATCGGCCGAGCTGGGCCACGCCGGAGGCCAGCGAGGTGAACACCAGCGGGATCACCACGAAGAACAGCATGCGCAGGAAGATCTGCCCGAGCGGGTCAAACACCGCGGCGGAGATCTTCTGCATCAGCGCCAGCGTGGGCGGATGCAACTGGCCGATGCCCAGCGTGGCCACGGCGGCAACCACGCCGATCACCAGACCCCAGAGGATGCGTTTTGCGAGAGGAGTCGATGTGCTCATCCGGTTGAATGTACGGGGCCACGGCGGATTCGTCACGCAGGAATTTTCGAGCCGGCGTGGACCCGGCCGGACCGCTGCTTTTGCGACCGCAGCAGGGGCTGCCGGAAGGTCCAATCCCGGCGACAAGCCGCCGTAGGCTAAAATAGATGTTTTGATGGAGGCGACATGACACAGCCAGCATCCCCGGGCGCACGTTTCCGCGCGGAACTTGCCGCCGAACAGCCGTTGCAGGTCATGGGGGCGATCACCGCCTACGCCGGCCTGATGGCCAAGCGGGTCGGCTACAAGGCGCTGTACCTGTCCGGTGGTGGCGTGGCCGCCAATTCGCTGGGCATGCCGGACCTAGGCATCAGCACCATGGAGGACGTGCTCACCGACGCGCGCCGCATCGTCGACGCCACCGGGCTGCCGCTGCTGGTCGATATCGATACCGGCTGGGGCGGGGCATTCAACATCGCGCGCACGATCCGCTCCTTCATCGGCGTCGGCGTGGCCGCGGTGCACATGGAGGACCAGGTCGGCCAGAAGCGCTGTGGCCATCGTCCCGGCAAGGAGGTGGTGCCGAAGGATGAGATGGTCGATCGGGTCAAGGCGGCGGTGGATGCGCGCACCGATCCGGGCTTCGTGATCATGGCGCGCACCGACGCGGCGGCCGTGGAGGGCATCGACTCGGCGATCGAGCGCGCCTGCGCCTATGTCGAGGCCGGCGCCGACATGATCTTCCCCGAGGCGATGAAGACGCTGGACGACTACCGCAAGTTCAAGGCCGCGGTGAAGGTGCCGATCCTCGCCAACCTCACCGAGTTCGGTTCCACCCCGTTCTTCACTACCGACGAATTGCGCGGAGCCGGCGTGGACATCGCGCTGTACTGCTGCGGTGCCTATCGCGCGATGAACAAGGCTGCGCTCAATTTCTACGAGACCGTGCGTCGCGAAGGCACGCAGAAGAACATCATCGACACCTTGCAGACGCGCGAGGAGTTGTACGACTTCCTCGGCTACCACGCCTACGAGGACAAGCTCGATACGCTGTTCTCGCAGAAAAGCTGAGCGTCATCACGGTAGGAGCCCGCTTGCGGGCGATGCTCTGGCTTCGATGTGCATCAGAGCAGGAGCATCGCCCGCAAGCGGGCTCCTACCGAAATTGAAAGAACACACCTGCACCCTGGAGATTTCCGATGAGCGAGCAAGTCCTTCCCAAGGCCAAGAAATCCGTCGCCCTGTCCGGAGTGGCCGCGGGCAATACCGCGCTGTGCACGGTCGGCCGCAGCGGCAACGACCTGCATTACCGCGGTTATGACATCCACGACCTGGCCGCCAAGGGCTGCTTCGAGGAGGTGGCCTACCTGCTGGTGCACGGCGTGCTGCCGAACTGGACCGAGCTGAACAATTACCGCGCGCGCCTGAAGCGCCTGCGCGGGTTGCCGGCACCGGTCAAGGCCGCGCTGGAACTGCTGCCGGCCGCCACCCATCCGATGGACGTGCTGCGTACCGGCTGCTCGGTGCTGGGCACGGTGCTGCCGGAGAAGGACGACCACAACGTCACCGGCGCGCGCGACATCGCCGATCGCCTGATGGCGAGCTTCGGCTCGATGCTGCTGTACTGGTACCACTTCAGCCACAACGGCAAGCGCATCGAGACGCAGACCGACGACGACTCGATCGCCGCCCACTTCCTGCACCTGCTGCACGGCAAAAAGCCGAGCGAGTTGCACGCGCAGGCGCTGGACAAGTCGCTGGTGCTGTACGCCGAGCACGAGTTCAATGCCTCGACCTTCGCCGCCCGCGTCATCGCCGGCACCGGTTCGGACATCTACTCGGCGATCACCGGCGCGATCGGCGCGCTGCGTGGCCCGAAGCACGGCGGTGCGAACGAGGTGGCGATGGAAATCATCGCGCGTTACCGCAGCGCCAATGATGCGGAGGCCGACATCCGTGCCCGCGTCGAGCGCAAGGAAATCATCATCGGTTTCGGTCACCCGGTCTATACCGTGTCCGATCCGCGCAACGAGATCATCAAGGAGATCTCGCGCAAGCTGTGCACCGACGGCGGCAACCCGACCCTGTTCGACGTTTCCGAGCGGATCGAGAAGGTGATGGGCGAGGTCAAGAAGATGTTCCCGAACCTCGACTGGTACTCGGCCAGCGCGTATCACATGATGGGCGTACCCACCGCGATGTTCACGCCGCTGTTCGTGATCTCGCGCACCTCCGGTTGGAGTGCGCACGTGATCGAGCAGCGCGAGGACGGCAAGATCATCCGCCCCAGCGCGAACTACACCGGCCCGGAAGACCAGGCTTACGTGCCGATCGACAAGCGCTAGGCGGACATTTTCCGATACAGAAAGGGAGCCCGCGCGGCTCCCTTTCTGTATCGGCGAGGTGAAAATTGGTTGAACCGAAACTGACTCATGGAACGGTCACTTTCGCCCTGAGGCTGAGAGACCCTCTCGCTGTATCACTCCTGTTACAGGTGTAAGCGCCTTGTTGCCAGTCGGTTCATACAGCTAACCGAGCTACAGCGCGGTTTGCCGGCCCGACGGCGGCAAGGCGTGTTGCATGGGTGAATCGGTTGCCGGTTTCATGTGTGTGAACAAACTTGCAGTCCATTGGCAGGCTTGTCTGCCAATGGACTGATTTTTCGCGGGATCGCACCGACCCGAATGAAGCTTCCCCGCTGGCTCAGAATTTGCCTTGGGGTGTTTGCTACAAAGCAGTGCAGAAACAGGGGGTCACCGCATTGTTCGGGAGAACAAACATGCGAAAGACTCTTTTAATGACAGCGATATGCATTGGCTTGGGATTCACGCTTCCCGCTTTGGCCGACGACACCCAGACCGGCGCAGCCGGAGCGACGGCCCAACGACACTCCGTTGCGGTGCAGATTCAAGCCACTGACAGTTCGACCGACAGTTCCACTCATTCACGACAGCGCAACAACAACGGCGATTCCTACGCCAATGGACAGGGCAGCTCGGCCGCCAACAACGGTGGCACGGCGAGTTCGTCGATAGCGTCCTCGTTCAACACCAACAAGGCGATCGCGATCAGTCGCCTCGATGGTGTGGTGACCGACATCCGCGCGCATGACATTGGCAACGTCGCCACGAACTACGGCAACGCCAACGGCGGCAAGGGCGGCTACGGCGGCGACGGCTACGGCGGCAATGGACGCGGCGGCCGTGGCGGATCAGGCGGTGACGGCGGGAACGCCCGTTCGCGCAGCGGATATGCCGGCGGATCGGGTGCCGACAGTGGCCAGGTCGGTGCATTCAGTGGCGCGGAAGGCGGTGATTCCAGCGGCGACAACTACGCCAACGCACGGGCCCGCTCGCGCGGAGCGGCCAGCACCGGAGGAACAGCAACTGGCGGCAATGGCACCTGGGCCGGTGGAGCAGGCACCAGTGGTACGGCGACCGCAAGCAGCGGCGCGGCGACCTCGACCGGCGGCAGCAGCGGTGCGGCCGACAGCACGGGCGGCATGGGCGGAGCCGGTGGCAGCGGTGCGTCCGGAACCGGTGGTGAAGGCCTCGCCGGTGCCGGCGGAGCCGGTGGTGCGGGCGGGTCGAATACGGTGGATGCCGGCACGTTCGACATGTCCAACCACATGGAAGGCGCGGCCGCGGCGGCGGCAGGCGTCACGGTCATGGCGCAGAACAGCGGCGTCGGCTCGCTGATCCAGCAGAGCGTGAACGTTCAGGCCAACCTCAACATTGGTCCATGACTGAAGCCTCGCGCGGTGGGGCGCCAGGCGCTCCGCCGTGCTTCCTGAGCAGAGAGTGTCCCGGATGCCGATGCCATCGGCATCCGCGGATGCCCCGTCGCACGCGGTCGTCATGGAGACAGGAGACAGCACCATGCGAACAGTCAATCCCATGTCGTGGTCCGCGATGTTGTTGCTTGGCGCGGTGGCGTGGAATGCCGCGGCGACACAGCCGGCGGCCCAGTCCCCGGCAACCACCGCCGTGGCCACGCCTTCCGCCCAGCCTGCCTGGCTCGATGGATGGGGCCGCAGCGTGGACAGCAAGACCCTGGCGATGTCCAGTGGCGGCAATGAAGTCAGCGAAACCATCATCTTGAACGGCACGGTGGCGAACAACACCGTCGACCATGTGGTGACCGGGTCGAACGTGATCGGCAACGGCGCCTTCAACGGCGCCGCCGGCGTGCCGATGGTGATCCAGAACACCGGCAACGGCGTGCTGATCCAGAACGCCACCATCCTCAACGTGCAGTTCCAGCCGTGACGCGCCGCTTGCGCCATGTGTGCTGGCTGGCCCCGGCGTTCGTCGTCGGGCTGCTGGGCTCGGCGCCGCTGGCGGCCTCGTCGGTCGCGCTGCCTGGCGTGCAGGGCGGCAGTTATGGCCTGCATCTGACCAGCCTGAAGGAAATCCGCTACCGCAACACGATCCGCCAGAAATACGATTTCAGCTGCGGTTCGGCGGCTGTGGCAACCCTGCTCACTTATCAATATGGCTACCCGGTGGACGAGCAGCAGGCGTTTGCGCAGATGTATGCGCACGGCAACCAGCCGAAGATCAACCGGGAAGGCTTCTCGCTGCTCGACATCAAGCGTTTCCTGCAGGCCAACGGTTTCGAAGCCGACGGCTTCCAGGTGTCGCTGGACAAGCTGCAGGAGGAAGGGCTGCCGGCCATCGTGCTGATCGACGAAAGGGGTTACCACCATTTCGTGGTGATCAAGGGCATGCGTGCGGGCCGCGTCCTGTTGGGCGATCCCGCCCGCGGCACGCGCTCGATTCCGCGCGCGCAGTTCGAGGAGGCGTGGAAGAACCGCCTGGTGTTCGTGGTCCACAACCGGCGTGCCCTGGCGATATTCAACAGTCGCGACGACTGGCGCGCTGCGCCGATGGCACCCCTCCATTCCGTCATCGACCGTACCGGCCTGGGCAACATCACGCTGCCCAAGCGTGGTCCGGGGGACATCTGAGTGCCGCCATGAATCCTGTCCGGATCGAGTTCCCCTGCTTCCGCGCGCTGGCCGGCCTGGCACTGGTGGTCGGCGTTGCGCATGCGC
Source organism: Rhodanobacter sp. (assembly GCA_036561785.1). Classification (GTDB taxonomy): domain Bacteria; phylum Pseudomonadota; class Gammaproteobacteria; order Xanthomonadales; family Rhodanobacteraceae; genus Rhodanobacter. The sequence continues at coordinate 38,650 of DATCUT010000132.1, forward strand.
AGGAGCCGCCGATGGCGCCGACGCAGTGGCCGGCTGCCGTGAGCGAGCATCGCCTCGATGCGGTCCGCGGCGGGTTCGACTTCGGCCGCGGGTTGCTGGCGTCCTTCGGCATCGAGCGCGCGGTCTACATCAACGGCAACCTGGTCACCAGCACGAGCGTGCAGGTGCCGGACATCGGCCGGATGACACCCGACCAGGCCACGGCTCTGGCTGCCGCCACGGGCACGGTCAACGTGATCCAGAACGGCGCGGGCAACAGCGTCGATACGTCTGCGTTCAACCAGGTGACGGCCGCGACGGTGATCCAGAACAGCCTCGACAACCAGGACATCCGCAGCCTGACCACGATCAATGCCGCGGTGAACAGCCAAGTCGCCTTCCGCAGCCTGAATCTGCAGCAAAGCCTGCAGGCCGGCCTGATCGGATCGCTCGGGCACTGACCCGGACATGACGTAACCAGGCCTGCGCCGCCGTCGGGCGCCATCCGATCAGCGAGGAAACGCGATGTCCCGCAAATCATGGCGAAGCAGATGCTCGACCGGTTGCGCGGGGTTGCTGCTGCTCGGCGGAGTGGCCAGCGCGCAGGATCCGCCGTCGCCCGAAGTGCCGCCGCCAACGGGTTCGGCCGAACTGTCGGCGGTGATCCGGCAGAGCGTGCGCGAGCAGGATGCGCGCATCGCGGCGATGCGCAGCCAGCTCGCCGCCCAGAACGCGCAGATCGAGGCCATGAAGCGCGAGCTTGCGTCGCAGCAGGCGGATTACCGCGCACTGCGGCGAGCGGTCGGACTCGACACGCTCGAGCAGCAGCGGGCCGGCAACATCCGCGCGGGTGGCCCGGGCGCCAGCGCGCTGCCGATGCCGGCGGGTGAAGTGTCCGCCGATGCAGCCGGACAGACGCCGGAGCGCACGGTGGGGCAGGCGCCCGAGCGCGATGAGCGGCCGCCGGCTGTGGCGCCGATCTTCAACCAGCCGGGCGTGCTGACCCCGCGCGGCAAGCTGGTGGTGGAACCTTCCTATCAATTCGGTTACTCGTCGGCGGACCGGGTCGCCCTGATCGGCTACACGGTGATCCCGGCGATCCTGATCGGCCTGATCGACGCGCGCCAGGTCAAGACGACCACGCAAACCGGCGCGGTCGCGCTGCGCTACGGACTCAGCAACCGGCTGGAGATGGAACTGCGGATACCGTATGTCTACGGCCACACCGACACGATCAGCCGCGAGATCTTCACCGGCAGCGCTACCGACAAGGTGTTCACTTCCAGCGGCCACGGCATCGGCGACATCGAGGCCACCGCCCGCTACCAGTTCAACGACGGCGGCGCGGACCGGCCTTACTACGTGGGCTGGCTGCGCTTCAAGTCGCGCACCGGCAGGGATCCGTTCGAAGTCACCACCGATTGCGTCAACCGCTGCGTGCAGAATGCGACCGGCACCGGGCTGCCACTGCAACTGCCGACCGGTTCGGGTTTCTATTCGCTGCAGCCTGGCGTTACCTGGTTGTACCCGTCCGACCCGGTGGTGTTCTTCGGCAACCTCAGTTACCTGCACAACTTCCCGCGCCACAACGTCAGCCGCACCGTACTGCTCGGCGGCAAGGAACCGCTGGGCACGGTGCGGGTGGGCGACATTGCCGATGTCAGCATCGGCATGGGCCTGGCGTTGAACGACAAGGCGTCGATCAGTATCGGCTACGACCAGAGCTTCATCGGCATCACCAAGCAGAACGGCAAGACCGTGCCCGGATCGGCCAAGAGCGTGCTGGGCACCTTGCTGATCGGCGGCTCCTATCGCTTCAGCGACAAGCGCAGCATGAACTTCACGCTCGGCGTGGGAGTGACCCGCGACACGCCCGACGCCACCGTGACGGTCAGGGTGCCGATGATGTACTGAGTGCGACCGAGACTTTCGACGGGCGTGGCCGGGTTCTGCCGTGTCGTGCGCCTGGCAGGGCTTTAGTCAGCGGACAGCTTCAGGCGCTGCCGTCGCCGCTGCAGCAGCCAGCCGCCGCCGCAGATGCCGATCACCGCCAGCGCGTCCAGGCCGTACTTCGCCCAACTGTGCGCGTCGAACCAGCCGCTGAGCAGATGGTCGTGGGCGATCATGCGTCCGGCCGTGATCGCGATCGCGGCGGCGCCGATGTACATGATGACGGGGAAGCGATCGATCAGCTTCAGGATCAGGGTCGAGCCCCAGACCACCAGCGGTACGCTGATCAGCAGGCCCAGGATGACCAGGCCCAGGTGTCCCTTCGACGCGCCGGCGATCGCCAGCACGTTGTCCAGGCCCATCAGTGCGTCGGCGGCGATGATCGTGCGCAGCGCGCTCCAGAACGTATTGCCGGCCTTGATGTCGGGCCCGTGGTCATCACCGTGGTTCAGCAGATTCCAGGCGATCGGCAGCAGCAGCACGCCACCGGCCAGCATCAACCCCGGCAGCTTGAGCAGGTAGACGACGACGGCGGTGAGCGCGAAGCGAACCGCGACGGCGCCGAACGTGCCCCAGAACACCGCCTTCTTCTGCAGTTCCTTGGGCAGGCGGCTGGCGGCCATGGCGATGACGATGGCGTTGTCGCCAGCCAGTACGAGATCGAGCAGGATGATGGCCAGCAGGCCGGAGAGAAAGTCGGGACCGAATTCCATGCAGGTTTCCATGCGCGCCTGAGAATGCAGTGGGCACGGACGCGCGCGGCCCGTGGCCACCGCAAAAGTCTCGTTCGCAAGATAACTGCCGGATGACCGGAGCGAAGACTCGCTCGTGCTGACGATCACCGCACCGGGGCAGGCGAGCCTGCCGCGGGAACTACTCCCTTTTGGGTGAGCGGGGATTGTCGGCGGACGGCATGCTCGCGGTCAAGCGACGCACAGGGCATCCTTGCCATCGCAGTCGGCTAAAATGGCGGTTTTCCCTGCCGCGAGATTCCGTCATGAGTGCGCACGACATCCGTTCCGCCGTCCGTCCCGATCCCGACCAGCCGCTGCTCGACATCGCCGACTACGTCGTCGACTACCAGATCGATTCGAAGGAGGCCTACGACACCGCGCGCTACATGCTGCTGGATTCGCTCGGTACCGCCATGCTGGCGATGAAGTTTCCCGAGTGCGTGAAACACCTCGGTCCGCTGGTGCCTGGCGCCACGCTGCCGGGCGGCGCGCGCGTGCCGGGTACCAGTCATGAACTGGATCCAGTACAGGCCGCGTTCGCGATCGGCACGCAGATCCGCTGGCTCGATTTCAACGACACCTGGCTGGCGGCCGAGTGGGGCCATCCGTCGGACAATCTCGGCAGCATCCTGGCGGTGGGCGATTACCTCAGCCGCAAGGCGGAGCGCGAAGGTGGTCAGCCGTTGACCGTGCGCGACGTGCTGAGCCATGCGATCAAGGCGCACGAGATCCAGGGCTGCTACGCGCTGCTGAACAGTTTCAACCGGGTCGGCCAGGACCACGTGATCCTGGTGCGGCTGGCGTCTACCGCCGTGGCCACAGCGATGCTCGGCGGCAGCAAGGAGCAGATCACCACCGCCGTGTCGCACAGCTGGATCGACAACGGCGCGCTGCGCACCTATCGCCACGCGCCGAACACCGGCCCGCGCAAGAGCTGGGCCGCCGGTGATGCCTGCCGCCGCGCGGTGACTCACGCGATCAATGCGGTGTATCGCGGTGTGGTCGGCTATCCGTCGGCGCTGTCGGCGAAGACCTGGGGCTTCTACGACGTGGCGTTCAAGGGCAAGCCGTTCGAGTTCGAGCGTCCGTTCGGCAGCTACGTGATGGAGAACGTGCTGTTCAAGATCAGCTACCCGGCCGAGTTCCACGCGCAGACGGCGGTGGAGTGCGCGATGCAGCTGCATGGTGAAGTTGCCGACAAGATTGATCGGATCGACAAGATCGTCATCGAGACGCAGGAGGCCGGCTGCCGCATCATCGACAAGACCGGCCCGCTGGCGAACTATGCCGATCGTGACCACTGCATCCAGTACATGGTGGCCGTGCCGCTGATCTTCGGCCGCCTGGTGGCCAGCGACTACAATGACGATGTGGCCGCCGATCCCCGCATCGACGCACTGCGCGACAAGATGACGGTTATCGAGAATCCGCAATTCACGCGCGACTACTTCGACCCCGCCAAGCGCTATATCGGCAATTCGGTGCAGGTGTTCTTCAAGGATGGCAGCAGTACCGAGAAGGTTTCGATCGATTATCCGATCGGCCATCGCAAGCGCCGCGCCGAAGGCATCCCGGTGCTGCTGCAGAAGTTCGAGGCGGCCATGCGTGACCATTTGCCGGCGCACCAAGTCAAGGCAATCATGGCTGCGGTGAAGGATCCGGTGAAGCTGGACGCGATGCCGCTCAATCACTTTCTGGGGTTCTTCACATTGTAAAGACGATGTGAGTGGAAGATTAAGCCGGGACGGAAGCCGCCATGGGGCTGCGCCCCTGCCATCCGTTTACCGTTCTATCGCTGGACAAACAAAAGTTGCATGTGCCAGACCAGCATGGATTCGAAGGATACAGTCATGCGCGAGCTAATGAACTTTCCTGAACGAAGCCTCACCAGCAAATAGCTTCATTGTTGTCAAAACGCTCCCTGCTTAACGATTTTGCTACAATCCCCGCCGCTTGCCGCATAAACGCCAAGCAGGGGCTGTGAAAGCTCTGAGTGACGTAGTTCAGTTCTGACGCGCGACTTCCGGTTGGGGTTGAACGGACGCGAAATCTAATAAATGAGGAGACACCTGATGAAACGTAAGGGCTTATATTTTCTGATCGCGCTGGCCCTGGGCGGCGTAGGTGCCGTTCATGCGCAGGACACGGCTGCTCCCGCCACCACCGAGTCGGCCACCTCGTCCTATGACGGGCGCTGGTATATCGCACCGACCGTGGGTGGTTACTACAACGACACCGATCGCAATACCAATAGCCGTCAGTTCTATTACGGCTTGGGTGTGGGTCGCTTCATTTCGCCGAATGCGTCGATCGATCTTTTCGCGGATCGCACCAAACGTAAAGTCGACGGTGGCGGCAATTGGTCCAACAACAATGTTGGTGCGGCGGTGCGTTTCTATGCGGGTGACTGGAACGCCTGGCGTCCGTACCTGCTGGCTGGCGTGATGGGCAGCAACCATCACAGCCGTGGTGACAACGGCTGGTCCCCGGCGGCCGAGCTGGGCGGCGGCATCTCCAAGACGGTCACCGACAGCTCCGACGTGCGTATCGAAGCCGGTTACCGTTATGACTGGGACAACAAGACCCAGCCGGCGCAGGATGGTTACGGCGACTGGTTCCTGGGCTTCAGCATCGTGTCGCGTTTCGGCGCTCCGGCGGCGGCTCCGGCCCCGGTCGCGGCGACTCCGCCGCCGGCTGATTGCTCGACGATGGACAGCGACGGCGACAGCGTCAACGACTGCGACGACAAGTGCCCGGGCACGGCTGCCGGCACGATCGTCGGTCCGGACGGCTGCCCGCAGAAGGTCGTGATCGACCTGCGCGGCGTGAACTTCAAGTACGACCGCCCGAAGAAGGGCGAGACCGACATCTCGAAGTCGCTGGCCGAGCCGAGCGCTGATTCGATCGCCGTGCTGAACCAGGCCATCGATACCCTGCAGCGTTACCCGCAGGTGAAGGTGACGGTCGCCGGCTACACCGACTCGAAGGGTACCGACGAGTACAACCAGAGCCTGTCCGAGCGTCGTGCCTCGATCGTCTACAACTACCTGACCAGCCATGGCATCGATGCCAGCCGTCTGGAAGGCCCGATCGGTCACGGTGAAACCAACCCGATCGGCGACAACGAGACCGATGCCGGTCGCGCGCAGAACCGTCGTACGGAACTGCAGGTTCAGCAGTAATCGAACCGCAGTAACGCAGCAATGAAAAAACCCGGCTTCGGCCGGGTTTTTTTTGTTTGTCAATTGCCGAGGCAAGGTGGCATCTTCTTGTCGCACTGCGGTCCCGACCTATACGCTGGTGCCATGCCTCGCCCACCATCTTCTCGCTCCGTCCGTCCCGCGGCATCCGCGCAACCGTCACGTCATGGGCTGGCCCGTGTGCTGTCCAAACTGGGTGCCTGCTCGCGCAGCCAGGCCGAACAGTGGATCCGTGCCGGCCGCGTCAGCCTGGATGGACGCGTGGTGCGCGATCCGTATCATCCGACCCTGATCGACCAGCAGGTTGCCGTCGATGGTCAGCCGATTAAGCCGGCTGAGTGCATCTATGTGGCCTTCAACAAGCCACGAGGGCTCGTGGTCAGTGCGGCTGACGAGCATGGCCGCGCGACGGTCTACACCATGCTGGCGGCCGCCGGCTTGCCGTGGCTAGGGCCTGTCGGCCGACTGGACAAGGCAAGCGAGGGCCTGCTGCTGCTCAGCAACGATACCCTCTGGGCCGCCGGCATCACCGATCCGACCAGGCATCTGGACAAAACCTATCATGTACAGGTATCCGGCCTGCCGGATGCTGCCGTGCTGGCCGCGATGCTGGCGGGTATCAATGATGGCGGTGATTTGCTGAAAGCGCGCCGGGTCACTTTGTTGCGCGCGGGCGAGAAGAATGCCTGGCTTGAGGTAGTGCTGGACGAGGGCCGCAACCGGCATATCCGCCGGCTGCTTGCCGCTCTGGGTTTCGACGTGCTGCGGCTGATCCGGGTGTCTATCGGACCGCTTGCGCTGGGCGAACTGGCGAAAGGGCAGTGGCGACAGCTGAGTGCAGGCGAAGTGGAAGTACTCGACACCCGCAAGGTCTTGTAGGGCGGGCCCGCCCGCCTGCTTTTGGCGGCAAGAGCGGCGGGCAGTGCCCGCCCTACGGGGCGTTGCGGGCTGTCAGCCGCCGATTACGCCCAGTTTTCGACCCACCTTGGTGAACGCGGCAATCGCCCGATCGAGATGTTCGCGGGTATGCGCTGCGCTCATCTGCGTGCGGATGCGCGCCTGGCCCTGCGGCACCACGGGGTAGAAGAAGCCGGTGACGTAGATGCCTTCCTCCAGCAGGGCGGTGGCCATCGCCTGCGCCTTCGGTGCGTCGTAGATCATCACCGGCACGATCGGGTGCACGCCCGGCTTGATGTCGAAGCCGGCGGCGGTCATCTGCTCGCGGAAGTAGCGGGTGTTCTCCTTGAGCCTGTCGCGCAGGTCGCCGGCGCTGGCCAGCATGTCGAACACCTTGATCGCGGCGGCGACCACGTGCGGCGGCAGCGAGTTGGAGAACAGGTAGGGGCGCGAGCGCTGGCGCAGCAGCTCGATCACTTCCTTGCGGCCGGTGGTGAAGCCGCCCAGTGCGCCGCCGAGCGCCTTGCCCAGCGTGCCGGTGAAGATGTCGATCTTGTCCATCACGCCGTTGACCTCGGCCGAGCCGCGGCCGCTGTCGCCGAGGAAGCCGGTGCAGTGGCATTCGTCGATGTGCACCATGGCGTTGTATTTCGCCGCCAGTGCGGTGATCTGGTCGAGCTTGGCGATGAAGCCGTCCATCGAGAACGCGCCATCGCTGCTGATCAGCTTGGTGCGCGCGCCGGCCGCGTCGGCCGCCTGCAATTGCTTCTCCAGGTCGGCCATGTCGCTGTTGGCGTAGCGTAAGCGCTTGGCCTTGCACAGGCGGATGCCGTCGATGATCGACGCGTGGTTCAACGCATCGGAGATCACCGCGTCTTCCTCGCCCAGCAGCGGTTCGAACAGGCCGCCGTTGGCGTCGAAGCAGGCGGCGTAGAGGATGGTGTCCTCGGTGCCGAAGAACGCGGCGATCTTCGCTTCCAGCTGCTTGTGCAGGTCCTGCGTGCCGCAGATGAAACGCACGCTGGCCATGCCGAAGCCGTGCGTATCCAGCGCGTCCTTGGCGGCCTGGATCACCTCGGGATGATCGGCCAGGCCCAGGTAGTTGTTGGCGCAGAAGTTCAGCACCCTGCGGCCGCCTTCCAGCTCGATCTCGGCGGACTGCGGCGAGGTGATGATGCGCTCGGCCTTGAACAGGCCTTGTTCGCGGATGGCGTCGAGTTCGCTGGCGTAGCGCGCCTTGGCTGAGTAGCTCATGGGAGATTCCGGCGGTGGGCAAAGCGCCATTGTAGGACGCCAGCCGATCGTCGCGCATGCGGGTCGTGCTGTGTGGCGATCAGTGCAGACCGAAATCCGCGCGCGTGCTCTTGCCCTTGTCGTTGATGCCCGCGGCGTCGAGCCTGGGCGGCTTGATCGCGATCCGCTTGTCGTCCAGCTTGCCGTGCAGCCAGTCCTGCACGGCGGCGGCACGGCGTTCGGCCAGCGCGCGCATCGCCGTGGCGTCCGCGTTCACGTGGGTTTCCAGCAGGCTGCGCATCTCGTCCGGTTCCAGCGACTTGCTGAGGCCGAGGAGGTTCTTCGGCTTCTCAAAATCGGCATGGCGATAGGCGCGCCTCAGATAGCGCTCGTATTCATCGGGCGTCACCGTTACCTCGGCCAGCGTTGTCGCCGAGGCGTCCGCGGCGATCTTGTCGCCCGACTCCTTGGCCAGCTTTTCGCGGCGAACCAGGTCGTCCACGGTCACCTTGCGCAAGCCGGCTTCGTCCAGCGACGGGTCCGCCCGGCCGCTGATGTCCAGGGTGAGCGCGGGCTTGCGGCCCAGCATCTGCACGATCTGGCCGAGGCGATCCTTGGCGGCTCCGTCCAGCACCGCCGAACCTGGCGCGAACTCGACGTAGCCGAGATCCTCGTGGCCGCCGCCGAACGCCGAGGCGAGCAGGCGGAACGGTGCTGTGGCGGCCTTGGCGATGAGGTTGCCGAACGCGCGCATGATCATGCTGCCGAGACTGAACTGCGGATCGTCCAGCGAGCCGGACACCGGCACGTTCACGTCGATGTTGCCTTCGGAGTCCTTCAGCAGGGCCACCGCCAGCTTCACCGGCAGGTGCGACACGCCGGGGCTGTCCATGCGCTCGCCGAAGGTCAGCTGGGTGATGAAGATGTGGTTGTCGGCGTTGAGCCTGCCCTGGTCCAGCAGGTAGTGCACGTCGGCCGTCAGCCGACCCTTGGTGATGGGGTAGCCGGTGTACTTGCCGGAGTAGGCGCTGAGCCGGGTCAGCTCGACGTCGGTCGCCTTGCCCTTGATGTCGAGGAAGGCCACCGGCAGCAGCGGGTTGATGCTGCCGCTGATGTCCACCGGCGAGGCATCGTCCAGCTTCGCCTGCGCCACCAGTTCGGCAGGCGGTTCGCCGGCGGTGGTGCCGAACGCGCCGATCCTGCCGGTGAGGCTGGTGAGGTTGGCGGTGTAGTTGGGCTTGATGAAGTTGTCGGTGTAATTGAGCTGGCCGTTGGCCAGGGTGACCTCGCCGATATGGATGTCCGCGGCGGGCGCCGTGGGCACGCTGGCTGCCGGCTGCGGCGCCGCGGGCGCGTTGTTGCCGGCGCGGGTCACCGAGACCGGCGCCTGCTGCTCACCGCTGGCGACCACGTCGAACAGGTTCAGGCGTCCGTTGCTGTTGACGATGACGCGGGCGTAGAACGCGTCCAGCGCCAGCCCGCCCAGGTGCACTCGCGGCGTGCCCTCGCCGTAGCGCAGGTCGATGTGCGAACCGCTCAGCGAACCCCAGCGCATGAAGTCGTCGCCGGTGAGCTTGTCCTGCATGCGCACGCGCTCGAACGCGGCACGGCCCTTGTAGTCGAAGCGGGGCTCGGCGTGGCGGCCGTCGTAATGCAGTTTGCCGTCGCTGCTGAGGCGGGCGCTGGTGACATCCACGTTCAGCGGCACGCTGGCGTAGGGCACGAAGCCGGCGATGTCCAGCCGCTTGGTGGTCAGCTGCAGGTCGGCCACCATGGGCAGCGGCTGCAGCGTGCCGGCGGTGGCGAAGCTGCCCTTGCCGATACGGCCTTCCAGCTTGACCCGGCGCGGCTGATCGAGCTTGTCGCTGAGCTCTTCGACGCTGCCGTTGAGTGCGTCGATGAGCAACGGTGTCGGCTTGGCACCCTCGCTGCTGCGATCGGTGAGGCGCAGCAAACCCTGTTCGACGCCGAGGCGGGCGATGCTCCAGCGCCAAGCCGGGCCTTCGTCATTGCTGGACGCGGCGTGCTTGCTGGTGAACAGGCTGGCCAGGTTGATCCGATCGTCGCGCTCGCGCACAGCGTCGACCTGCAAACCGCTCGCCGTGACCCTGTCCAGTTGCGCGTTGCGGGCAGCCAGGTCGAGGCGAGTGATGCCCACATCCAGCTTGCGCCAGGCCACCGGTGCGGCCAGCCCACGGGCCTGCGGTTCCAGCGCGAAGTCGCTGATGCCGAGTTGGGCCGGCTCGATGTGCACGTTGAATGCCTTGCCCCAGTCCAGTCGCAGCTGGCCGCTGGCGTCGAGCTTGCCTTTCGCGATGCGTGCCGCGGTGGCGGATGCGGCCAACGCCTGCAGCGGCACGAGAGCCACCTGTTTCAGTTCGAGCGCACCGGCATAGCGGCTGGCGGCGAGATCGACATCGCCACGCGCGCTGAGGCTGCCGCCGGCGAGCTGGCTGGCCAGATCGAGTTTGGCAGCTGGTCCGGCGAGCGTGCCCAAGCCGAGCAGGCTGCCATGCAGTTGGGTCAGCTGCAGCTTGGCCTGATTGGCGTCGGCGTAGGTGAGTGCGCTGTCCTGCAGCGTGAGCGCGGCGATGCGCAGGTCGGTCGGCGGCGCCTTGTCGTCGGTCTTGGCCGCAGGCGGCATGAGTGTATCGAAGTTGCTGCGGCCGCCGGGATGCTGTGTGTAGAACAGCGCAGCGCGTTCCAGTTTCATCGCACCGATGTGGTAGCGCGAGGCCAGCGGTTGCACGTCGGTCAGTTCGATGTTGCCGTGTCCCAGCCTGGCGATGGCCTCGCCGCGGCTGCTGTCGAGCACGAGATCATCTACTTGCAGGTTGCCGATGAGCTGCAGCTGCGGCGTCGGCTGCGTCTGCACGAAGTGCAGGGACAACTTGCCGCTGAGCAGGCCCTTGGGAATCGCCACCGGCATCGCCGCCGGTACGTAACCCAGGTAGCGCGGCAGGTCGAGCCGGTCGAGCTGGAAGCCGATGGTCGACTCGCGGCTGCTGGCGAACGGCTTGGTCTGGCCGTCGATGCGCAACGGGCTGCCGTCCACCGTCATGGCCAGCAGCGGTTGCACGAAGATGTCGGTGGAGCTGGGCAGGTTGGCCAGGAACGGGATGCCCAGTTCGAGCTTCTCGACGTGGTGCTGTGCGCCCAGCAGGTGGTCGTCGAAGCGGATGTCACCGCCGTGGATGCTGATGTTGGAGAGCGAGAAACGCGCCGGCTGGCTGTCCGCCGGCGACGGCTTCGCGGTGAAGCGTTCGACCAGGTCGGTGAAGTTGAAACGCTGGTCCTTGCCTCGCGTGATGGCGATCCGCGGCTGATCGAGCCGCAGTTCGTCCAGCACCGGGGCCAGGCGGAACAGCGAGCCCCACGATGCGTTGAGCGTGAGCTGGTCGATGTCGACGAACGGGGTCTGGCCGTCCGCCTCGGGCAGATGCAGCTTGCCGACCCGCAGGTTCAGCGTGAACGGATTGAAGCGCACCTGACCGAGACTCAGCGGCCGTCCCAGCATCTCCGCGGCGTGGTTTTGCAGGTAGTTGCGCAGCAGCGGCGGGGCGGCAAGGAAGCCGAGCAGGGCGTAGACCAGCAGCACGGCCGCGAGGATCGCGGCGATACGGCGGGCGCGGGGCGAGTGACTCAGCTGCTGCGCACGCGTGCGTGCGGAACCCCAGGATGCACGCAAAGACGCGCGCAGTCGCGACAAGCTCGACCCGGACATACCGACTCCCTGGAGATGCTGAATGGCTTGGTTCGACCCGCGCCGCCTTCATGGCGGGTGGGCTGGTGACAGAATCTACCGCGACCGGGCTTAACGCGGGAATACCGCTCGCGACCTTCAAGCCGGTCGCGAGCGGTCGTGCTCAGTGATTCGCATCCGTGCAACGACTGGCCGTCGTCTCGTGGCTCAATGCCAGGAACAGACGACTTTGCCGCAGGTACCGGCGTCCATCAGGTCGAAGCCTTTCTGGAAGTCGTCGATGTGGATCTGGTGGGTCAGCACCTTCTGCAGCGGAAAGCCGGTCAGCACCATCTGGGTCATCTTGTACCAGGTCTCGTACATGCGCCGGCCGTAGATGCCCTGCAGGGTGAGGCCCTTGAAGATCACCCGGTCCCAGTCGATGCCGGCGCCCTTGGGCTGGATGCCGAGCAGGGCGATCTTGCCGCCGTGGTACATGCAGTCGAGCATGTCGTTGAACGCGCGCGGGTTGCCGCTCATTTCCAGGCCCACGTCGAAGCCCTCCATGTGCAGGTCCTTCATCACGTCCTTGAGCGACTGGTTGGTGACGTTGACCACGCGGGTGGCGCCCATGTCGGCGGCCAGTTTCAGGCGATAGTCGTTGACGTCGGTGACCACCACGTTGCGCGCACCGACGTGCTTGGCGATGCCGGCGGCGATGATGCCGATCGGGCCGGCGCCGGTGATCAGCACGTCCTCGCCGATCATGTCGAACTCCAGCGCGCAATGCGCGGCGTTGCCGTACGGGTCGAAGAACGCGGCCAGTTCGGACGGGATCTGGTCCGGGATCGGCCACAGGTTCGAGGCCGGCATGGTCATGTACTCGGCGAACGCGCCGTTGCGGTTCACGCCGATGCCGATCGTGTTCGGGCACAGGTGCTGGCGGCCGGCGCGGCAGTTGCGGCAGTGGCCGCAGACGATGTGCCCTTCGGCGGAGACACGGTCGCCGATCTTGTAGCCGGTCACGCCCGGACCGATCTCCGCGATGCGGCCGACGAACTCGTGGCCGATGGTCAGGCCCGGCTTGATCGTGCGCTGGCTCCACTCGTCCCACTTGTAGATGTGCAGGTCGGTGCCGCAGATCGCGGTCTTCTCGATCTTGATCAGCACCTCGTTCGGGCCGACCTGCGGCAGCGGTACCTCTTCCATCCAGATGCCCTGCTCGGGCTTGCGCTTGACCAGGGCTTTCATCGTCTGCGGCATGGGGAATCCATCGGTTGGCCCGCGGAGCGGGCGGGGAAACGGCAATTATAGAGCGTGGTCGCGGGTGGCGGCTTTCAGGCCGGCATCTTGCCGGGGACGCCTTGGCAAACTATGGTCGCAAGTTTATGCGATGGCGCAGAGGGCCGGTTCGATGCGATTGAAGAGAATGCTGTGGTCCACTGCGGTGGCGATGTCACTGAGCCCGCTGGCGCAGGCGGACGAGGGCATGTGGATGCCGTCGCAGCTGCCGTCGATCGGCCAGCAGCTGAAGGCCGCCGGCTATCGGGGTGACCCAACGGCGCTGGCCGACCTGACCCGGCCGCCGCTCAGCGCGGTGGTCAAGGTCGGCGGTGCCACCGGCGCCTTCGTCAGCGACCAGGGTCTGGTGCTGACCAACCACCACGTCGCGTTCGGGGTGATCCAGTACAACAGCAATGCGCAGCGCAACCTGATCGAGCAGGGCTACGTGGCGGCCAACCGCGGCGAGGAGCTGCCGGCCAACCCGGACTTCCGTCTGCGCGTCACGGTCGGCTTCGACCAGGTCACCGACCAGGTGCTGGCCAACGCCCGCGGCAGGACCGGCCGCGCCTACTACGACGCGGTGGATGCGGCGAGCAAGGCGCTGGTCGCCGCATGCGAGCGCGAAGCCGGCATGCGCTGCAGCGTGGCCAACATGTTCTACGGCCGCGACTTCTACCTGGTGAAGCAGCTGGAGCTGCGCGACGTGCGGCTGGTCTACGCGCCACCGCGGGCGATCGGCAACTACGGCGACGAGGTGGACAACTTCATGTGGCCGCGCCACAGCGGCGACTTCACCGTGCTGCGCGCCTACGTCGGGCCGGACGGCAAGCCGGCGGATTATGCAAAGGACAACAGGCCCTACACGCCGCCCGCGCATCTGCAGATCGCCCGCGAAGGCGTCAACGCCGGCGACTACGTGATGCTGGCCGGCTATCCCGGCATCACCTACCGCCATCGCAGCGCCGCCGAATTCGCCGACCAGGTGCAGTGGCGCCTGCCCGCGGCGGTGGCGGCGATGAAGCAGTTGCAGGATGTGATCGAGGGCGCCGGAGACAAGGACCCGCAGGCGAAGATCCGCTATGCCTCGCAACTGCAGTCGCTGAAGAATGGCATCAAGCGCTACAGCGGCGAGCTGGAAGGCCTGCAGCGCAGCGATGCGGTCGCCGTGCGGCAGAAGGACGAAGCGGCGATGCTGGCCTGGCTGGACAAGCAGGGCACGGCGAAGGCACTGCACCCGCAGATCGACGCGGCGATGGCGTCGATCGCCGACGGCAATGCCACCCGCGAGCGCGACCTGCTGCTCGGCCTGATCCAGTCACAGACCCAGCTGATGCGCTCGGCGCTGCGCCTGCAGCGGCTGGCGCACGAACGCGCCAAGCCCGATGCCGAGCGTGAGGACGGCTACCAACACCGCGACGAGGAACTGATCGCCAGTACCTTGCGCCAGGTGCAGCGCCGCTACGACCCGGCCGTCGAAAAGCGCCTGCTGGGCGCGCTGCTGACCCGTTACCAGCAACTGTCCGCCGCGCAGCACGTGGCGGAGTTCGACGCCGCGTTCGGCCGCACCCCGGCCGAGCTGGCGGCCACGCTGGATCGCGTCTACGCTGCCACGAAGCTGGGCGACGAGTCGCAGCGCCTGCGCTGGATGGACGCCGACGCGGCGGCGCTGACCGCGGCCGACGACAGCCTGCTGCAGCTGGCCGCGATGCTGCAGCCCGCGCTGCTGCGCATCGACGACGAGCGCAAGACACGCGAGGGCGACCTGCTGCGCCTGCGCCCGGCCTACATGCAGGCGCTGATCGCCTATCGCCAGCAGCAGGGCCGCGCGGTGTATCCGGATGCGAACTCCACTTTGCGCGTGAGCTACGGCAAGGTCACTCCGCTGAAGGCACGCGACGCGGTGGGCTACGAGCCGCTGACCAGCACCGCCGGTATCGTCGAGAAGAACACCGGCGTGGTGCCGTTCGATGCGCCGAAGCCGCTGCTGGACGCGATCGCCAGAGGTGACTACGCCGGCTACCTGGACCCGAAGTCGGGTGTCATGCCGGTGAACTTTCTCAGCAACCTCGACACCACCGGTGGCAATTCCGGTTCGCCGGTGCTGAACGCGAAGGGCGAACTGGTCGGGCTCAACTTCGACAGCAACTGGGAGGCGGTTAGCGCCAGCTGGATGTTCGACCCGCGCTACAAGCGCGCGATCCATGTCGATATGCGCTACATGCGCTGGTTGATGGACAAGGTCTATCCGGCGCCGTGGTTGCTCAAGGAATTGGGCGTGCCGGCGCGCTGAGTGTCGCAGGCATGACTTGCGGCATATGCCGCGGTCGCCCGGGTCGGGCATAAGTCGTAAGTTATTGCGTTACTTTTTTGCCCGCTTTCCCGGGCAGGTTTTCATCAGGAGATTCCCGTGCGTCGTCTATTGCTCGCTGCCGCCGTATCCATCGGCCCCATCTCGTCCGCCCATGCCGTCGAAGGCATGTGGCAGCCTGCCCAGCTGCCGGGCATCGCCGCCACGCTGCAGCAGCACGGCCTGAAGCTCGACCCGAAGACGCTGACCGACCTCACCGCCTATCCGATGGGCGCGATCGTGAGCCTGGGCGGTTGCACCGCCTCGTTCGTCTCGCCGGAAGGCCTGGTGGTGAGCAACCATCATTGCGTCTACGGCGCGCTGCAGCTGAACTCCACACCGGAAAACAACCTGATCGAGAAGGGCTTCCTCGCCAAGACCAAGGCGGATGAGCTCTCTGCCGGCCCGTCCTCGCGGATCTTCGTCACCGAGGAAATCCGCGACGTCACCAAGGAAATCACCGCCAAGCTCACCGACGCGATGAGCGGCGCCGAGCGCTACAAGGCGATCGAGCTGGCGATCAAGGAACAGGTCAAGGCGTGCGAGAGCGAAGGCTACCGCTGCGACGTCTACACCTTCCACGGCGGCTACAGCTACCAGCTGATCAGGCAGCTGGAAATCAAGGACGTGCGCCTGGTCTACGCGCCGCCGGAGTCGATCGGCAAGTTCGGCGGCGACGTCGACAACTGGATGTGGCCGCGCCACACCGGCGATTTCGGCTACCTGCGCGCCTACGTTTCGAAGGACGGCAAGTCGGCCGCCTTCTCGAAGGACAACGTGCCGTACCAGCCGAAGCACGTGCTCAAGGTGAACCCGCACGGCGTGGAAGCAGGCGACTACGTGATGGTGGTCGGCTACCCGGGCCGCACCAACCGCTATCGCCTTGCCGACGAAGTGCAGAGCTCGATCGACTGGGTCTACCCGACCCAGATCAAGGTGTACGAAGACACGCTGAACATCATCAACACCGCCGGCAAGGCCGACCCCAAGGTGGCGGTGAAATACGCCAGCATGGTCGCCGGCCTGAACAACTACCTGAAGAACTTCGGCGGCCAGCTCGAAGGCCTGCATCGCGCCGACGCGGTCACGGTGAAGCGCGCGCAGGAAGCGCAGTTGGAGGCTTGGCTGAAACAGCAGGGCGGCGCCGAGAACACCGCGCTGGCGGCCGATATCGGCAAGCTGCGCCAGCAGATCGCGGCGGACCGCGTCAATCGCGAGCGTGACCTGGCCGTCAGCCTGGTCAGTCGTGCGTCGCTGTTCAGCACGGCGGTGCGCCTGACCCACCTGGCAAAGGAACGGCCCAAGGCCGACCTGGACCGCGATGCCGGCTACCAGCAGCGCGACTGGGTGCGCATCGAGGGTGGCCTGAAGCAGATGGATCGCCGCTTCGATCCGAAGGTCGACCAGCAGTTCATGGTCTACGGCCTGCAGCGTTACGTGGCGTTGCCGCAGGCGCAGCGTCTGCCGGCGCTGGACGCCTGGCTCGGTGATGCGAAGACCGAGGCACAGCTGACCGCCAAGGTCGCCGCGCTGTACGCCGGCAGCAAGCTGGACAACGCCGACGAGCGCCTGAAGTGGTTCGCCGCCGACAGCAAGGCGATCGACGCCAGCAGCGACAGCATACTCAAGCTCGCCCGCGCGGTGCAGCCGCAACTGAAGACGCTGGAAGACGCATCCGATGCCCGCGACGGCGAGATGAGCAAGCTGCGTCCGCGCTACATGCAGGCGATGATCGCGTGGAAGGATTCGCAGAAGCTGCCGGTCTACCCGGACGCCAACAGCTCGCTGCGCGTCACCTTCGGCAACGTGCAGGGCGTGGCGCCGCGTGACGGCGTCAGCTACGCGCCGTTCACCACCGCGCAGGGCATCGTCGAGAAGGACACCGGCGTCGAGCCGTTCAACTCACCGAAGGCCGAGCTGGCCGCGATCAAGGCGAAGGCGTTCGACAACTACGCCTCGCCGAAGCTGGGCACGTTGCCGGTCAACTTCCTGGCCGACCTGGATATCACCGGCGGCAACTCCGGCTCGCCGGCGATGGACGCGAACGGCCAGCTGGTCGGCCTGGCGTTCGACGGCAACTGGGAGTCGGTCAGCGGCGACTGGCTGTTCAATCCGCAGCTCAACCGCTCGATCCAGGTCGACGTGCGCTACATGTTGTGGGTCATGCATCACCTCGACCACGCCGACAACCTGCTGAAGGAAATGGGCGTGCCGGCGAAGTAAGCCGCTCGTTCGCGTTACCACGAAGGCCCGCGTCGTCGACGCGGGCCTTCGCATATTCGGGTGTAGGAGCGCACCCTGTGCGCGAATGCTCTTCGTCACGCTGCGGAAAAGCATATCGCGCACAGGGTGCGCTCCTACACACCGGCCGTTGTGGCGCGCCCGCCACGCGAACGGTGGCGCCCCACCATTTACACTGGCCCGATGCCGATCGACACCCGCCCCCTCGCCATCTTCCTGATGGGCCCCACCGCCTCCGGCAAGACCGCGCTGGCGTGCGGGCTGAGCGAGCAGTTTCCGCTGGACCTGGTCAGCGTCGATTCGGCGCTGGTCTACCGCGGCATGGATATAGGCACGGCGAAACCCGACCCGGCGACGCTGGCGCGCCACCCGCATGCGCTGGTCGACATCCGCGATCCCGGCCAGCCGTATTCGGCGGCGGATTTCTGCGCCGACGCACTGCCGGTGATGCAGCGGATCAGCGCGCAGGGCAGGGTGCCGCTGCTGGTCGGCGGCACCGGGCTGTACTTCCGCGCGTTGCAGCAGGGGCTGTCCGATCTGCCGGAAGCCGATCCGGCCACCCGTGCGCGGCTCGCCGCCGAAGCGCAACAACTCGGCTGGCCGGCCATGCATGCGCGGCTGGCGGCCCTTGATCCGACCGCCGCCAGCCGGATCGGCTGCAACGACGTGCAGCGCCTGCAGCGCGCATTGGAAGTGATCGAACTGACGGGTCGGCCGCTGTCCGAATTGCAGCGCGGCGGGGCGATGGCGCGTTTTCCGTGGCGCGTGCTCAAACTGGCCCTGCTGCCGACCGATCGGCGCGTGCTGCACGAACGCATTGCCCGGCGTTTCGACGCGATGCTGGCGGAAGGTTTTCTGGACGAGGTGCGCACGCTGCGGGCGCGCGGCGACCTGCACGCCGACCTGCCGGCGATCCGCGCAGTCGGCTATCGGCAAGCGTGGGAGTACCTGGACGGCCAGACCGACTTGGCCGAATTCCGTGACCGCGCCATCTACGCCACCCGCCAGCTGGCCAAGCGGCAGATCACCTGGCTGCGCAGCGACTACGGCACCTGCCTGTTCGACCCGGACCTGCCCGGTCTGGCCACCCGCGCCGCAGCGGCCGTACAGCTGTTTCTGGTCGGGCCGGGCGGGCCAGCATCGCCAGCGTGACCCAGTGCACTTGCACGGCGCAAAAATCTTCTTTCATCAAGTATTTGAAAGCAGCTAACATCCCAGCATGTTGGACCGGGGCGCCGTCGGCGTTTTTTCTCCGGTCTGTCCGTGGCAAGGGGAGAACAAGAAATGTCCAAGGGGCAGTCGTTGCAGGATCCGTTTCTGAATGCGTTGCGGCGCGAACGCGTGCCGGTAGCCATTTATCTGGTCAACGGCATCAAGTTGCAGGGGACGGTCGAGTCGTTCGACCAGTTTGTGGTGTTGCTGCGCAACCAGGTGAGCCAGATGGTCTACAAGCACGCCATCTCCACCGTGGTGCCGAGCCGCAACGTACGTATCGGCAATGGCCACGACGGCCATGAAGGCCACGACCATCAATCCGACGCGCCGGCCACATCCGCCGACGCGGACGCTTGATAGAGGCGCGGTCCGCCCGCATGAAGTGGGTCTGTTCCTGAAGGATCACGCCCACCCGTGTTTGACCGACAAAAGAAAGGCGACCGCGCCGTCCTGGTCCTGCCGCATTCCCGCGGCGAAGGCGATACCGCGCGCCGTGCCGAGGAATTCGCCGAGCTGGTGAAGTCCGCCGGGGCCGAGGTGCTTGGCGTGATCAGCGCCCGCGTCGAAGATCCCAACCCGCGCTACTACATCGGCACCGGCAAGGCGGACGAGGTGGCCGAGGCGGCGCGTGCGCTGGAGGCCGACCTGGTGCTGGTCGACCACGTGCTGACCCCGGTGCAGGAACGCAACCTCGAGAAGCACCTGGGCATCCGCGTGGTCGATCGCGCCGGCCTGATCCTGGACATCTTCGCCCAGCGCGCCCGCTCGCACGAAGGCAAGCTGGAAGTGGAACTGGCCCAGTTGAAGCACCTGGCCACCCGGCTGGTGCGCGGCTGGACCCATCTGGACGCCCAGCGCGGCGGCGCCATCGGCAACCGCGGTCCCGGCGAAACCCAGCTGGAAACCGACCGCCGCCTGCTCGGCGAGCGGGTCAAGATGCTCAGCAAGCGGCTGGAAAAGGTGCAGACCCAGCGCGGCCAGCAACGTCGTGCGCGGCTGCGCAATACGGTGCCGCGCGTCGCCTTGGTCGGTTACACCAACGCCGGCAAGTCGACCCTGTTCAATGCGCTGACCACCGGCGACGTCTACGCCGCCGACCTGCTGTTCGCCACGCTCGACCCTACCGTGCGCAAGCTGGAGGACCTCAGCTGCGGCCCGGCCGTGCTGGCCGATACCGTCGGCTTCATCCGCGAGCTGCCGCATGACCTGGTCGCCGCGTTCCGCGCCACCCTGGCTGAGGCGCGCGACGCCGACCTCTTGCTGCACGTCAGCGATGCCGCCGACGAGGAGCGCGATCGCCTGCATCGCGTGGTCGACAAGGTGCTGGAGGAAATCGACGCCGGCGACGTGCCGCAGCTGCATGTGATGAACAAGATCGACCTGGCCGGTGCCGAGCCGCGGATCGAACGCGACGGCACCGGCAAACCGGTGCGGGTGTGGCTGTCCGCTGCCACCGGTGTCGGGCTGGACTTGCTGCGCCAGGCGCTGGGCGAACTGCTCGGCGGCGAGCGGGTGCAGTCGGCGCTGCAGTTGCCGTTGTCGGCCGGGCGCCTGCATGCGCGGTTGAAGGCCGCCGGTGCGATCACCGGCGAGACGGTGGACGAGCACGGCTGGCAGCTGCGCATCGACGCGCCGCGCAGCGTGATCGCCCCGATCAGCGGTGGCGACCCCACCGAGACCCAATTGCTCCGTCAGCTGCTGGCTGTGGCGGAATGACGCCAGCACACCACGCGCGGCGCCAGCCGCGCTCTGCTAGAATCCCCGGTGTTTGCGCGGCCCCGAAAGGCAGCCGGCGCGGCACTCCGACAGCTTTGGCTGAATCTCATGTGTAACCCGGTGCAGCGCGTGTTCCGGCCGTGGTTGCCGGCCTCCCGACGGCCCCTAGGAGACTGACTCGTGGCATGGAATGAACCCGGCAACAACGGGCAACGTGATCCGTGGAACAGGAATCGCCAGGGCGGCAAGTCGCCGCTGGACGACCTGCTCAACAACGCCAGGAAGCGCCTGGGCAAGCTGGGGCAGGGCCCCGGCAGCATCCTCACCGGTGTGGTGGTGGTGCTCGTCGTCGGCTTGCTGTTCAGCAGCTACACCATCATCGGCGCACGCCAGGCCGGCGTGGTGCTGCGCTTCGGCGAGTACTCGCGCACCTTGCCGCCGGGCTTCCACCTGAAGCTGCCGCAGCCGATCGAGTCGGTCACCAAGGTCGAGGCCACGCGGATCCGCTCGGTCACCGACAAGGTGGCGATGCTGACCAAGGACGAGAACATCATCACGATCGACTTCACCGTGCAGTATCAGGTGGACGATTCGCGCAAGTACCTGTTCTCGCTGAACGATCCGGACGGCACCATCGGCGCCGCCGCCGAGGCCGCCGTGCGTTCGGCGATCGGCAGCAGCGACATGGACCAGATCCTGTCCGCCGCCGGCGCCAGCCTGGTCGCCCAGGCGCAGGAAACCCTGCAGAAGACCCTGGACACCTACGACTCCGGCCTGCGTGTCACCGAAGTCAGTTTCCAGAACGTGGCCCCGCCGAACGAGGTGAGGGACGCGTTCGACGACGTCAACAACGCGCGCGAAGACAAGCAGAGCATCGAAAACGCCGCCCTGGCCTACGCCAGCAAGGTGGTGCCGGTGGCGCGCGGCGATGCCGCACGCATCGCCGCCGAGGCGGCCGGCTACAAGGCCGAGCGCGTCGCCCGTGCCACCGGTGACGCCGCCCGCTTCGAATTGCTGCTGAAGCAGTACAAGGCCGCGCCGGAAGTGACCCGCAAGCGGCTGTGGCTGGAAACGATGGAACAGGTGATGGCGAAGAACCCCAAGGTGATCGACGGCTCCGGCGGCCGCAACATCATCAACCTGCCGGCGCGGCAGGGCTCGCCGACCGCGGCGCAGCCTGACGCGGGCACAACCGGTGCGGTGGTATCGCCGCCGACCGGCAATGCGGCCGACAAGGGGGCGCAGCCATGATGAAGATCGGTTCCATTGTCATCGCGATCCTGGTGGTCCTGCTCGGCCTCAACAGCATGTTCGTGGTCAGCGAAGGGCACAGCGCGCTGCTGTTGCAGTTCGGCCGCATCGTGCGCACCGACTACCAGCCGGGCCTGCACTTCAAGCTGCCGGTGATCCAGCAGGTGATGCATTTCGACAAGCGCATCCTGTCGTTGGACGCGCCGCCGGAGCGCTATTTCACCTCCGAGAAGAAGAGCGTCAACGTCGACTTCTACGTGAAGTGGCGCGTCGCCGACAACGCCGCGTACTACCGCGCCACCGGCGGCGACCAGCTGCAGGCGGCACAGCGGCTGACCCCGATCGTGAAGGACGCGCTGCGCTTCGAGTTCAACGCGCGTACCTTGCCCGACCTGATCTCCGGCGGGCGCAAGGACATCACCGAACGCGTGCGTGCGCAGACCGACACCTCGGCGCGCAAGAACCTCGGCATCGCCGTGGTCGACGTGCGCATCAAGCGCATCGACCTGCCGAACGAGGTCAGCGAATCGGTGTACAAGCGCATGCGCGCCGAGCGCCTGCAGCTGGCCAACGAACTGCGCTTCACCGGCCAGGAATCGGCCGAGACGATCCAGGCCGACGCCGATCGCCAGGGCCAGGTGCTGCGCGCCGACGCCCAGCGTGACGCGGCCAAGGTGAAGGGCGAGGGCGACGCGGAAGCGGCTGCCATCTACGCGCAGGCGTACACCCAGGATCCGGAGTTTTTCACGTTCTACCGCAGCCTGGCCGCGTACCGTACCTCGTTCGAGGATGGCAAGGGCGTGCTGATCATGAAGCCCGACGACGAGTTCCTGCGCTACTTCGAACAGCCCGTGCAGAAACGCTGAGTCGAACCCCGATGCACCAGCTGGCTGCCGCGTTGTGCCTGATGCTGGTGATCGAGGGCCTGCTGCTGTTCGCGGCACCGCAAGGCTGGCAGGCGATGGTGCGCGAGGCGCTGAAACTGCCGCCGCGCAGCTTGCGGCTGTTCGGCGCCGGTGCGATGGTGACTGGCTTGGTGCTGTTGCAGTTTTTTCATTGACACATGTGGTCCCGCCAACGGGACACCACAAACCTGAGCGAGAAGATCATGGGCAAGTCAGTAGTCATTCTGGGTGCGCAGTGGGGCGACGAGGGCAAGGGCAAGATCGTCGACCTGCTGACCGAGCGGGTCAGCGCGGTGGCGCGTTTCCAGGGTGGCCACAACGCCGGCCACACGCTGGTGATCAAGGGCAAGAAGACCGTGCTGCACCTGATTCCCTCGGGCATCCTGCGCGAAGACGCGCTGTGCCTGATCGGCAACGGCGTGGTGCTGTCGCCGGCCGCGCTGATGACCGAGATTGCCGAGCTGGAGGCGAACGGCGTCGAGGTGCGTTCGCGCGTCAAGATCAGCCCGGCCACGCCGCTGATCATGCCGTACCACATCGCGGTGGATAAGGCGCGCGAGATCGCCGCCGGCGGCAAGGCCATCGGCACCACCGGCCGCGGCATCGGCCCGGCCTACGAGGACAAGGTCGCCCGCCGCAGCATCCGCGTGGCCGACCTGATGTACCCGCACGAGCTGCCGGCGCTGCTGAAGACCGCCGTCGAGTACCACAACTTCATCCTCACCCAGTGGCTGAAGGCCGAGCCGGTCGACTACGACGCCGTGCTGAAGGACGCGCTGGCCTGGGGCGAGTACATCCGTCCGCTGGTCGACGACGTCGCCACCATCCTGCACGACGTGCGCCGCGACGGCGGCAACATCCTGTACGAAGGTGCGCAGGGCGCGCTGCTCGACATCGACCACGGCACCTATCCCTACGTCACCTCGTCCAACACCACGATCGGCGGCGCGCTCGCCGGTACCGGCGTGGGCGTGGGCGATATCGACTACGTGCTGGGCATCTGCAAGGCCTACGCCACCCGCGTCGGCAGCGGTCCGTTCCCGACCGAGCTCAACGACGACATGGGCGAACTGCTGCGCAAGAAGGGCAACGAGTTCGGCGCCAGCACCGGCCGCCCGCGCCGCTGCGGCTGGATCGACCTGGTCGCGCTGAAGCGTGCCACCCAGATCAACGGCATCAACGGCCTGGCCATCACCAAGCTCGACGTGCTCGACGGCCTGGACACGGTCAAGGTGTGCATCGCCTACGAATACCGCGGCAAGCGCCGCGAACTGGCCCCGCTCGATGCGGACGGCTGGGACGAGTGCAAGCCGGTCTACCTGGAATTCCCCGGCTGGCAGGAATCCACTGCCGGCATCCGCGACTGGAACCAGCTGCCGCCCGCCGCCCGCGCCTACCTGCGTGCGGTGGAGGAACTTTCCGGCTGCCGCCTGGCCCTGGTCGCCACCGGCGCGGATCGCGACGACACCATCGTGCTGGACGATCCGTTCGCCTGATCGCCGCCACACCGTTGCGTCACGCCGACAGACCCCGCCATGCGGGGTCTGTCCGTTTCGGGCGATGGATCGGCTTCCCGCTACCCCGCGGCGTCGCCTTCGCTGCGCCCGCCGCGCTCGCCCACCGGCAGGCTGAGCGTTTCCTTGACCTCCTCCATCACGATGTAGCTTTTCGAGTCGCGCACGTTCGGCAAGGTCAGCAAGGTGTTGCCGAGCAGCTTGCGGTAGGAGGCCATGCCGGAGATGCGCGCCTTGATCAGGTAGTCGAACGCGCCCGAGACGAGGTGGCACTCCAGCACGTTGGGCAGGCGCAGCGCGGCGTTGCGGAATTCCTCGAAGATGTCGCCGGACTTGTAGGCCAGACTGATCTCCACGAACACCAGCAGGCCGGCGCCGACCAGGTGCGGGTCGAGCCGCGCGTGATAGCCGGTGATCACGCCGTCGCGTTCCAGCCGGCGTACGCGCTCGGTGCACGGCGTGGTGGACAGGCCGACCCGTTCGCCCAGTTCGGTGAACGAGATCCGCCCCTCGTCCTGCAACACCCGGAGGATTTTCCGGTCGATTTTGTCGAATTCCCGCTTCTTTACCGCCATGGGCTCACCAAGGATTGCCAATGTGGCAGTGATTTTACCCGTTAATATGGCAAAAGACGGAAAATAAGATTGGTCGATCGTTCCTATACTCGTCGGTATCATTCCTGCGGCTGGCCCGCAGGCCAACCGGCGGAAGGGGGGAACGCGATGCGGGTACTGATACTGGGCAGTGGCGTGATCGGAACGTGCAGCGCGTGGTACCTGGCGCAGGCCGGTTTCGAGGTGACAGTGGTGGATCGCGAAAGCGCGCCGGCACGCGAAACCAGCTTCGCCAACGCCGGCCAGATCTCGCCCGGCTACGCCTCGCCGTGGGCCGCCCCCGGAGTGCCGTTGAAGGCGCTGAAGTGGCTGTTCATGCGCCACGCGCCGCTGGCGATCCGCCCCGGCCTCGACCCGCAGCAATACCTGTGGCTGCTGCAGATGCTGCGCAACTGCACCGCCAGCCGCTACGCGATCAACAAGGCGCGCATGGTGCGCCTGTCCGAATACAGCCGCGATTGCATGGACGAATTGCGTGCCGAGACCGGGCTGGATTACGAAGGCCGCCAGCTCGGCACGGTGCAGCTGTTCCGCACCCAGGCGCAGTTGGACGACGCAGCCAAGGACATCGCCGTGCTCAGGCAGTACGGCGTGCCGTACGAACTGCTCGACCGCGCCGGCATCGTGCAGGTGGAGCCGGCGCTGGCCGGGGTGGTCGACCAGCTCAGCGGCGCGCTGCGCCTGCCGAACGACCAGACCGGTGACTGCGAGCTGTTCACCCGCCGGCTCGCCGCGCGGGCACAGGAAGCCGGCGTCGAGTTCCGTTTCGGCGCCACCGTCGAACAACTCGAACACGACGGCAGCCACCTCACCGGCGTGCGCATCGATGGCCGGGTCGAGCGCGCCGACCATTACGTGCTGGCGCTGGGCAGCTATTCCCCGCGACTGCTGGCGCCGCTGGGCATGCGCCTGCCGGTGTACCCGCTGAAGGGTTACTCGCTGACCCTGCCGATCACCGACCCGGCGATGGCGCCCACTTCGACCATCCTCGACGAAACCTACAAGGTGGCGGTAACCCGCTTCGACCAGCGCATCCGCGTCGGCGGCATGGCCGAGGTCTCCGGCTTCGACCTGTCGCTGTCGCCGCGCCGTCGCGCCACCCTGGAAAAAGTGGTCAGCGACCTCTACCCGCGCGGTGGCGACATGGCCCAGTCCACGTTCTGGACCGGCCTGCGCCCGGCCACCCCGGACGGCACGCCGGTGGTCGGCGCCACCCGGCTGGACAACCTCTACCTCAACACCGGCCACGGCACCCTGGGTTGGACCATGGCCTGCGGTTCCGGCCGCTACCTGGCCGACCTGATCGCGGGGCGCAAACCGCAGATCAGCAGCGAGGGCCTGGACATCTCGCGCTACAGTTCACGCCCCACTGCGGGAGTCCATGCCTGATGCGCCCGGCACGTGCCCTGATCGACCTGGCCGCACTGCGCCACAACTACCGCCTCGCACGCGAGCTGGGCGGACGCAAGGCGCTGGCCGTGGTCAAGGCCGACGCCTACGGGCACGGTGCCGTGCGCTGCGCGCAGGCACTGGAAGGCGAAGCCGACGGTTTCGCCGTGGCCTGCATCGAGGAGGCATTGGAACTGCGCGAGGCCGGCATCCGCGCCCCGATCTTGTTGCTGGAAGGTTTCTTCGAAGCCGACGAACTCGCGCTGATCGACGCCCACGACCTGTGGTGCGTGGTGCAGGCCGAGTGGCAGATCGACGCGATCGCACGCGCACGCCCGACCAAGCCATTCACGATCTGGCTGAAGCTCGATTCGGGCATGCATCGGCTGGGCCTGGCTTCGGCGGACTACCGCGCCAGCCTGCAGCGCCTGCAGGCCATGCCGCACGTGCGCGAGGTGGTGGCGATGACCCACTTCGCCCGCGCCGACGAGCTGGACTGCGAACGCACCGATGAGCAGCGGGTACTGTTCCACCAGGTGTGCGACGAGCTGCACTTGCCCGCCAGCCTCAGCAATTCCCCCGCGCTGCTCGGCTGGCCCGACGCACAGGGCGAGTGGGCGCGGCCGGGCCTGATGCTGTACGGCGCCACGCCGTTCGCCGGCCCGCATCCGGTCGCCGACCGCCTGCAACCGGTGATGACGGTGACCTCGAAGGTGATCGGCATGCGCGAGCTGGCAGCAGGCGAACCGATCGGTTACGGCGCGCGCTTCATCACCCAGCGCCCCAGCCGCATCGGCGTCGTCGCGATGGGCTACGCCGACGGCTACCCGCAGTTCGCCCCCAACGGCACCCCGGTCACCATCGACGGCCGGCCCGGCGAACTGGTCGGTCGCGTGTCGATGGACATGCTCACCGTCGACCTCACCGACCACCCCGCCGCCGGCCTCGGCAGCGAGGTCGAACTGTGGGGCAGGCAGGTGCCAGTCAGCGAACTGGCGACGCATTGCGACAGCAGCGCCTACCAACTGCTGTGCGGACTGAAGCGCGTGCCGCGAAGCTACCTCGGCGAGTGAGGCATGCCAGTTCCTGCCGTGCTTGCAGGGGGGCCATTCAGGGGACCTCGACTCCCATCGATGACGTCATTCCCGCGAAAGCGGGAATCCAGGTTGCTGTTTCTCAGGATTAAAATGGATTCCCGCTTTCGCGGGAATGACGAGAAAAAGGCGGTTATTCGAGGCTCTCTCATGTGAGGGGTAAAGCTTTGATCTTCAGGACGCCCAGCCCCGATCTCGCTCCCTGCGACCCGCCGCGGCCACCATCGCGCGATGGAACCAACGAGGGGAAACGCCATGACTGCACTCACCGACCGCTTCACCCGCGCCGTCGACTACGCCCGCATCGCCCACGCCGCGCAATGCCGCAAGGGCTCGAACATCCCGTACCTCTATCACCTGCTCGGCGTGGCCAGCCTGGTGATCGAGTTCGGCGGTAACGAGGACCAGGCCATCGCCGGCCTGCTGCATGACACCCTGGAAGACTGCGGCGCCGCGCACGAAGCGGCGATCCGCGCGCAGTTCGGCGAGGCCGTGGTCAACATCGTCAAGGACTGCACCGACGGCACCGCCGAAGGCAAGGCCAGCCACACCGACGCCGAGGCCAAACGCCGCGATTGGATCCGCCGCAAGCACACCTATCTCGCGCACCTGAAAGAAGCCCCCGACACGACGCTGCTGGTCTCCGCCTGCGACAAGCTGCACAACGCCCGCGCCATCGTGCAGGACCTCGAAGACCCCGACGTCGGCACTCGCGTGTTCGACCGCTTCACCGGCGGCCGCGCCGGTACGCTGGGCTACTACCAGTCGCTCGCGGAAATCTTCTCGGCGCGTGGCGTCCGGGTTGCCAAAGTGCTCGATGCCACGGTGGGGTGGATGCACGAACTGGCCGGGGTGGGCGCACGCACGTCTTTATCTCAAGCGGCGCCATCATCCCGTTAATTGTTCCCGATCGGGATAATTACTCTTGACTCGCCTAGTTGCATGAAGGATTATCCCGATCGGGATAATTACAAAGAACGAACGACCATGAGCACTCCATTGCCCCGATCGGGAAAAGATCCTGCGGTTTCTCCCGACGTCGAGATGATTGCGCAGGCCATTCGTAAAGCACGTCGACGGCACGGCCTGACGCAAACCCAATTGGCCGGTCTGTCGGGCACGGGGTTGCGCTTCATCAGCGAACTGGAACGAGGCAAGCCCAATGTGGCCTTGAACAAGGTGCTTGTGGTGCTTGCCGTGCTGGGTCTGCGCGTACAGGTCGGAGGTGAGTCGTGACTGACCGGCTCCAGGTTCACCTGTTCGATCGGCATATAGGCGAGTTGGGCATCGCCGGCGAAGTTCGCGCGCCGGAGGATTGGCGTTTCATCTACGCCGCCGACTACCTGGCTTCAGCGCAGCCGGTCGCCTTGTCGGTGAGCCTGCCACTGCGCGCTGAGCCATTTGTCGGAGCCATTGCCCGCAACTGGTTCGGCAACCTGTTGCCCGAAGGCCCGGTGCGCGAGGCCATTGCGGCGCGGCTGCGCATTCCGGTGTGGGACGACTTCGAGTTGCTGGCCGCGATCGGCGGCGAGTGCGCCGGTGCGGTCAGCATCGTGTCGCCCGATGCCACCGTGGCAGGCCCATCGGATGTCTCGCTGAATCTGGAAACCCTGCTTGCCGCGCAGGGCGACGAAACCGGCGAGGCTTCCCTGGCGCTGATCGGCACGCCACGCAGGCTGTCGCTCGCCGGTGCGCAGGACAAGATCGCCGTCGTGCTCGGCGCCGACGGTTCCATCCGGCTCCCCGCGATTGGCGAGATCACCACGCACATTCTCAAGCCGGACAGCCTGCGCATCCGCGGCCTGCGCGATTTCGAGGCGTTCGGTCTCGCGCTCGCGCGTGCGGCAGGCCTGCAGGTGGCAGCATCCTCGATTGTCACCGTGGCCGGGCACAAGGCATTGCTGGTTGAACGCTACGACCGCCATGTCGCGAAGAACGGCGATCTCGCCCGCCTGCATCAGGAAGACTTCTGCCAGGCGCTGGGCTATCCGGGCGAACTCAAGTACGAAGCCGGTGGTGGTCCGACGCTGGCCCTGTGTGCCCAGTTGATTCGCCAGCAACTGCGGCTGGGTCCCATCGCCGTGCAGGCGTTGCTGGACTGGGTGATCTTCAACGTGATCATCGGCAACGCCGACGCACACGCCAAGAACCTCGCCCTGCTTTGCGGCCCGGATGGCCTGCGTCGCCTGGCACCGTTCTACGATCTGGTGCCGACCATCGCGATATCGGAGCAGATGGTCGAACGCAAGCCCGCGCTGGGCATCGGCGACGCGGCGCGCATCGACGAAGTGAGTGCCACTGACTGGCAGCGGTTCGCCGAAGCGACCGGCTATGCACCGCGTTTCGTGCAGCGCCGGGTGGTCGAGCTTGCCGGCTTGGTGCTGCACGCCATGGCCGGCACAGCAAATACTCTGACGGAGCAGGGTGCCGGCAAGGCAAGGGTCGAAAAGGCCCAGGCAGCCATCACCCAGAACGCGCAACGCCTGCTCGCCTCTCTGCAGGCATGACCCTCATGCATCCATGTCCGACGAAAACGCGAAGACGCCGACCGATGGCTCGAACGCTATAAGGCGGCGCAACAGGCGCGGGTAACTGCGCTGGCCGATGGCGTAGTTGATGGTTTTGCCGGGTTGACGAAGGAGCCCCCGCAAGCGGGGGCTCCTGGTTTCTGCGGTGCTGCTGGCTCAGTGCTGCTGTGCGTTCGCGCTGGCGCCGGCATCGCCGTCGGCCTGCGCCGAGGTGGAGATGCCGTCCCGGGCCGAACCGTGGGCACTGGCCTGGCCGCCGGCCCGCCCGCTGGCGTTGGCCGAGCTGTTGGCGCCGGAGGTCGAACCGGCGTTGGCGTTCGTGTTGCCATTGGCTGCGCCCGAGCCCGACACGTCGACCGTCTTGTCCCCGGCGCCGCGCACGGCGTTGGACGTCGACGACAGCAGGCCCGGTTGCGGGGTCGCGGTGTTACCCGACGGCTGGCTTGCGCCGTTCGCGCCGGCCGAGGTTGCCTGCGACGCGCTGCCGGCCGCGTCCGAGCCGAGCGAGCCGGCGGTTTGGGCTGACTGGGTACCGTTGGCGGCGGCTTGGCGGGCAGCGCTCAGGCCGGCAGTGGCCGAGCCTTCGGCCACACCCTTGGCATTCGCAGACGCGTTGCCGACCGCGTTCTGTGCACGGTTCAGTGCGCCCTTGGCGCCGCGTTTGGCCGTCGAGACGGCTGAACGCGACTGACCCATGGCCTGGCCAGCGGCGCCGGTCACGGCATCGCGTGTGCCTGAAGTATCGACTGCGCCGCCCGCGGACGAGCCCAGTTGTCCCGCGCCGTCCAGCGCAGCGTTGTTGCCGTTGCCGGCGCTGGCACTGGCACCGGCCGCATCGGTGAGGCCGGCGGTGGCGTCAGCGGTCGCCTGACCGTTCACCTGGCGGGTGGCCTGTGCGGCGGTGTCCGTCGCCGAAGCGGCGGTCGTG
>DATCUT010000133.1:0-31062 GCA_036561785.1 Rhodanobacter sp.
CGGGATTCGGGATTCGGGATTCGGGATTCGGGATTCGGGATTCGGGATTCGGGATTCGGGATTCGGGATTCGGGATTCGGGATT
Source organism: Rhodanobacter sp. (assembly GCA_036561785.1). Taxonomy (GTDB): domain Bacteria; phylum Pseudomonadota; class Gammaproteobacteria; order Xanthomonadales; family Rhodanobacteraceae; genus Rhodanobacter. The sequence continues at coordinate 85 of DATCUT010000133.1, forward strand.
CGGGATTCGGAAAAGCCGGATCCTGCGCTGCCGCCGCTCTTACGAATCCCCAATCCCGAATCCCGAATCCCGTCACCTCCAGCCGGAGGTGATGGGATAGCGCCGTTCGCGGCCGAAGGCGCGGGTGGTCACGCGCGGGCCCGGCGCCGACTGCCGGCGCTTGAACTCGTTCAGCAGCACCAGCCGCACCACCCGGCGCACCACGTCGGCATGGAAACCCTGCGCCACGATCTCCGCCTGCGACTGCTCGGCTTCGATGAAACGGGCCAGGATCGCGTCCAGTTCGTCATACGGCGGCAGCGAATCCTGGTCGGTCTGGTTGTCGCGCAATTCGGCCGATGGAGCGCGGTCGATGACCACGCTCGGGATTGGGGATTGGGGATTCGGGATTCGCGAAAAGCCGTTGTCTTGCGGGGACTCGCTCTGCCGAATCCCGAATCCCGAATCCTGATTCCCGGCCTCATTGCGCCAGCGCGACAGCCGGTACACCACGGTCTTGTAGACATCCTTCAGCGGCGCATAGGCACCGCACATGTCGCCGTACAAGGTGGCGTAGCCGACCGCCATCTCGCTCTTGTTGCCGGTCGCCAGCAGCAGCCGGCCGTGCTTGTTGGACAGCGCCATCAGCATGGCGCCGCGAATGCGCGACTGCAGGTTTTCCTCGGTGGTGTCGGCGCCCTTGCCGGCAAACGCCGGGGTCAACGCCTCGATGAACGACTGGTAGGTCGGCTCGATGTCGATCACGCGGTAATCCACGCCGAGCTGCTCGGCCTGCGCGCGCGCGCTGTCCAACGACAGCTGCGAGGTGTAGCGGGTGGGCATCATCACCGCGGTGACCCGCTGCGCGCCCAGCGCGTCGACCGCCAGCGCCAGCGTCAGCGCGGAGTCGATGCCGCCGGACAGGCCCAGCAGCACGCCGCCGAAGCCGTTCTTGTCGATGTAGTCGCGGGTGCCGCGCACCAGCGCCGCGTACAGCGTCGCCTCCAGCGAGGCGTCGGCAGCGACCGGCCAGTCTTCCGCCGACAAGGTGCGTGTGGCCGGATCGAACTCGGCCCACAGCAGCGCATCGACGAAGGCCGGCGCGCGCGCGGCGATCGAGCCGTCGCCGTTCACCAGCAGCGAGCCGCCGTCGTAGACCACCTCGTCCTGCCCGCCGACCAGGTTGAGGTAGGCGATCGCGCAGCCGGTTTCGCGCGCCCGCGCCTGCAGTACGGCTTCGCGTTCGGCCTGCTTGCGCTCATCCCACGGCGAAGCGTTGATCACCACGATCAGTTCGGCACCAGCGGCGGCCGCCTGCGCTGCCGGCTCCGGCTGCCATATGTCCTCGCAGATCAGCAGGCCGACGCCGACCCCGTCGACCACAGCCGTGACCGAGGCATGGCCAGGGCGGAAATAACGCTTGTCGTCGAACACGCCGTAGTTCGGCAACGCCTGCTTGTGCGCGGTGCATTCCACCCGGCCGTCGCGCAGCAGGCTGGCCGCGTTGAATACCTCGCCCTCGCTGTGCGGATGGCCGACCAGGGCGGCGACGCCGTTGGTCGCCACCGCCAGCGCGGCCAGCTCGCTGGCGCAGGCGGCCAGGAAGCTCGGCCGCAGCAGCAGGTCCTCCGGCGGGTAGCCGCTGAGGGTCAGTTCGGGGAACGCCACCAGCGCGGCACCGCCGCTGCGTGCCCGCGCGATCAGGTCGCCGGCTTTGGCGGCATTCGCCGCCACCGCGCCGACCGGGAAATCGTATTGGGCCAGTGCCAGACGCAGCCTTGCCATGAACGTGCTCCAGAAATGACGAGGGCCGCGACGAATCGCGGCCCCCGCATTTTAGTTCACTCAGTCCTGACTTACTTCATCAGCTGCGCAAGTGCCTTGCCCAGATCCGCCGGCGACTTCACCGTGGTGACGCCGGCCTTCTCCAGCGCGGCGAACTTCGCCGCCGCGGTGCCCTTGCCGCCGGAGATGATCGCGCCGGCGTGGCCCATGCGCTTGCCGGCCGGGGCCGAGGCACCGGCGATGAACGAGACCACCGGCTTGGTCACGTACTCGCCGATGAACTCGGCCGCGTCTTCCTCGGCGCTGCCGCCGATCTCGCCGACCATGATGATGCCTTCGGTCTGCGGATCGTCCTGAAAGAGCTTGAGGCAGTCGATGAAGTTCAGGCCGTTGATCGGGTCGCCGCCGATGCCGATGACCGTGCTCTGGCCGAGGCCTTCGTTGGTGGTCTGGAACACGGCTTCATAGGTGAGCGTGCCCGAGCGCGAGACCACGCCGACCTTGCCCTTGCTGTGGATGTGGCCGGGCATGATGCCGATCTTGCATTCGCCGGGGGTGATGATACCGGGGCAGTTCGGCCCGATCAGCACGATTTCCGGATGCTGCTGCAGCACGTTCTTGACGCGCAGCATGTCCAGCACCGGGATGCCTTCGGTGATCGCCACGATGACCTTGATGCCGGCGTCGATCGCTTCGAGGATCGAGTCGGCCGCGAACGGCGGCGGTACGAAGATCACCGACGCGTCGGCGCCGGTTTCGAGTACGGCTTCATCGACCGAGTTGAACACCGGCAGGCCGATGTGCTCGGAGCCGCCCTTGCCCGGGGTGACGCCGCCGACGACCTGGGTGCCGTAGTCGAGGCACTGCTGTGCATGGAAGGTGCCCTGCTGGCCGGTGAAGCCCTGCACGATCACCTTGGTGTTTTTGTTGACCAAAACGCTCATGGGAATGTCCTGTGTTCGTGTAGGAGCGCACCCTGTGCGCGATGGCTCTTCGTCACGTGACGGAAGGCATCGCGCACAAGGTGCGCTCCTACAGGGTTATTTGGCGGCAGCCACGGCTTTCTGCGCCGCGTCGTTGAGATCGTCCGCCGGCGTGATCGCCAGGCCGGAATTGGCCAGCAGTTCGCGGCCCTGATCGACATTGGTGCCCTGCAGGCGCACCACCACGGGAATCTTCAGGCCCACTTCCTTGACCGCGGCGATGATGCCCTCGGCGATCAGGTCGCAGCGCACGATGCCGCCGAAGATGTTGACCAGGATGCAGCGCACCTTGTCCGAGGACAGGATCAGCTTGAACGCCTCGGTCACGCGCTCCTTGGTGGCGCCGCCGCCGACGTCGAGGAAGTTGGCCGGCTCGCCGCCCGCCAGCTTGATCACGTCCATCGTGGCCATCGCCAGGCCGGCGCCGTTGACCATGCAGCCGATCGAGCCGTCCATGGTCACGTAGTTGAGGTTGTACTTCACCGCGGCGGCTTCGGCCGCGTCTTCCTGGGTCAGGTCGCGCATCGCGGCCAGGTTCGGGTGGCGGTATTCGGCGTTGTCGTCGGAGTTGACCTTGCCGTCGAGCGCGGCGAGGTTGCCGTCTTCCAGCACGGCCAGCGGGTTCAGCTCGACCAGTGCCAGGTCCTGCTCGTTGAACAGCTTGTACAGGCCCAGCATGATCTTCGTCAGCTGGTTGACCTGCTTGCCGGTCAGGTCCATCGCGAAGCCGAGCTGACGGCACTGATACGGCTGCAGCCCTTCGACGAAGTCGATCACGATGGTGTGGATGTCTTCGGGCGTGTCCTTGGCGACCTGCTCGATGTCCACGCCACCGTGCTTGGAGGCGATGAACGAGACGGCCTTGGAATCGCGATCCACCAGGATCGACAGGTACAGCTCGCGGGCGATGTCGGTGGCGTCAGTGACCAGCACCAGGTTCACCGGCAGCGCGCGGCCGGCCGACTGGTAGGTTTCCATGTTGGTGCCCAGCATGCCCTTGGCGGCAGCGCGCACGTCGTCGAAGCTGCGGCAGAACTTGACGCCACCGGACTTGCCGCGGCCACCGGCGTGGATCTGCGCCTTGACCATCCATTGCGTGCCACCCAATGCCTTGGCGGCATCGACGGCAGCGTCGGGGGAATTGGCAACCTTGCCCGGCGGTACGGCAATACCGTACTGCGCGAACAGTTCTTTGGCCTGGTATTCGTGGAAATTCATTCGATACCTCGAGCGAACGGAGAAACGATGGCGGCCGCACGCATGTACCTCAGCGTGGGTCAGGAAGGTCGGACGGCGGATGGACGCGCTGCCGGGATGCAGTGCGCCGCCGGGTGAAACCGGCCATACCGCGCAATACGGCCGCCTATTTTCGCGGAAGCGGGCGCCGATGGAAAGGGCCGCCCGCCCGGAACGCCCGCACAGGGCGCTCCCATGCGCTTTCCGACAACGGCACAGCACCGATCAGCCCGTCTATACTCGGCCGGAACCCTCGCGAATGCCCTGATCCACCCAGTACAGGCGGCATATGTCCAGCTCAGCACCCTTGACTGTCCCGCGCGCAGGTACTGCGACGATCCGCCACGAGCTGACGTTCCTCAACGTGTTCCGGCTGGTGCAGGCGCTGGTCTACGCCGGCCTGGCGTTCAGCCCGCCGGGCCTGGGCTGGCCCGAACTGGCCATTCCCGATTTCGCCCGCGCCGTGACCACGCTGTACCTGGTGTTTGCCCTGGTCGCCCTGCTGTTCAACCGGCGCAGCATGCCGTACGCCCGCACGGTGGTGGCGGCCACCCTGGTCGTGGATATCGCCGCTGCCGTGCTGGCGATCGCCGCGATGCACGACGCGCGCATCGGCATCGCGATGATGCTGGCGGTGAACCTCAGCGCCGGCGCGCTGATCCTGCCGCTGCGACTGTCCAGCTTCTTCGCCGCGCTGGCCACGCTGGGCATGCTCGGGCACACCTTGTTCGGCAACTCGGCCGACAGCCCCGGCGACCGCGACCTGCTCGAGGCCGCGCTGTTCGGCCTCGCCTACTTCGCCACCACCACGCTGTGCCACGTGCTGGGCCGGCAGCTGCGCGCCACCGAGGCGCTGGCCGAGCAGCGCAGCACCGACCTGGCCAACCTGGCCCAGGTCAACGAGTTGATCATCCGCCGCATGAAGACCGGCGTGCTGCTGGTCGACGACGCCAACCGCATCCACCAGATCAACGAGTCGGCATGGATGCTGATGGGCAACCCCGGCGCCGACCAGCGCGACCTCGGCCAGCTGGCACCGGAACTGTCGCGCCGGCTGTACCACTGGATGACCTCCGGCAAGCTGGACGAAACCGCCACCCAGCTCGCCGACGGCGTGCCCGAGGTGGTGCCGCGCTTCACCCGGCTGGCGCCGAACGACGACTCGCACGTGCTGATCTTCCTCGACGACACCTCGCTGCTGTCGCGCCGCGCCGAGGAGCTCACGCTGACCTCACTGGGCCGCCTGTCCGCCTCGATCGCGCACGAGATCCGCAACCCGCTGGCGGCGATCCGCTACTCGGCGCAGCTGCTGGCCGAGTCCAAGAGCATGGACGCCACCGACCAGCGCATGGTCGAGATCATCAACAACCACTGCATCCGGCTCAACGAGATCATCGAGAACATCCTGCAGCTGTCGCGGCGCGAACGCTCGCGCCCGGAAACGCTGGATCTGGGCCACTGGGCGCAGGCCTTCGTCGAGGAATACAGCCAGGGCAACGACCTCGGCGCCGATTCGCTGCGCGCGATCGCCAGCAGCGCCACGCCGGTGGCGGCGGTGGCCGACCCGCAGCAATTGCAGCAGGTGGTGTGGAACCTGGTGCAGAACGCGCTGCGCTACGGCCGCCTGCCCGGCGAACCGGCGCGGGTGATGGTGGTGACCCGGCAGGGTGAGCACGGCGTGCCGATCCTGGAAGTGATCGACCGCGGCCCCGGCATCGCGCCCAAGGTGGCCGCGCAGATCTTCGAGCCGTTCTACACCACCCACGAATACGGCACCGGCCTGGGCCTGTACCTGGCCCGGCAGATGAGCGACGCGAACCAGGCGGCACTGGAGTACGTGCGCGTGGCCGGCGGCGGCAGCTGCTTCCGGCTGGTGCTGACCCCGCCGGCGCGCAGCCCGGCCGACGCCACCGAAACCGCCCAGGCCGACGCCGCGCGCTGATCGGATCAGGTCGAACGCACGATCAGGCTGACTGGCAGGCATTCCGATTTGGCCGGCTCGCCGTCGATCAGCGCCAGCACCTTGCGCGCCAGCAGCATGCCGCCTTCCTGCCAGTCCTGCCGCACCGAACTCAGCGGCGGCAGGAAGCTGGCGCCGAGCGGCATGTCGTCGTAACCGACCACCGAGACATCGGCCGGTACCGAGCGCCCCAGGTCCAGCGTGGCGCGGATCGCGCCCATCGCAAGCAGGTCGTTGCAGGCGAAGATCGCATCGAAGCCGACCTTGCGCTCATGCAGCGAACGCACCGCGTCCATGCCCGAGTCCACGGTGAACTCGTCGCGCCGCATCAGCAGCGGCTTGATCCCGCGCACCGCCAGCGCGTCGATGAAACCGTTCAGGCGCTCGAAGATTTCCGGGTGGCTGGGATTGCCGATGAAGACCGGACGGCGCCGGCCCAGCGCGATGAAATGCCGCGCCACCACCGCGCCGCCGAGGCGGTTGTCGCTGCCCACCACCACGTGCGCGTCGCTGGCCGACTGCGCGCCCCACACCACCATCGGCAGGCACAGCTTGTCGAACCGGCGCACCGCATCCTGGTGCGCGCCCTGGCCCAGCAGGATCAGCCCGTCGGCCGCCTGCACCGCGGCCGCGCTGGCGCCCTGGCGGGTGGTCAGCAGCACGCTGTAGCCGGCTGCGGTCAGTTCCTGCGAAATGCCGCCCAGCAGCACCAGCGGGTACGGGTCGAACATGGTGCGATCGGTGGACGGCTTCATCTCCACGATCACCGCCACGGTATGGCTGCGGCGCAGGCGCAGGTTGCGCGCGCTGATATTGAGCTTGTAGCCGCGCTCGCGCGCCAGCGCCTGGATCCGCTCGCGGGTTTCCGGGTTGACCAGCGGGCTGTCGCCCAGCGCCCGCGAGACGGTGATCTTGGATACCCCGGCCAGTTGCGCCAGGTCGGCCATGGTCAGGCCGCCTGACGCGTTCTTGCGCGCGCCCTTCTTGCTCAACTATCTGATCCTTGGTTGGCCTGGCCGATGCCGCGACGCTGCCGGACTGCAGCGATGGCACGAACCGGCGCTTGCAGTGTGTCGACATTCGTCACGCCGATGCAACCTCGCCCCGCTCCGCCGCCGGCAATACGCCGCTGCGGAGGCAAAGTACCAACCCACAGCCCGCGCCTCGGATCCGGATCGTGCCCATGGCAAGTCCGTGCAATTAAAATGTTATCGGTATCTTGATACCGATAACATTTGCTGCCAAGCTCGCCGCCAGCCGCAGCCTGGTGGGCCCATCGGCCTGATGCGCCAGACGGAGAGACGGGGGTTTTATGGTGGATCACTACGCAGCGGCGCCGCTTGATGCCGAGGTGCTGACCCTCGATGGAAGGGCAGCGGCCGACCCCTGGCTGCTCGTCCGCCACGGCACCGACCCGGCTGGCTTTGCGCAGGACGAGAGCCTTTTCGCGCTGGCCAACGGCACCCTCGGCGTGCGCGGCAACCTGGAGGAAAGCGACAGCGCAAGCCAGGCCACCCTGCTGTCCGCCGTATGGGAACGCAGCCCGATCGAGTACCACGAGCGATTCCCCGGCTTCGCCACGCACACCGACACGCGCATCCCGGTCGCCGATGCCGCGCGCATCCACCTGCGCCTCGGCGACACGCCCGTGCGGCTCGACCAGGGCGAGTGGCTGTATTTCGAGCGTGCGCTCGACCTGCGCCAAGGCTGCTACCGGCGCCGGCTGCGCTGGCGATCGCCGGAGGGCGCCACGCTGGAGATCGAGGCCGAGCGCATCGTGAGCCTGGAGGATGCCGGCCTGCTGGCGATCCACTATCGCGTGCGCTCGCTCGACTACGCCGGACCGATCACGCTGGAGTCATCGATCAGCACCGCGCGCGAAGCCGTCGAACAGGGTTTCGATCCGCGCATCGGCAGCCGCATCGATGGCGGCCTCGGCACCTGTGACGCCCACGCCGAGGAAGACCTCGCCTGGGTCGGTCAGCAGACCACGCATAGCGGCATCCGGCTGGTCTGCGCGCAACGGCACCGGCATGCCGGCGACTTGCAGTTCCGCTACGCCAACCTGGCGCCGCACGGCGTCACCCAGGTCTACGAGGGCGTCCTTGCGCCGGGCCAGACGGTCGCCTTGGACAAGTACGTCGCCTACGCCTTCACCTCGCCGTTCGCCGGGGACCAGGCAAACGATCTGCTCGCACGCGCGCAGGCCTCGCTGGACGCGGCCAGCGCACTCGGCTACCCGGCGCTGCTGGCACGCCAGGCCCAGGCGCTGTCCGCGCTATGGGCGCAGGCCGACCTTGCCATCGACGGCGACCCGGCGACCGAACAGGCGCTGCGCTTCAACCTGTTCCACGTATTCCAGTCGAGCAGCCGCGACAGCCACGGCACCACCGCCGCCAAGGGCCTCACCGGCGAAGGCTACGAAGGTCACTATTTCTGGGACGCCGAGGTGTTCATGCTGCCGGTACTGGCCACCCTGGCGCCGGAACTGGTACGCGCGATGCTGACGTATCGCCACCGCACGCTGGACAACGCGCGCCGCCACGCGCGCGAGCTCGACCATCCGCGCGGCGCGCTGTACGCGTGGCGCACGATCGGCGGCGACGAGTGCTCCTCGTACTTTCCCAGCGGCTCGGCGCAGTACCACATCAACGCGGCGGTGGCGTGGGCGATCCGCCTCTACGTCGACGCCAGCGGCGACGACGCGTTCCTGCTCGAATGCGGCGCCGAAATGCTGTTCGAGACCGCGCGCGTCTGGCTGCAGGTCGGGCATTTCAGCGCGCGCCATGGCGGTGCGTTCTGCATCCATGAGGTGACCGGGCCGGACGAATACTCCGCCCTGGTCGACAACAACCATTACACCAACCGCCTGGCGCAGCGACACCTGCAGGACGCCGCCAACGTCGCCGACTGGATGGCGCTGACGTACCCGCTCGAACACGCCGCCCTGAGCGCACGGATCGACCTGCATGCCGACGAGGTGGCCCAGTGGCGCCGCGCCGCCCAGGCGATGCACCTGCCGGTCGACGCCGTGCTCGACATCTTTCCGCAGGACGACGGCTTCCTCGACAAGCCGCGTCTGCCGGCCGGGCTCGCCAGCACACCGGGCAGGCAACCGCTGCTGCTGCGGCTGCATCCACTCACCATCTACCGCCACCAGGTATGCAAGCAGGCCGACACGCTGCTCGCCCTGATGCTGGCGGGCGAACAGGTCGATGTCGCCGCGAAGCGCCGCAACTTCGATTACTACGAAGGCATCACCGTCCACGACTCCACCCTGTCGGCATCCACCTTCGCGGTGATCGCGGCCGAAGTGGGCTACGCCGACAAGGCGCATCGCTATTTCCTCGACACCTTGCGCGTCGACCTGGACGACCTGCACGGCAACGCGGCGCATGGCCTGCACATGGCGGCGATGGCCGGCAGCTGGCTGGCACTGACCTGGGGCTTCGGCGGACTGCGCGTGCACGATGGCCTGCCCGCCCTGGCGCCGCGGCTGCCGGCGGCATGGAAAAGCTACCGCTTCGGGCTGCGCTGGCGCGGCGCGCATCTGCGCGTGGAGGTCGATGGCGACGGCGTGCAGTACACCCTGGCCGAGGGCGACGCGCTCACCTTCCTGCACGACGGCCTGCCGCAACGCCTGCACGCGGGCCACCCCCTGCGCCTGCAGTGCGCCGGCTTCGTCGATGCCGGGGCGGCGCCGCTGAAGGCGGTGATCTTCGATCTGGACGGCGTGATCGCCGACACCGCGATAGTCCATCACGCCGCCTGGAAAAGACTGGCCGACGAGATCGGCGTGCCGTTCGACGACGCCACCGGCGAGCGCATGAAAGGCGTCGACCGGCGCGGCTCGCTGGAGATCCTGCTGCAAGCCGCGACGCACTCCTACACGGAAGCCGAGAAGCACACGCTGGCTACACGCAAGAACGATTACTACCGCGAACAGATCGAGCATTTCGGACCGCAGGACCTGCTGCCCGGCGCGCGCGCGGCGATCGAGCAGGTGCACCAGGCCGGGCTCAAGGTGGCGCTGGCCTCGGCCAGCCGCAATGCCGGCTTGCTGCTGGAGCGCCTGGGCATCGCCGATCTGTTCGACGCCGTCGTCGACGCCAACCGGATCAGCCGCTCCAAGCCCGACCCGGAAATTTTCCTCGCTGCGGCAAACGCCCTGGGCGTGGCGCCGGACGAGTGCATTGGCGTCGAAGACGCCGCGGCTGGCATCGCCAGCATTCACGCCGCGGGGATGGCGGCGGTGGGAATTGGCCAGCCACTGGCGCTGGCCAAGGCAGACCTGGTGCTACCAAGCATCGCAGCATTCGACATCGGCACCTTTACAACAACCCGAACGGCCAACTGGCGTGGACCTGTCGTCAGACAGGCCGCGGCCCAAACTGAAACTGATGGGGAGGACGTGACATGGGCAACAGCAAGCAAATGAATCGATTGATACTGTCGGCGGCCATCACGGGCATTCTCATGTCCGCGACGGCGATGGCGCAGGACAGCACGCAGGCGCAGGACGCCCAGGCGGCCACCGCGCCGGCGACCGCCAGGAAAACCCCGCCGCGGCAGGCCAACGCCAAGACCACCACGACCCTGCAGCAGGTCGTGGTGACCGGTTCGGCCACCGGCGTGAAGAAGATCGACGCCAGCTACACGCTGACCACCGCCGATGCCGAGCAGATCAAGCAGGCCAACCCCAAGAGCACCGCCGACCTGCTGAAGATCTCGCCCGGCCTGTGGCCCGAATCGACCGGCGGCCAGACCGGCGCCAACATCGAGATCGCCGGCTTCCCGGGCGGCGGCGATGCGCCTTACTTCTCCACCCAGATGATGGGCTCGCCGCTGTACGGCATGCCGACCCTGTCGTTCTTCGAGACCACCTCGATCTTCCGTCTCGATGACACCATCGAGCGGGTCGAGATCCTGCAGGGCGGTCCGTCGGTGGTGTTCGGCGACGGCCAGATCGGCGCCACCGCGAACTTCATGCTCAAGCAGGGCACCGAAGTGCCGTCGGGCAGCATCGGCGTCACCTACGGCTCGGAAAACCTGAAGCGCGTCGACGGCTTCTTCGGCTTCCCGATCACCGCGAACTGGTACGGCAGCGTGGGCGGCTTCTATCGCGACTCGGACGGCGTACGCGACCCGCAGTTCGCAGCCGACAAGGGCGGCCAGTTCACCGCCACGCTGACCCACGATTCCGATCGCGGCAGCATGGTGCTCTATGCCCGCGCGCTGAACGACAAGAACCAGTTCATCACGCCGATCCCGCTGATCCAGAACGGCACCGACAACTTCAGCGCCTATCCGGGCTTCGACCCGCTCAAGGACACCTACAACAGCAAGTACATCCAGCACGTGTTCCTGGCCGGCTATCCGGGCGGCGGCACCCACGCCGACCTCGCCAACGGCCGCGGCGCGAAGATGAACTTCTTCGGCGGCAACTTCGACTACGACCTGGGCAGCGGCTGGACGATCAGCGACAAGTTCCTCATCGACGCCGGCGACGTCGACACCAACGCGCTGTTCTCCGGCTCCAACCCGGCCTCGTTGAACGACGAGCTGTACAACACCCCGACCAGCCAGGGCGGCTTCGGGCTTCCGGCCGGTTCGGCGACGGCGACTTACGCCGGCCCGGGTGGCGGCGGCGCGGTCGATCCAAACCAGAGCGTGATCCACCAGGGCTGGTGGTACATCCACAAGCACCTGAAGAACATCAACAACGATTTCCGTCTCAGCAAGGAAATCTTCGAGGGCAATACGCTGACCGCGGGTGTGTATCTGGCGCACTACACGATGGACGACAAGTGGGCACTCGGCAATCAGATGCTGATGACGAATACGCCCAACGCGCGCCCCATCATGGTGAGTTACAACGACGCCGGCACCATCAAGCAGTTGACCGATAATCAGGGTTTCCTCGACAACGGCGGCTACAACATCGCCCAGCACGGCACGGCCACCAACAAGGCGTTCTATCTGTCCGATTCGTGGCGCGTGGGCCCCTGGTTGTTCGATGCCTCGGCGCGCCTCGAAAACCAGAACGCGACGAACAACGTATGTAATTTCAAAAGCGATGGACGGGTGGACGCGAACGGCAAGCCGGTCACCGGCGTCATCGACCTGGACGGCAATCCGAATACGCTCTACAACAATTCGGTGCCGGTCTGCAACGGCACGTTCGCGCGCACCAACTACAACAAGACCCACACCTCGTGGACCGTCGGCGCGAACTATCAGCTGGCCGACAACATGAGCGTGTATGTGCGTGCCAACAAGGGCGTGCATTTCGCCGACTTCGACAACGGCATCCGCGGCGCCACCACCGGCAACACCGCGCCGCTGCAGAAGATCCAGAACCTCGAGGGCGGCTTCAAATACCAGTCGGATCTGATCTATGCCGACATCAGCATCTACCACAAGCAGTTCAATGGCCTGTCTTTCCAACCAACGGACGGCGCCGGCACGCCGGTGGGAGCGCCGGCGCTGTACGGCTCCGATTCCAAGGGCATCAACCTGGCCGGTGCGATCACCCCGATCGAGAACCTGAAACTGATGCTGGTGGCCAATTACCTCGACGGCCACTACTCGCACAACAACTCCTGCTTCAAGTTCACCAACGTGGTGACCGGCGTCAGCGGCTGCCAGTTCATCAATGGCGTGCAGTTGCAGCGCCAGCCCAAGGTCCACTACGCGTTCACGCCGAGCTACAGGATTCCCTTTTCGTGGGGTGATGTAACCGCCTTCGTGACCTATACGCATGTCGGCCCGCATACACAGGACCAGTCGGGCCTGCAGCAGCTTGGCACTTACAGCACATGGGATTTCGGCGTGATCGCCAACGTCGAGCAGAACTGGCAGCTGCGCCTGCAAGGCACCAACATCACCAACGAGCTGGGCCTGACCGAAAGCAATTCGCGCATCTTCGGCACGGCCGCTGCCGGTGGCGTGATCCTGGCCCGGCCACTGGAAGGCCGCGAGATCAACTTCCAGGTGAAGTATCTGTTCTAGTTCAGCGGCACGCGCGGTCCGGGCCGTACCTCAGAGCGGTCCGGGCCGCGCTCTCCTGAAATCAGACATGCCGTAGCGCCGGGGGTGACATGAACCGAATCCGCATGATCGTCGCGCTGGTACTGATCTACATGATCTTCGCGATCCTGCTCAACAGCGTCGGCACGGTGATCCTGCAGTCGATCGCCACATTCGGCATCGACAAGCCCGAGGCCAGTGCGCTGGAACGCTACAAGGACCTCACGATCGCGTTCACGTCGTTCCTGGTCGCCTCGTTCCTGCCGATGTTCGGCTACCGGCGCTCGATGATGCTGGCCCTGGCCATCGTCGGCGGCGCCTGCCTGCTGATGCCGCTCTACCCCAGTTTCCTCACCACGCGGCTGCTGTTCGCCTGCGTGGGCGTCGGCTTCGCGATGACCAAGGTCTGCGTGTATTCCTCCATCGGCCTGCTCACCACGGACCGCATCGCCCACTCGCGGCTGACCAACACCATCGAAGGCCTGTTCATGGTCGGCGTGCTCGGCGGCAACTGGATCTTCAGTGCGTTCGTCGACCCGCTGCACCCGGGCAATCCGCTGTGGTTCAACGTGTACTGGCTGCTGGCCGGTGCCTGCGCGCTGGTGATCGTGCTGCTGGGAAGCAGTCGGCTGGACGAGAGCGCCGCGCATGCGCACGGGCACAACAATTCATTCTCCGACTCGCTGCTGGAGATGCTGCAGTTGTTCGTACGGCCGCTGGTGTACGTGTTCCTGGCCTCGGCGTTCCTGTACGTGTTGATCGAACAGAGTTTCGGCACCTGGCTGCCCACCTTCAACAACGAGATCCTGAAGCTGCCGAACGCGATGAGCATCCAGTTCGCCAGCATCCTCGCCGGCATGACCGCGCTGGGTCGCATCGGTGCCGGCTTCGTGCTCAAGCGGGTGCGCTGGCATGTGCTGCTCAACGTGTGCGTGATCGGCATGGGCGTGCTGGTGGTCGTGGTGCTGCCGCTGGCGCGCGGCGTGGTGGCGCGGCCGGACGTCGGCTGGTTCAACGCGCCGCTCGCCGCGTACCTGATCCCGCTGCTCGGCCTGCTGATGGCGCCGATCTACCCGGTGATCAACTCGGTGGCGCTGAGCTCGCTGCCCAAGCCGATGCATGCGGCGATGACCGGGTTGATCGTGGTGTTCTCCGCGCTCGGCGGCACCCTGGGCTCGTACATCACGGCCAGGGTGTTCGCCAGCTTCGACGGCATCCACGCGTTCTATTTCTCGCTGGTGCCGATGACGCTGATCCTGCTCACCCTGTTCCTGTTCAAGCGCGAGACCGATCGTGCGGCCACCACGGCTACCCCGCTTGCTGCGGAATAGCTCGCTGGCCATGGCTCGAAGCACGCCCCATCTGGAGCAATCATGAAATCCTGCAGCCCCCGCCTCGTCACCCTGTTCCTGGTCGCCGCCACGCTCGCCATGCCGGCACGTGCCGCCACCGACCCCAGCTTCCTGCTCACCGGCACCGCGGAAAATTTCGGCACGTACTTCCCCAGCTACCTGGCCAACGGCTATTTCTCCACGATGACCTCGGTGCGCGGCACCGAGGGCAACCGCGCGTACATGGTCGCGTTCATGGATTACAAGCCCGGCGACGTCGCACGCCCCGCCGCCATCCCCGGCTGGAGCGAGATCGACTACAACCCCGGCGGCGGCTGGCTCAATTCGACCCGCATCGACAAGAAAATCTTCGTCGACTATGCGCAGACGCTGGACATGCGTGACGGCACGCTGTCCACCCGCTACCGCTTCGATTACGCGAACAAGTCGACCGACATCAAGGTCACCACCTTCGTCAGCCAGGCCTCAAACCACCTGGCGGCGACGCAGCTCTCCATCACGCCGCAGTTCGATGGCAGCGTGCAGCTGACCTTTCCGATCCGGCTGTGGTCGGAACACCAGCCGCGCTTCCCGATCGCCAGCATGAGCGGCGACGAGATGATCGCGGCGGTGATCGCCAGCGGCCAGACGCTGGACAACAAGCCGGTGCCGACGCCCGACCGCGCCGCCGTGTGGTATCCCGGCTACACCCGCGTGCTGGCCAGCGACGGCGACACGAAGGAACTGACGCTGTGGCTGGACGGCCGCGCCGAACACGGCCTGACGATGGCCGAGGCCGCCGCGATCGGGCTGCCGCCGGGCCTCGCGATCGAAAGCGTGAAGCTGGAAAAAGGCCCGTACAAGCTGTCGCTCAACCTCACCGCCAAGGTGCACAAGGGCCAGACCTACATCTTCACCAAGTACATCGCCGCGTCCCGGCAGGACTGGGGCGGCGACGCCCGCGACGACGTGGCGCTGGCCAAGGCCGCGCGCCAGAAGGGCTTCGCCGCGTTGCTGGCGGAACACCAGGCCGCCTGGCACGCGCTGTGGAGGTCCGACATCGTGGTCGACGGCGATCCGGACGTGCAGCGCGCCGTGCATTCGGACCTGTACTACCTGCTGTCCAATTCCACGGTGGGCACGGCCTGGCCGATGGGTGCCTGCGCGCTGACCCCGGGCTACGCCGGCCACGCGTTCTGGGACAGCGATTCGTGGGTGTTCCCCGCCCTGCTCCTGCTGCACCCGGAACGCGCCAGGCCGATCGTGATGTTCCGCTCGCGCACCATGCAGCCGGCGCGCGAGCGTGCGAAGCAGTACGGCGTGAAGGGCACGATGTATCCGTGGGAGGCCGATCCGGAAACCGGCGTCGACCACACGCCGCACTTCGCCTACGGCGTGTTCCGCGAGATCCACGTCAATGCGGACATCGCGATTGCGCAGTGGCAGTACTACCTCGCCAGCGGCGACGATGCCTGGCTGAAGCAGCATGGCTGGCCGGTGATCCGCGAGATCGCGCAGTTCTGGGTCAGCCGGGTCACCTACGACAAAGCGCAGGATCGCTACGAGATCCATCACGTCACCTCGCCCGACGAGGCCTACGACGACGTGCCGAACGACTCGTTCACCAATGCCGCGGCACGCAAGTCGCTGCAGATCGCGATCAAGGCCGCGAAGCTCGTCGGCGCCGCACCCGATCCGCAATGGGCCACGATTGCCGCGAAGATGTATATCCCGTTCGACAAGAAGAACCAGCGCCATCTCGACTTCGACGCCTCGGTGCCGCACGACAAGATCACCTGGATGGGCTCGTCGCTGGCCTGGCTGATGTATCCGAACCTCGACCTGCCGATGTCGCCGCAGGTGCGCCGCAACGACTTCGCGTTCCAGTTGCACGAGCTGAAAGTGCATGGCGACGATCCCAACGAAATGATGATGGTGATGCTCGCCGTCGGCGCCGCCGAATTGGGCGACGACAAGGCCGCCGGCGAGTGGATCCAGCGCAACCTGGTCGGCTTCCTGAAGCCGCCGTTCAACGTGCGCACGGAAACCGTCGCCAATAACGCGGGCTACATCCTCGCGACCTCGGCGGGCTTCGTGCAGAGCTTCGTCTACGGCCTCAGCGGCCTGCGCATCGAGGACGACGGCCTGGCCGAGGCGTATGCGCCGGTGCTGCCGCCGGGATGGAAATCACTGACGCTCAGGCACATCACGTTCCGCGGCAAGCTCTACGACATCACGGTCCGCCGCGCCGCCGACGGCAAGCCGGAGCTGGTCCGCCACGCACTTTAGAACCGCCAGCGCCACCCGCATCGACGAGGAGAAAGGCCATGCCCGCAGCACGCGCCCAACGGCTGATGCAAACCGTCCTGTTCGGCGCCGGCCTGCTCTGCATCGGCCCGCTCTGCACCGGCATGTTCGGCGCCGCGGCGTTCGCGCAGGCGCAGCGGCCCGGCGTCGACAGCCGCGGCGAGGTGAGCGTGCCCGCCTTCGCCGTGCCGTACTCGGCGTACGCGTCGCCTGAGGCGCAATGGCAGTTCCAGCGGATGCTCGAGCAGAGCCGGCACGCGCCGGGCATCGGCGCGATCGCCGCCAGCCGCGCCTACTACGACGGGATCAACACCGATCGCGCCGAGCGCATGCAAAAACTCTATCCGGTGAAGATCCACGCCGAGACCGTCGGCGGCGTGCCCACCGACGTGGTGCTGCCGGCACAGGGCATCGCCGCGAGACAGCGGCACCGGGTGCTGATCAACCTGCATGGCGGCGCCTTCCTGTGGGGCGCACACAGCGGCGGCCTGGTGGAGGCGATTCCGCTGGCCAACCTGGGCCGGATCAAGGTCGTCAGCGTGGACTACCGGCAGGGGCCGGAACACGTGTTCCCGGCCGCCAGCGAGGACGTCGAGGCGGTCTACCGCGCCCTGCTCAAGCAGTACCCGGCGCGGAACATCGGCATCTACGGCTGCTCCGCCGGCGGCGTGCTCACCGGCGAGGCGGTGGCGCGGATCATCACCCAAAAGCTGCCGGTGCCGGGAGCGATCGGCACCTTCTGCGGCTCGATCAGCGACCTTGGCGGCGATTCCGCCTACGTGGCGCCCGTGCTGAGCGGCGACCCGCCGCCCGCCGGACCGCTCAAGCTGGCCGACCTGCCGTACTTCAAGGGCGCCAGGGCCAGCGACCCGCTGGTATTCCCGGCCAACTCGCCCGCGCTGCTGGCGAAATTCCCGCCGACCCTGCTGATCACCGGCAGCCGCGATTTCGCCCTGAGCTCGGTCCTGCACAGCCAGGCCCTGCTGACCGCGGCCGGGGTGGACACCGAGCTGCATGTCTGGGACGGCATGTGGCATTCGTTCTACTCGGACCCGGAAATGCCCGAATCGCGCGAGGCATATGCCGTGATGGTGCGCTTCTTCGACCGCCGGCTGGGGCATTAGCAATGCGCCGACAGTCTTTGCCCCGCAGCGCGGGGCCGGGTATTCTCTGTGGCATCGATAGCCACGCGCCGTGCCATGAACCCACAGACCGTCCTGGTCATTGACGACGAACGCGACATCCGCGAACTGCTGACCATCACGCTGGGGCGGATGGACCTGCAGGTCGACGCCGTGGGTACCGTCGGCGAGGCACGCCGCGCACTGGCCGAACGCAGCTACGACCTGTGCTTCACCGACATGCGGCTGCCCGACGGTACCGGCCACGAGATCATCGAGCTGATCGCCGCGAACCATCCCGACATGCCGGTGGCGATGATCACCGCCTACGGCAACGTCGACGCCGCGGTGAATGCGCTGAAGGCCGGCGCATTCGACTTCGTCTCCAAGCCGGTCGACATCCAGATGCTGCGTGGGCTGGTGCGCACCGCGCTGCGCCTGGCCGAGGAAAGGCGCACCGGTGCCGCCGCCGCGAAAACCGGCGATTCCGGCGACCGCCTGATCGGCGACTCCACCGCGATGCAGCAGGTGCGCTCCACCATCGGCAAGCTGGCGCGCAACCAGGCGCCGGTCTACATCGCCGGCGAATCCGGCGTGGGCAAGGAACTGGTGGCCCGGCTGATCCACGAACAGGGCCCGCGCGCCAGCGGCCCGTTCGTGCCGGTCAACTGCGGCGCGATCCCGTCCGAGCTGATGGAGAGCGAGTTCTTCGGCCATCGCAAGGGCAGCTTCACCGGCGCCAGCGTGGACAAGGAAGGCCTGTTCCAGGCCGCCCAGGGCGGCACCCTGTTCCTCGACGAGGTGGCCGAGCTGCCGCTGCACATGCAGGTGAAACTGCTGCGCGCGATCCAGGAAAAAGCCGTGCGCCCGATCGGCGGCCGCGACGAGATCCCGGTCGACGTGCGCATCCTTTCCGCCACCCACAAGAACCTGGGCCAGCTGGTCGAGCAAGGCCAGTTCCGCCAGGACCTGTTCTACCGCATCAACGTGATCGAGCTGCGCGTGCCGCCGTTGCGCGAACGCCGCGGCGACGTGCCGCAGCTGTCCGCGTTCATCCTCAAGGCGCTGGCCGGCAAGAGCGGCGAAAGCGTCGGCCAGCTGTCGCCGTCCGCCCGCGACGCGCTGGACGCGTACGATTTTCCCGGCAACGTGCGCGAACTGGAAAACGTCCTCGAACGCGCGATGGCGATGTGCGACGGCAGCACCATCGAAGCCGCCGACCTGATGCTGCCGCAGCGCAGCGCACGGCCCAGCCAGGAGACGGCGGCGCCGGGCCAGCAGGCGGCGCCGGCACCGGCGGCCGCCAGCGCCAACGGTGGCCTCGACGACTACATCAGCAACCTCGAGCGCACCGCCATCGTCAAGGCGCTGGAAGAATCGCGCTACAACAAGACCGCCGCGGCCCGCAAACTCGGCATCACCTTCCGCGCGCTGCGCTACAAGCTGAAGAAGCTCGGCATCGACTGAGCCGCCGACACTAGGCGCGCGACGTTTCAGCGCCGTTTCACAGGGCGGGCACTGCCCGCCAGCTTTTGCTTCGTGCCTTGCCGGAGAGCGGCTCGTAGGAGCGCACCCTGTGCGCGAATGCTCTTGTCGATATCTTGGCGAAGAGCATTCGCGCACAGGGTGCGCTCCTACACCGAGCGCGTCGCCTCCACCGGCGGCACGGCGGCGGCGCGCCGCGCCGGACCGAGCACGGCCAGTTGGCCCAGCAGCCACAGCAACAGCGCACCAACTGCGAGCACCCACAACGGCATCCGCGGCAGTTCGTAATGCGTCATCAGCGACAGGTTCGCGGCGATGCCGAGTGCCACGCCCAGCACCACGCCGACGCCGACGATCAGGGCGTTCTCGGCCTGGAAATAGCGCAGGATGTCGCCGCGCGTTGCGCCCAGCGCACGCCGCACGCCGATGGATCGGCGCCGCTGGCCGACCCAGAAACTGCTCAGGCCCACGATGCCGCCGGCCGTCGCCAGCAGCAGCAACACGCACACCACGCCCATCATGATCGCCACGCCGCGATCGGTGGCGTAACCCTCAGTACGCGCCCGGACTAGCGTGATCACGCCATCCTCCGGGCTGATCAAACGCATGCGGTTTTGCGCAAACAGGGCAGCCGGTGACGAGCGCAGTAACGCGGCCAACTGGCCAGGTTGCGCGCGCACCAAATAGACCACGCCGTCGAAATCTGCATAACGCGCAGGCACCAGCACCGTGTCCTCGTCGATTGAGCGTGTGGTGCTACCGACGTAGGAGCCTTCCAGTCGGTCGACCACGCCGATGATCGTGCTCGGGCCATCGTCGCTCAGATAGACGTGCTGGCCCACGGCCATGCCGTCCGGAAACAGTTTGTGCGCCAGGTGCTGCGTGATGATCAGCACCGCCGGTTTTGGCGCGTCGTAGGGACCGAAGCTGCCGATTTCGTCGGCGCGGAAGTTGCGGCCCGCCACCAGATTGGTGCCGAATGTATCGAGTGCGTGCTCGTCGGCAAAATAGGTAGTTGCCCGTTGCGGCGTCGCCGTCTGGTCGACGCGATGCTTGATGCGCGCCAACCCGCCCCAGCCGCCAAACGGATAGGCCTGACTGGCAAACGCGGCGCGCACGCCCGGCAGGTTGCGCAAGGTCGCCAGGTCGGCACGCATCTGCGCATGAATATGCGGCACGTCCGGCTGACCGATCCAACCGTTCCTGATCGCGAACAGGTGCGCTTCGTCCATACCGGTCGGACGCGACAAGTGCACCACCCGCGTCTTGACTATGAACAGCGCGTTGCTGACCACCGCCAGAGTCAGCGCGATCTGCAGCACGATCAGCAGCGTGGCCATCTTGTGCCGGCGCAGTGCGGCCAGGATCGGGCGTATCTGCATGGTCGTGTTCATCCGTTCGACTTCAGCTGCCACGCCGGCTGCACTTGGGCGGCGCGCCAGGTGGGATACAGCGCGGCGATCAAGCTGGCAGCCACCGCGACCAGCACGGTCAGCAGAAACAGCGACGCATCGAGCCGCGCCAGCCGGGCGATCTCCGGCTCGAACACCTTGCCGATGCAGGCCATGCCCAGCGCCGTCAGCAGCAGTCCCAACACGCCGCCGGCCAAGCCGATCGCCGCCGCCTCGGTCAGAAACTGGCGATAGATCGCCCCGCGCGACGCGCCCAGCGCGCGGCGCACGCCGATCTCCGGTGCGCGCCGCATGAAGCGGGCCAGCATCAGGCCGACCACGTTGACGAGACAGATCAGCAGAAAACTGACGGAGACAATCATCGACAACGCCGATTCCTTCGGCACCACATTGTTCTCATCCCGGCGCAGCCACTGCATGACATTGCGCAAACGTACGTTCGGGGCCCATGCAAAGCGGCCGAGGCGCTGCTGCTCGGCCGCATAGTTGTGCAGATAGTCGCGGTAATGCCCCACGTCGGCGCGCGTGGGCAGTTCCACCCACGCGGCGATCCACGCGCATTCGCTGTGCAGGATGCTGTCCCAGTTCGGCAGGTCGGGGTTGGCGGAGCTCGTACTGCAATAGAAGTTGCCGTTGGCGGCCTTCTGCAGATCGACGGCGCGACTGAACGGGATATAGAGCTGCCGGGGATGACTGAAGGGATAGAACGTGCTGCTCATATCGAAGAAGCGCGGGCGCGGATCCCAGTTATCCAGCACACCGACGATACGATAGACGTGCGCATCCAGATTGATCTCGCGGCCCACGCTGTCGGCGCCGCCGAACAGTTTCTGGTTGAGCGCGCTGCTGATGACGACCACCGCTGCACGCTGGTCGTCATCGTTGGCCGACCAACCGCCACCGTAGCGGAACGGCGCGTCGAACATCGCGAAGAAGTCATGGCTGACCGCATCGCCTTCCTGCGAGAACGGCAGACGCTGCGCGTCATCCGGCAGCACCGTCCACCTGCTGCCGTAGATCAGCACCTGCCGCCGCGCCTGCCGCGCGTGCAGCAACGCCACGGCGTCGGTGTAGCTGAGCAGGATCGGCGGCTGACCCTTCCAGTTGTGCACCGGCCCGAAGTTGTCGATCTGCGGCACGAACAGCTGGCCCGATTTCCACGGGATCGGATCGGCTGCGGTGGCGCGGAACACCGCGAAGGTGACCATGCAGGTGGCGACGCCACAGCCCATCAGCAGCACCACGAGTGCCGTCAGTGCCTTGCTGCGCCGGCAACTGCGCAGGGCCAGATCGAAGTAATACGCCAACATCCCTGTCCTCCCGATCGCCGTGTCCGCACGGCTCACGAATCAATCGCCGTTGCCGGCCGTGTCCAGCGCCTTGCGCAAGGTGCGCAGCAGCACCTGGGTGGTGACCGGCTTGTCGATCACGTACAGGTGCTGCAGCGGGGGAAGTTCATGCAGGTCGGGCATGGCGCCGGGGCGGGCCAGCAGGATCACCGCGCCGGCATAACCCTGCTCGGCCAGCGCGGCCAGTGTGCGCACACCGGTGAACAGGTTCATGTCCGCGTCCAGCACCACCAGGTCGGGCAGGCCGGCGGCCTCGATCCATTGCAGCGCGGCGGTGCCGCTCTGGCTGGCGTGGGCCTGGTAGCCCCAGGCATCCAGCGTGTCGGCCAGCAGGGACAACTGGCCGGCCTCCTCCACCACCACCAGCACGCGTTCGGCGGCGCCATCCAGGTCGTCCTGCTGCTCCAGCTGGCTGCTGTCGGCGGCAAGTTCCTCCAGCGGGAAATACAAGTCGAAGCGGGTGCCGCGGCCGGGCTCGCTGTCCACCCGCATCACGCCATCATGGCTGCCGACGATCCGCTGGCATGAGAGCAGGCCGAGCCCGGTGCCGGCCTCCTTGGTGGTGAAGAACGGTTCGAACAGATGCTCGAGCACCGACTGGTCCATGCCGGGGCCGTCGTCGATCACGCTGATGCACAGGTAACGGCCCAGCCGCGGCTGTTCTTCCGGCAGGAAGAAGTCTGCCGACAACGATGTCTGCGTGGCCTCGACGCGCAGGTGGCCACCGCCGGGCATCGCCTGGATCGCGTTCAGGCACAGGTTGAGCAGGCACTGCTGCAGCTCGGTGTGGTTGCCTTCGAACGACAATTCCGGATCGTCGATCACCAGCTCCATCGCCACCGTGCGCGGCACGCTGCCCTGCATCAGCAGGTCGAACGCGCTGAACAGCGCACCCAGCCGGACCTGTTCCGCGCGACGTGCGCCGCTGGCGAACGACAGCATCGAGTGCACCATGTCCAGGCCGCGCTTGCCGCAGTCGCGCACCAGCTTGCCCAGTCGCGCCAGGCGCGGGTCGTCCTGATAATCCTGCAGGCTGTCGCCGGCCAGCAGCAGCGGCTGCAGCAGGTTGCGCAAGTCGTGGCTGAGGCCGCCGGCAAGCATCGCCAGGCTCTCGAAACGCTGCGCGCGGATCAGCTCCGCCTCGGAGCGGCGGCTGGCCCGGCGCGCTTCGGCCTCGCTCAGCGCGCGGCGCACCGCGCTGGCCAGCCGGGCCGGATTCTGCTTCAGGATGTAGTCGGTGGCGCCGTTGCGCAGCGCCTCGATCGCCGCCTCCTCGCCCAGCGTGGCGGAGACGAAGATGAACGGCAGATCCTCGTCGCGCTGGCGCAGCAGGTCGAGCGCATGCTGGCCGGAAAACCCGGGCATGCTGAGGTCCGACAGCACGATGTGCGGCCTGAAGCCGGTCAGCGCGGCGAGGAAGCTCGCCTCGTCGTCGACCAGGCGCACCTCGTAGCCGATGTTGTCGGCATCAAGCTCGGCCAGCACCAGCTCGGCATCGAGCTGGCTGTCCTCGACCTGCAGCACCCTGATGGTCGGCATCGCCCGTAATTGCCGGTTTGGCATGTGGTTCACCGCTGCTACCCCTGCGTTGCTCCCGGTGCCTGCACGCAGCCAGCGGGCTGCGGCGGGTCATCGCGCTCCCTTGTCTCGCCACGCACTCATTCCTGATCGGGCGCCTGGTTGAGCACCGCCCAGAACTGCCCCAGCGTGCGCACCGCGTCGAAGAACTGGTCCACGTCGACCGGCTTGATCACGTAGGCATTGGCGCCCAGGTCCCAGCTGCGCGCCAGATCGCTTTCCTCGCGCGAGGACGACAGGATCACCACCGGGATCCGCCGCAGCTTCTCGTCGGCGCGCATCGCGGTCAGCACGTCCAGCCCGTTCATGCGCGGCATCTTGATGTCCAGCAGCACCACCGCCGGATCGCCCGGCTCGCGCGAGGCCCACGCACCGCGGCAGTAGAGGTAATCCATGCACTCCACGCCGTCTTCCACGTGCACCACCGGGTTGGCCAGGTGCGCCTCGCCGAGCGCGTCCATCGCCATCTCGGCATCGGCCAGGCTGTCTTCGACCAGCAGGATGGTGCGCAGGTCTCTCTTGTTCATGCTTCGCTCTCAGGTACGTGTGCCGGCCGCGTCGGTGGCCGGCAGCGAGAAATGGAAATGGGCACCGTGCCCCGGCTCGGCCTCGGCCCAGACGCGACCGCCGTGGCGCGCCACGATCCGTCGCACGTTGGCCAGCCCGATCCCGTTGCCCGGGAATTCCGAAGCGCGGTGCAGGCGCTGGAACACGCCGAACAACTTGTCCGCATACTGCATGTCGAACCCCGCACCGTTGTCGCTCACCGTGAATTCGTAGTCGCCGCTGCGCCCCTGCTGCACGCTCACTGCGATGCGCGCCACCTCGCAGTGCCCGGTGTACTTCACCGCATTGCCGAGCAGGTTCTGCCAGACCGTGCGCAGCATGTTCTCATCGCCGATCACCATCGGCAACGGCGCGATGGTCCACACGATACGCCGATCCGACACGCCCGATTCGGCCAGCGCGCGGGCCTCGTCGACCAGCGACTGCATGTCCACTGCCTGCAGCCGCAACGCGCCGCGGCCGAGCCGCGAGAACACCAGCAGGTCGTCGATCAGCACGGCCATGCGCTGCGCCGAGCCGGCGATCACTTCGATGTAGTGGCCGGATTTTTCGTCGACATGGTCGCCCAGGTGCTGCTCCAGCTTGCGCGCGAACCCGGCGATATGGCGCAGCGGGGCACGCAGGTCGTGCGACACCGAATAACTGAACGCCTCCAGCTCGCGGTTGACGTCGGAGATCTGCGTCACCTTGCCTTCCAGCTGGCGATTGAGCTCGTTCACCTGCTGCTCGGCCAGTGCGCGCGTGGTGACGTCGCTGACCGTCAACAGCAGCGCCGGCGTGCCGCCATCGTGCTGCTGCAGACGGCGCGCATTGATCACCACATGCCGGTCGATACCGTCGACGGTACGCTGGACCATGTCGTAGTCCCACAACTCACGATCACGCAGCAGCACGTCGTTCAGGCGCTGCAGCAGCACGCTGTCGCTCCAGGCGCCTTCGCCGATCTGCAGCAGCGGCTGGGAGCGCTGCCCCGGGTCCATCCCGTACAGCTCGCTGAAGGCGTTGTTCACCAGCAGGCTGTTCAGGTGCTCGTCGAACAGTGCGATCGGCTCGCGCACCGCCTGGAAGATCAGCTGCGAACGCAGCACCGCGCGGCCCTCGCGGGTCTCCGCCAGCTGGCGCCGGCCGATCTGCCGTTCGGAAGTGATCACGATGATGGTCAGCAGCAGGATCTGCGCCAGCGCGGTGATCGAAAGCACGATGCGCCCATCGAGGGATTGCCGCGTGGCCTCCTCCCGGCGTTGCTTCAGCAGGCCGTCCTCGATCTGCACGATGCCGGCGATCTGCGCATTCATCCCGAACAGGTCGTCGGCGTCGCGCAACGACTGCCGTGCGCCCACCGGATCGCCCTGCTGCAGCCGGGCCAGCGCCTGGTTCATCAGGGTCAGGCGGCCATTGACGCTGCCGGCCAGGGCACCCATCAGCGCCTGCTGGTCGGGATTGTCGCGCGTCATCTTGCGCAGTTCCTGCAGCAGCGGCGGGGCCTCCTTGCCGACCCGCGCCGCGCGTGCATGCGTGGCCTCGTTCACGTCGCCCGCCAGCAGACGATAGGTGGCCGCCTCGCTGTCGTGCACGACATAGGCAACCCGATAGGCCAGCGACTTCACCTCGGTCGAGCGGACCACCCGCTCGGTGGCCCGCTCGGTGTCGCGCGCGCCCTGCAGCGTGACGACATACGGCAGGCCGACGATGATCAGCATCGCCAGCAGCAGGCCGACGGTACGCCAGCGCATGATTCCCCTGGTTTTCATCCCGCTCGCCGCATCGACAGGCCCACGGTCAAAGGGTTCCCGCCGCATTCTGGCATGTTTCATCCGTGCTTCGTCCAAGCCGCGCGGGCGTGGCTCATTCATCGTAGCGGCTCATCGCCGCCGGCCGGGCTGTCGCCGCGCTACCCCATTCCCGATTCGGCCCGGCCTGCATGCTGAAGTGCAGCTCGCCGCCGGCCACGATCTCGCCATGACGCAGGTACGTGCGATCGAGCGGTTTGCCGTTGAGCGTCACCGCGCCGACGTACGGATGCGCGTCATCCAGCGGCGATGCAGTGACCGTGAACGTGCGGCCGTTGCCCACATGGATCGCCGCGCGCGACACGAACGGCCGGCCGATCGCGTACTCGTCGCTGCCCGGCGTCACCGGATAGAAGCCCAGTGCGGTGAACACGTACCAGGCCGACATCTGGCCGAGGTCGTCGTTGCCGCTGAGGCCGTCGGGGCGCGGTGCGTACTGGCTGTCCATGATCTGCTTCAGCCGCTGTTGCGTCTTCCACGGCGCGCCGGCGTAGCCGTACAGGTAGGCGATGTGATGGCTGGGTTCGTTGCCGTGCGCGTACCAGCCGATCAGCCCGGTGATGTCCTCGACATGCTTGAAGTGCGACGGGTCGACCCTGGCCTCGAACAACGCATCGAGCTTGGCGACGAACTTCGCGTCGCCGCCCATCGCGCCGATCAGCCCGGCCACGTCCTGCGGCACGTACCACGAGTACTGCCACGCGTTGCCCTCGGTGTAGTCGCTGCCGTAGCCGGCGGCCTCCGGGTCGAACGGTTCGCGGAACGTGCCGTCGCTCAGTCGCGCGCGCATGAAGCCGGTCTGCGGATCCCATGCGTGGCGCCAGTTGGCTGCCCGCTTCGCGAACGTGGCGGCGACGTCGGCCTTCCCCATCGCCTTCGCCATCTGCGCCAACGACCAGTCGTCGTAGGCGTACTCCAGCGTCTTCGAGGCGGCTTCGGGTTCCTTGTCGATCGGCACGTAGCCGAGCTTCATGTAGTCGGCCAGGTCGCCGTACGGCGCGTAGGTGGCGCTGGCCACCATCGCCTGCAACGCCTTGTCCGCATCGAAGCCGCGCACGCCCTTGATGTATGCGTCGGCGATCACCGGCACCGCGTGATAGCCGATCATGCACCAGGTTTCCAGGCCCTGGTACGCCCACACCGGCAGGATGCCGAACGGGCTGGCCTCGCGCGCGGCGATCAGCGAGCGGATGAAATCGGTGCTGCGCCCGGGATTCAGCAAGACCATCAACGGCTGCTGCGCACGGTAGACGTCCCACAGCGACCAGGTCGAATGGAACTCGAAGCCGTCCGCGCGATGCACCGCATGGTCCGGCCCGCGGTACTCGCCGTTGACGTCCATGCTCAGCGTGGGCGACAGCATGGCGTGGTAGAGCGCGGTGTAGAACTGCGTCTTCGCGGTCCTCGGCGCATCGATGTCGACCACCGCCAGCGCCTGGTCCCAGGCGGCTTTCGCCTCGGCGCGGCGCGCGTCGAAATCCCAGCCCGCGCCATCCTTGTCCAGGTTGGCGACCGCATTCGCCTCGCTCACCGGCGAGATCGCCACCTTCACCTCCAGCGGCTGCTTCAGCTGGCCGAAGTCGAACACGCCGACCAGCGCACTGCCGTCCTGCGCATCGCGATCCTCGGCCTGGTTGCCCGGCCCCTTGAAGCCCTTGTAGGTGATGTCGGTCTCGCGGTTGAGCAGATCGCGCGAGGTCATCGGCTGCGAGAAACGCATGGCGAAGCACAGCTCCCGCCCCGGCGCCCAGCCGCGGGTGGTGCGGCAACCCGTGACGGTACCGTCCGCGTGCACGCGCAGGCTCGACCACAGCACCTTGCCGGCGTAGTCGTAGATGCTCGGGCGCAGGTCCAGCAGCACGTGGGCCGGCTTGCCGGCCGGGAAGGTGTAGCGGTGCCAGCCGATCCGACGGCCGGCGGTGAGTTCGGCGCGCACGCCGTAGTCGCCCAGCGTCACCGCGTAGTAGCCGGCCTGCACCACTTCACTGTCGTGCGAGAAACGCGAACGGTAGCCGCTGCCCGGCCTGGCCGGGTCACCCGGTTCCAGCCGCACGTCGCCGGCGATCGGCATCACCAGCACGTCGCCCAGGTCCGAATGGCCGGAACCGGAAAAGTGCGTGTGCGAGAAACCCAGGATGCTGCTGTCGCCGTACTGGTAGCCGGCGGCCCACTTGTAGGCGTGCTTGAAATCCGGCATCGCGGTGTCCGGCGACAGCTGGATCATCCCGAACGGCACGGTGGCGCCGGGAAAGGTGTGGCCGTCGCCGCCGGTACCGATGCGCGGGTCGACCGCCGCGGCATGGCCCTCCGCACGGGTGCCGGCATGCACGCCGGCCGACGCCAGCGCCGCCATGCCGAGCGCGGCACCAAGCAGGCAGGGAAGCACGCCATGCAGCCGGATAGTCATCGTCAATCTCGCTATTGGAACGATCCAAAGCGGCACGCTAACATCCGCTGCCGGACAAGGCATGTTGCGCCGCGACGTGCCCAACGGTCTTGGTAAGTTACATTTGGATCGTTCTAACCTGGCGAAACTGCATGCCGAGCCAAACCCCTGTCGGGCGCAAGGTGACCTTGAACGACATCGCCGCCGGTTGCGGCGTGTCGCGCGCCACGGTGTCGCTGGTGCTGCGCGGCAGTTCGCTGGTGAACAAGCTCACCCGCGCCCGGGTCGAGGAGGAACTGCGCCGGCAGGGCTACGTCTACAACCGTGCTGCGGCGAACCTGCGCCGGCGCACTTCGACCAGCATCGCGCTGGTACTGAACGACCTGGCCAATCCGTTCTTTGCCGAATTCGCCGCCGGCGTGGACGAGACGCTGGCCGCCGCCGGCTTCGTCACCCTGCTTGGTTGCACCGGCGAGTCGCCCACGCGCGAACAGGCGGTGCTTGGCTCGCTGCTGGAACACGGCCCGGCCGGGATCATCCTGTCGCCGGCCGAACGCAGCAAGGCGCACGACGTGCTGGCCGTGGTCGGGCGGCGTGTGCCGCTGCTGCTGTTCAACCGCGAGCTGGGCGGTGCGCTGCCCGAATTCGCGCACTGGGACCAGCTGATGCTGGACAACCAGCACGGCGCCCGCCTGGCCACCGAACACCTGATCGCCCGCGGCCACCGGCACATCGCGTTCTTCGGTGGCCACCACGATTCCAGCTCGTGCCGGCAACGCCACGCCGGCTACGTCGAGGCGATGCACACGGCCGGGCTGCGCACCGAACCGTACTGGCGCATCGAATGCGCACCGACCCGGCTGGACGCCGCCCACCACGCGCCCGCCCTGTTCGCCGGCGCGCTCGCCCCGACTGCGGCGGTCTGCTACAACGACGCGGTCGCGCTGGGCCTGATGCTCGGCCTCAACCAGCGCGGCCTGCGCCCCGGCCACGACTTCGCGCTGACCGGCTTCGACGACATCGCCGAGGCAGCGCTCGGCATGCCGCCACTGACCACCTTGTCGGTCGCGCCGCACGAGCGCGGCCAGCAGGCGGCACAACTTGTACTGCAACGCCTGCAGCAACCGCAGGCTGCCAGCCACCAGACCGTGGCACCGGTACAACTGATCGTTCGCGAAAGCAGCTGCCCACCACCCACCGCCTGACCACACCACACTCTCCGGGGAATCCACATGGCCTTCGCCCAAGCTCCGTCACCGACGCCCGGCTCGCCCGCCCATGGCGAGCGCTATACCGACTATCCGATGGCGATGGGGGTGCTCACCACCATCTTCTTCATGTGGGGCTTCCTGACCTGCCTCAACGACATCCTGATCCCGCACCTGAAGTCGATCTTCCAGCTCAACTATGCCCAGGCGATCCTGGTGCAGTTCACCTTCTTCGGCGCGTACTTCCTGATGGCGATGCCGGCCGGCCGGCTGGTCGCCGCGCTCGGCTACAAGAAGGGCATCGTGGCCGGACTGGCGATCGCCGGCGTCGGCGCGCTCGGCTTCTGGCCGGCGGCCAGCCTGCACCTGTACCCGGCGTTCCTCGGCGCGCTGTTCGTGCTGGCCACCGGCATCACCGTGCTGCAGGTGGCGGCCAATCCGTACGTGGCGCTGCTGGGTCCGGAAAAGACCAGTTCCAGCCGGCTGACCCTGGCGCAGGCGCTGAATTCGCTGGGCACCACGCTGGCGCCGCTGTTCGGCGGCCTGCTGATCCTGTCCAACGTGGTGAAGAGTCCGGACGAACTGGCCGTGCTGGCACCGGCGCAGCGCCTGCTCTACGACACCCAGCAGGCGCAGGCGGTGCAATTCCCGTACATCGGGCTGGCCGTGGTGCTGTTCCTGCTGGCGGTCTTCGTGTGGCTGTTCCGCCTGCCGGCGCTGACCGAGGCCACCGACAAGGACGACCACGCGCGCCACGGCTTCGTCGAGGTGCTGCGCCATCCGCACGTGCTGTTCGGCGTGCTCGGCATCTTCTTCTACGTCGGCGCCGAGGTGTCGATCGGCAGCTTCATGGTCAACTACCTGTCGATGCCCGAAATCGGCCACCTGAGCGAGCAGCAGGCCGCGCACTACGTGTCGTGGTACTGGGGCGGCGCGATGGTCGGCCGCTTCGTCGGTTCGGCGCTGATGGCGAAATTCTCGCCGCGCCGGCTGCTCGCCCTGTTCGCCGCGATCAACGCGCTGCTGGTGCTGACCACCATGCTCGGCAGCGGCGCGGTGGCGATGTACAGCATCATCGCGATCGGCCTGTTCAACTCGATCATGTTCCCGACCATCTTCGCGCTCGGCATCGAACGGCTCGGGCCGATGACCAGCAAGGCGTCCAGCCTGCTGATCATGGCGATCGTGGGCGGCGCGATCATTCCTTACGTGCAAGGTGTGTTCGCCGATCACATCGGCCTGCAGCACGCGTTCTTCCTGCCGTTGCTGTGCTACCTGTACATCGTGTTCTACGGCCTCAGCGGCTCGCGCATCCGCAGCATCCCGGCAGCGGACGCCAGCGGAAACCTCTGAGATGGCCGTGCGACCCATCCTGTGTTTCGGCGAGGCGCTGATCGACCTGCACGCCGGCAGCCTCGACGCGCGCGGCTTCGCCGCCCGCTTCGTGCCGTTCGCCGGCGGCGCGCCGGCCA
>DATCUT010000134.1:0-10216 GCA_036561785.1 Rhodanobacter sp.
CGCCGCGGGTGCGTCCGCCGATGGATGCCCGCATCGTGATGCCCGGCGACGCACCGTACGCGAGCCCGGCGATCCGCGCGTTTGCGCGCGAGCTCGGCGTGGACATCCAGCAGGTCAAGGGCAGCGGCCGCGGCGGCCGCATCCAGCGCGAGGACGTCAGTGCCTACGTCAAGCACGCGCTCGCTTCCGGCGCGCGTCCGGTGGCCGGCGCATCCGCCTCGGTGGGCGGCCTGAACCTGCTGCCGTGGCCGAAGGTCGACTTCGCCAAGTTCGGCGAGATCGAGGAGAAGCCGCTGTCGCGCATCCAGAAGATCTCCGGCGCGAACCTGGCGCGCAACTGGGCGATGATCCCCCATGTCACCCAGCATGAGGACGCCGACATCACCGAGATGGAGGCGTTCCGCAAGCAGCTCGGCGCCGAGCAAAAGTCCGATAAGGGCGGGGACCTGAAGATCAGCCCGCTGGTGTTCCAGATCAAGGCGGTGGTGGCGGCGCTGAAGGCGTTCCCGCAGTTCAACGCCTCGCTCGACGAGTCGGGCGAGAAGCTGATCCTGAAGAAGTACTTCCACATCGGCATCGCGGTGGACACGCCCGATGGCCTGGTCGTACCGGTGATCCGCGATTGCGACAAGAAAGGCCTGCTCGACCTGGCGCGCGAGCTGGGCGAGATCTCGAAGAAGGCGCGGGACAAGAAGCTCGGCCCGGCCGAGATGTCCGGCGGCTGCTTCTCGATCAGCTCGCTCGGCGGCATCGGCGGCACCTACTTCACGCCGATCGTCAACGCGCCGGAAGTCGCCATCCTCGGCGTCTCCAAGTCGGTGATGAAGCCGCTGTGGAACGGCAAGGAATTCGCGCCGCGGCTGGTTCTTCCCTTGTCGCTCAGCTATGACCATCGGGTGATCGACGGCGCGCTCGCCGCGCGCTTCGCCGCCTTCCTCGCCAACCAGCTCGGCGACATCCGCCGGCTGCTGCTCTGACGGAGGCGATGACGATGGCGAACACGATCGAAATCAAGGTTCCCGACATCGGCGGCCACGACAACGTGCCGGTGATCGAAGTGCTGGTGCAGGTGGGCGACACGGTGGCGAAGGAGCAGAGCCTGATCACGCTGGAGTCGGACAAGGCGACCATGGAGATCCCCTCCAGCGCCGCCGGCGTGATCAAGGAGCTGAAGCTCAAGGTCGGCGACGAGGTTTCCGAGGGTGCGGTGATCGCCGTGCTGGAAGTGGCTGGCGATGCCGCGGCGCCGAAAGCCGAGGTGCCCAGGCCGGCTACACCGGCGGCATCCACGCCAGCCACCGTTCCGGCCGCGGTCCCGGTTGCGCCGGCGCCGCAGGCCGCGGGTGCCTCCGGCCGCAAGGCCGACATCGAATGCAAGCTGGTCGTGCTCGGTTCCGGTCCCGGCGGCTACACCGCTGCGTTCCGCGCCGCCGACCTCGGCGTCGACACCGTGCTGGTGGAACGCTACGCCAGCCTCGGCGGCGTTTGCCTCAACGTGGGCTGCATTCCGTCCAAGGCGCTGCTGCACGCCGCGGCGGTGATCGACGAGGCCGCGGCGATGGCCGCGCACGGCGTCAGCTTCGGTGCGCCGAAAATCGACATCGACAAGCTGCGCAGCTTCAAGGGCAAGGTGGTCGGCCAGCTCACTGGCGGCCTTGTCTCGATGGCGAAGCAGCGCAAGGTGCGCACGCTCGAGGGCGCCGGCGCCTTCGTCTCGCCCAACGAAATGGAGGTCCAGACGAAGGATGGCGTGAAGCTGATCCGTTTCGAGCACGCGATCATCGCGGCCGGCTCGCAGTCGGTGAAGCTGCCGTCGTTCCCGTGGGACGACGAGCGCATCGTCGACTCCACCGGCGCGCTGGAACTGCGCGACGTGCCGAAGAAACTGCTGGTGGTCGGTGGCGGCATCATCGGCCTGGAAATGGCCACCGTGTATGCCGCGCTGGGCAGCGAGGTGACCGTGGTCGAGTTCATGGACCAGCTCATCCCCGGCGCCGATGCCGATCTGATCCGGCCGCTGGCCAAGCGCCTGGGCAGCCGGCTCAAGGGTATCCACCTGAAGACCAAGGTGGTCAGCGCCAAGGCCACCAAGAAAGGTATCGAGGTCGGTTACGAGGGCGACAGCATCCCCGCGACCACGCTGTTCGACCGTGTGTTGGTGTCGGTGGGCCGTTCGCCGAACGGCGGCAAGATCGGCGCGGACAAGGCCGGCGTCGCGGTGACCGAGCGCGGCTTCATCAACGTCGATTCGCAGATGCGCACCAACGTGCCGCACATCTTCGCGATCGGTGACCTGGTCGGCCAGCCGATGCTGGCGCACAAGGCCACGCACGAGGCGAAGGTCGCCGCGGAAGTCGTCGCCGGCATGAAGAGCCACTTCGACGCGCGGGTGATTCCGTCGGTCGCCTACACCGATCCGGAAATCGCCTGGGTCGGCGTGACCGAGCGCGAGGCGAAGGAAAAGGGCCTGAAGATCGGCGTGGGCAAGTTCCCGTGGGCTGCCTCGGGCCGCGCGATCGGCATCGACCGCACCGAAGGTTTCACCAAGCTGATCTTCGACGAGGCAACCCACCGCATCGTTGGTGGTGGCATCGTCGGCGTGCACGCCGGCGACCTGATCTCCGAACTCGCGCTGGCGATCGAGATGGGCAGCGAAGCCGCCGACATCGGCCTCACCATCCATCCGCACCCCACGCTCAGCGAATCGATCGGCATGGCGGCAGAAGTGTACGAAGGCACCATCACCGACCTGTACATGCCGAAGAAAAAGTAAGCGAGGCGGTCGCCTGGAAGAGGCCCGGAGTGATCCGGGCTTTTGTACAGGCAAGTCCGGAAAGTATCGGCGAACGCCGTGGTCCAAACCGGGACGCCAACTGCAACGAGGTGGATATGTCACTGAAGCTATGTCTTGCCGGTGCCACCGGTTGGGCCGGTTCCGAGCTGGCGCGCGGCATCGCTGCGGCCGACGACCTTGCACTGGTCGCGGCCGTGGCGCGCCGGCACGCCGGACAGAAGCTCGGCGATGTGCTGGGCGAGTCGCGGCTGGCGACGCCGATCTTCGCGAGTGCCGCCGAGGCGCTGGTGGTGCAACCCTGCGATGTGTTCGTCGAGTACACCCATCCCGACAGCGCCAAGGCGAACATCCTTGCCGCGCTGGCGCATGGTGCGCACGTGGTGGTGGGCACGTCGGGCCTCACCGACGAGGACTATGCGCAGATCGACGCGGTCGCCCGCGAGCGCCAGCGCGGCGTGCTGGCCTGCGGCAACTTCGCGTTGACCGCGGTGCTGCTGATCAAGTTTGCCGAGATGGCGGCGAAGCTCATCCCGCAGTGGGAGCTCATCGACTACGCCAGTGCGGGCAAGCCGGATGCGCCCAGCGGTACCGTGCGCGAGCTGGCCACGCGGCTGGGCCGGGTGCGCCAGCCGCAGCTGGAAGTGCCGCTGGAGCAGACCGTCGGCCTGCGCGAGACGCGCGGCGGCACGCTGGCCGGCAGCCAGGTGCATGCGGTGCGCCTGCCGGGTTTCGTGATCGGCGTCGAGGCGATCTTCGGCATGCCGGAGCAGACCCTGAGCCTGCGTCACAACGCGGGCAGCGGTGCGCAGCCTTATGTGGGTGGCGCGCTGCTGGCCATCCGCAAGGTGTCCGGCTTGGTCGGCCTGCATCGCGGACTGGATGCGGTGCTGGAGCTGTAGCGCGTTTGCCACGCGGCTGTAGGAGCGCACCCTGTGCGCGATGCTCTTCGTCACGTCACCGAAAGGCATCGCGCACAGGGTGCGCTCCTACAGGTGGTCTGGAAGCCGCGTAGGGCGGGCACTGCCCGCCGGCTTTTCGGTGCGCCGCGGAAGAGTGGCAAGAGCGGCGGGCACTGCCCGTCCTACGCAGCCGAACCGGGGTTTCCGCAGTGCACGGGAGGCAGACAGCTCAGTCCGTCTTCCCCTGCGCGTGCCGTTGCCACTGCCCCAGCAGCCAGGACGCGCCGAGACAGCCGGCCAGTGCCAGCAACCAGCGGGTGGTCGGTGCGTGCGGGGTGGGCAGGATCGTGAGGAACGATGGCAGCCACGCGCTGCCGTAGATCGCCACCACCACGCCCGCGGCCACGGCCAGGACAGTTGCCAGCGCCAGCGTCAACGTGGATTCGAACGAGCTGCCGGAGGCCGCCCGTGGGGCCGGAGTAGCCGCGACCCGTCCGGCCAGCTGCTGCGCGAAGTCTGCCGGCAACACATCCGGCAACGGTTCACGCAAGGTCCGCGCGAGCAGGCGATAGCGCCGGCTGCGCGCATCGTCGCCGGCGGGATCGAGCTGCAGGCGCTCGCGCCGCATCGCGCGTTCCTGCACCAGCCATTCGCGCTCGTGCGCGGCGTCGTCGAAGGGAGGGATGGGGTCGTCGATGTGCTGGATCATGCTGCAACTCCGGTCCGCGTTTCGAGCGCGCCGCGCAGGCGCAAACGTGAGCGGAACAAGTGGCTCTTGATGGTGCCGCTGGCCAGCCCGGTGATCCGGGCGATCTCCGGGATGGTCGTCTCTTCGAGGTAATACAGGGTCAGCAGCGTGCGTTGCAAGGGCGGCAGCTGCTCGATCGCGGCGTGCAGGTGCCGCGCCGTTTCCTCATTCGCGCAGGCCGCTTCCAGGTCGAAGCCGTCGCCGATGTTTTCCACCAGCGCGTAGTCGTCGCCGTCGCCGCTGTGCTCGACCAGCGGGATGCGCTTGTGTTGCAGGTGGCGCAGCGCGATGGTGTACGCCACGCGCCCGATCCAGGATTTCAGCGCGCTCTCGTAGCGGTACTGGTGCAGGCACTGGTGCACGCGCAGGAAGGTGTCCTGGCACAGCTCGCGCGCGTCCTCCGGGTTGCGCACCATGCGCTGGATGATGTGCCAGCACAGCCCCTGGTGTTCGCGCACGAGGCGTTCGAACGCGCCCGGCCGGTTGGCCAGCACGGCGTCGACCAGGTCGCGGTCGGGGCTGCTGCGGGTGTCATCCATGGGACAAGGGATACGCGCAGGCGGGAAACGGTTGCAGGCAGCTTGCTGCAACCGTTCGGGGAATGCCTGTATCCATGGTCACGAAGGTCACCCCATCCCACCCAGATTTGCCAGGAGAGTCCCATGGATTTCGCCATCTTGATTCCGATTTCGCTGTTCATCTGCATCGCTTATGCCATCAAGGTCGTGGTGGACGCCAGGGTGCGCCGCCAGATGGTGGAGGCGGGTGGCTCGGAGGAACTGGTCAACTCCGTGCTGCGCGACGAGGAGCTGCGCCGGCGCCATTCCTCGCTGCGCTGGGGCATCGTGCTGGTCGCGCTGGCGCTCGGCTTCGGCCTGATCCAGTGGTTCGGCTGGCAGGACGTCACGCCCGGTCTGGTCGCCGTGCTGGCCGGCGCCACCGGCCTGGGCAACCTGGCGTTCTTCGCGATCTCGCGGCGGATCAGCTAAAGCTGGTTCAATAGCGGACATCGCCGCGCCGTCGGCATGCCCGCGAGTGAACCGGCCGCATGAATGAGCAACTGCTGTTCAACCTGGTGGATCTGGCCGGCACGTTCGCGTTCGCGATCAGCGGCGCGACGGCCGCGCGGCGCTGCAACCTCGACCTGTTCGGCATCCTGGCGATCGCCTTCATCACCGCCTGCGGCGGCGGCATCGCGCGCGACCTGTGCATCGGGGCGATCCCGCCGGCGGGATTGTCCGACTGGCGCTATCTGTTCACCGCGATCGTCGCCGCGCTGCTCACCATCGTGGCGTATCCGTGGGTGGAGCGGCTGACCTATCCGGTGCGCCTGTTCGACGCGATGGGGCTGGGTCTGTTCGCGGTGTACGGCGCGCACAAGGCGCTGGCGTTCGGCCACAACGCGGAGGTGGCGATCCTGCTGGGCATGGTCACTGCGATCGGCGGCGGCATGGCGCGCGACGTGCTGCTGGCGCGCGTGTCGGTCGTGCTGCAGAAGGAAATCTATGCGCTGGCCGCGTTTGTCGGCGCCGCGCTGACGGTGGTCGGCGAGCGCCTGCATTGGCCGGCCGCATGGGCGACCTGGCTGCCGATCCTGGCCTGCTTCGGGCTGCGCTTCCTGTCGCTGCACTATCACTGGAACCTGCCGCGCTTCGGCCGTGATCGCCAGGCGTGACGCGTCGCGGTCAGTCGAAAAGATCGCTCTGCGCCTGGTAGCTGTCCTGCTCGACGAAGCCGGCCAGGCCCACGCCGACCAGGCGGTAGCGGCTGTCGGCGGGGCGATCGACGCGCTCGCGCAGTGCACAGGCGATGTTCGCCACTTCACTGGCCGACAGTGGCCGCTGGGCCGGGGTAAGGCTGCGCGTCAGCGTGTGGAAGTCCGCGGTCTTCAGTTTCAGCACCACAGTGCGCGCCACCCGGCCACGCTCACGCTGGTGACCGGCCCAGGCCTTTTCGGCCAGTCGGCGAATATGCGGTTCAAGTTCGTCCAGCAGCAGGTCGTGTTCGAACGTGTCCTCGGCGGAGACCTGCAGAGTGGGCCGCTCCGGCTGCACCGGATGCTCGTCGATGCCGTGTGCCAGTTCGTGCAGGCGCCGGCCCCAGCGGCCGAAGCGCTGCTCCAGCTCCGCCTGCGCGAACGCGCGCAGCTCGCCCACGGTGGCGATGCCGAGCACGGCCAGCTTCGCCTCCATCACCTTGCCCACGCCGGGCAGGCGGCCGACCGGCAACGGGGTGAGGAACGCCTCGACCTGATGCGGGCGCACCACGAACAGGCCGTCGGGCTTGCGGAAATCCGAGGCGATCTTGGCGAGGAACTTGTTCGGTGCCACCCCGGCCGACGCGGTCAGCTGCGTCTCCTCGCGGATCGCCGCGCGGATCGCCTCGGCGGTGGCGGTCGCCGAGGGCAGCCCGCTCAGCGTGCTGGTGACGTCGAGGTAAGCCTCGTCCAGCGACAGCGGCTCGATCAGCTCGGTGTGCCGCGCGAAGATCTCGCGCACCTGTCGCGACACCGCCTTGTAGCGCACGAAATCCGGTGGCACGAAGATCAGCTGCGGACACAGCCGCTCGGCGCGGATCGCCGGCATCGCCGAGCGCACGCCGAATACGCGCGCCTCGTAACTGGCCGCGCACACCACCGAGCGCGCACCGCGCCACGCCACCGCCACCGGCTTGCCGCGCAGCGAGGGGTCGTCGCGCTGCTCCACCGACGCGTAGAACGCGTCCATGTCGACGTGGAGGATCTTGCGTGGGGCGGAGGACAAGCGCGTGGCCGGCCAATGGGGACCGGGTCATTCTAGCGAGCGGGATGCGCCGCGCCGAACCGGGTTCAGCGATGTCGGCGCCCGCGCCACTCGAACACTGCCAGCGCGGCGCTGGACAGCACGAACGGCAGCGCGGTGTAGGTCAGCCGGTAGCACAGGATCGCGGCGAGCAGGTCGGCGCGCGCTTCCGGCGGAAACGACGCCAGCATGATCGTCTCGAACACACCCAGCCCGCCTGGCGAATGGCTGACGATGCCGGCCAGCACGGCGCCCACGTAGATCGGCAGGAAATCCACGAACGGCGGCGCGGACGCCGCCGGCAGCAGCACGTACAGCGCGCCGAGCGCGGCCAGCATCTCCACTCCGCCGACCAGCATCTGCGTGGCGGCGATGCGTGCGCTCGGCAGCGCCAAGGTCCAGCGACCCAGCGCGAGCGTGCGCGGGTGGGCGAGCCAGACGACCAGGGCAATCAGCAACAGCAACAGCGCCGCGCCCGGCCAGCGTCCCCAGCCCTGGGTGATTGCCGGCTGCCAGCACAGCGCGCCGGTGATCACCACCGTGAAACCCAGCCCCACGCCGAACCCGGCCAGGGCCACGATGCGCGCGATGTCGCTGGCACCGAGTCCGGCCGTGGCGTAGATGCGATAGCGCAGCGCGGTGCCGGTGATCGCATGGAAGCCCAGCGTGTTCGAGATGCCCTGGGTGACCGCGCCGGCGAAGGCGGCCAGCTTCGCCGGGATGCGATCGCGCACCACGGTGCGCGCCGCCAGCACGTCGAACATCGCCAGCATCGTCAGGCTGAGCAGCGCCGCGCCGGCCGAGCCCGCGATGCGCCAACCCGGCAACTGCGACCAGGCCGTCGCCACGTCGCGCCAGGCGAGGTGGGTGACGTAGCGATGCAGCAGCCACAGCGCCAACCCGAACGCCGCCAGCGATCCGAACCACGACAGCAGGTGCAGCCAGCGTGCGGGCGGCCCGGCGGGAGCGTGCGGGTTCGACGTGCTCAAGGGGTGTCCGTCAGCGCGGCCGGCAACAGGCGGCCGGCCACGTCCTGCGCCAGGCGTTCGGCCGCGGCCGGGTGTGCGGCCAGGTGCAGGAACGGCTCGATCAGTTCCAGCTCCATCACCAGGAAACGCCCGCCGCTGACCACGCCGTCAACGCGCACGTAGGCGTGGTCGCCATGGCCGAGCGCGGCCACCGCAGCCAGTGCGCGGTCGGCCGCAGCCAGGGTGGCGGCGTCGACTTGCGCCGGCTCGGCGCTGCCGCCGTGCTCGCCCTGCACGCGGTAGTCGCCGGCGGCCGGGCGCTTGATCACCGCATGGCTGAACGCGCCGGCGAAATACAGCAGCGACCATTCGCCGTCGCTGACGATCTCCGGCACGAACGGCTGCACCAGGTAGTTGTAGTCGCGCGGCAGTTGCGCCACCGCGGCGGCGAATGCCGCGTCGCCGACCGTGCCGCGCAGCGTGTGCCAGGCGCCGCCGCTGATGCTCGGCTTGATCACCACCGTTTGTCCCGGCATCGCCGCCAGCACGCCGGGCAGCGCGGCTGTACTGGCCAACTGGGTGGGAATGATCGCCACGCCATGTTGCGCGAGTTCGAGCAGGTAGCGCTTGTCGCTGTTCCAGCGCAGCAGCGCGCTGTCGTTGATGGTGGGGATGCCGAGGCGATCGAGCCGGTCCAGCCAGTCGAGGAAGGCCGCGTGGTGCTTGAAGTAGTCCCAGATGGTGCGGATCAGCACGGCGTCGAACGCCGACCAGTCCACCGTGGGGTCGTTCCACACACAGACCACCGGCGGCAGGCCGAGGCGCTCCAGCGAGGCGGCCAGATGCGCGTCGTCCGGCTGGATCGACGGATGGTCGGCGGAGGTGGCGAGGGCGAGCCGGCGGATGGCAGCGGGATGGGGCATGGCGACGTCTCCAGTGAGTGGAAAGGGCGCCCTTGCGATGGAATCACCGGCCGAGCGTGGCGGATCGTGATCCGCTGCAGCACCCCTCGGCAGCGATGGCGCCGCAGAGTCGCTGCGCCACTGGCCGACAGCGCATGGCGCCGCCGGCGACAGTCTTCCGGTGCGGCCGCGGCTTGTCAATTTGCCGGATGGCACGTTGCCAGGCACGACCCCATGCCACGCGGGACTGGTAGAGACGGCATCGACAATGGCAAGGTAGCCGGCATGCTGATCGAACCCGCCAATGCCTATGCCCGTCGCCTGAACACCTGGGACGCCGCGATGATCGTCATCGGCGGCGTGATCGGGGCAGGCATCTTCCTCACTCCGGCCACGGTGGCGCGCAACACGTCGTCGGGTGCGGAGGTGCTGATCCTGTGGGCGATCGGCGGCCTGCTGACCCTGGCCGGCGTGCTGTGCTACGCCGAGCTGGGCGCGCGGCGGCCGCAGGCGGGCGGCATCTACGTCTACCTGCGCGAGGCGTTCGGGCTGCTGCCGGCGTTCCTGTTCGGCTGGACCATGGCGCTGATCAACTACCCCGGCAGCGTGGCGGCGGTGGCGACGATGTTCGCCGAGTACCTGTGCGCCGCGGTCGGGCTGCCGCCGCTGCTGTACGTGAAACCGGTGGCGGTGGGTGCGATCGTGTTCATCGTGGGCGTGAACCTGTTCGGCATCCGCGCCGGCGCGTGGATGCAGAACGTGTTCACCGTGCTGAAGCTGGCCGCGATCGCCTTGCTGGTGGTCGCCGGGCTGGTGCTGGCGCACGGCAAGCTGGGGCCGGTGCTGGTGGTGGACGCGGCACCACCCGTGTCGCCGTGGTCGTTCGTCGGCGCGCTGCTGCCGGTGCTGTTCACCTACGGCGGCTTCCACTACCTCAACGACCTCGCCGGCGAAGTGCGCAATCCGCAGCGTACGTTGCCGCGCGCGCTGGGCATGGGCATGGCCGGCGTGGTGATCTGCTACCTGCTGGCCAACTTCGCCTACCTGGCCGGGCTGGGCCACGCCGGCCTCGCCGCCAGCCAGGCGCCGGCGGCGGACCTGATGCGCCGGCTGTTCGGCGAGCAC
>DATCUT010000135.1:0-9589 GCA_036561785.1 Rhodanobacter sp.
CGGCATCGCCGGCGCGCTGCGCGGGGTGGCCGAACTGCCCGATCCGGTCGGCGTGACGACCCGCCGCGAGACGCGGCCGAATGGCCTGTCGGTGGAACGCGTGCGCATCCCGCTCGGCGTGATCGCGATGATCTACGAGGCGCGCCCCAACGTCACCGCCGACGCCGCAGCGCTGTGCCTGATGGCCGGCAACGCGGTGATCCTGCGCGGCGGCTCCGAGGCGATCCATTCCAACACCGCGATCGCCGCGGCGCTGCGCAGCACCTTGCGCGCGCACGCCATCCCGGAGGCCGCCGTGACCCTGGTCGAGGATCTGCGCCGCGAGACGATGGTCGAACTGCTGCAGCTCGTCGATATCGTCGACCTGGCCATTCCGCGTGGCGGCGAAGGCCTGATCCGCTTCGTCGCCGAGCACGCGCGGGTGCCGGTGATCAAGCACTACAAGGGCGTCTGCCACCTGTACGTGGACCGCGCCGCCGACCTGGACCTGGCGCTTAACCTGCTGATCGACGGCAAGACCTCGCGCCCCGGCGTATGCAACGCGCTGGAGACGCTGCTGGTGCATCGCGACGTGGCCGAATCGTTCCTGCCGCAGGCGGCGCAGGCACTGCGCGAACGCGGCGTCGAACTGCGCGGCGACGAGCGCAGCCGCGCGCTGGTACCCGACATGCACGCCGTCACGGAGGACGACTACGCCGCCGAGTTCCTCGACCTGATCCTCGCCGTGAGCGTGGTGGACGACCTCGACGACGCCATCGCCCACATCCGCCGCTACGGCTCCGACCACACCGAAGTCATCGCCACCACCGACGAAGCCGCCGCGCAGCGCTTCGTGCAGGCGATCCGCTCCGCCGTGGTGATGGTCAACGCCTCCTCCCGCTTCAGCGACGGCGGCGAACTGGGCCTCGGCGCCGAGATCGGCATCTCCACCACGCGGCTACACGCCTATGGCCCGATGGGCGCCGAGGCGCTCACGGTGGAGCGCTTCGTGGTACGCGGGGAAGGGCAGGTGAGGCATCCGCAGAGCCGGGTGTAGAGCGTTTGAATGTCTGCTTTCGACGGCGGTTTCGACCAGTCGCTCGTATCACCTATGCCATGCGAACCGCGTGTACGCGCGATTTCTTGCGCGGCATCCGTGCCTGCCGTATTCAGGGCTGCGGGCTACAATCCGACGCAGGTACTCCTGAAGGCGGCAGCCGTTGACGACACACGCAGACCAGGAACTCGCCGTGCGTTGCCGCGGCCTGACTAAGCGCTACGGTTCGGGCAACGAGTGCGTGGATGCGTTGCGTGGCGTCGATCTCGATGTGCGCACCGGGGAGTTGCTGATGCTGGTGGGGCCGTCGGGCTGCGGCAAGACCACCTTGATCTCGATCATCACGACGATCCTCGACCAGGACGGTGGCACGTGCGAAGTGCTAGGCCGTAACGTTGGTCGCATGCCGGAGAGCGAGCGCACGCGCTTTCGCGGCGAGACCATCGGCTTCGTGTTCCAAGCCTTCAACCTGCTGCCTGCGCTCACGGCGGTGGAGAACGTGTCGGTGCCCCTGCTGCTGTCCGGCATGGCGCGTGAGGCGGCCGAGAAGCGCGCCAGATCCGTGCTCGAAGAGGTCGGACTGGCGGCACGGGCCGATGCGCTGCCGCGCAAGTTGAGCGGCGGGCAACAGCAGCGCGTCGCCATCGGGCGTGCCCTGGTGCACGATCCGAAGCTGGTGGTGTGCGACGAACCGACCAGCAACCTCGATGCGAAGACGGGACACGAGATGATGGATATTCTGCGTGGTGTGGTCCGTGCATCCGGCCGGACCCTCATCGTGGTCACACACGACAACCGGACCTTCGGTTACGCCGACCGCATGGCGCGTATGGAAGACGGACGGATCCTCGAGGTCAGCGGTGGCGGACCGCAGGAAGTGCAGTCGTGATGGCGCCCTTCGAGAAGCGGATCTACCGCCTGGCTGTTCTGGCGATAGTCGGTGTGGTGGTCGCGGTGACCGTTGTCTTGCGCTCCGGCGATTCAAACGTGGTGACGACCTCCGCGGCGCTGGTCGAGCAGGTGCCCTTCGCCGATTATGTCGTCGGTACCGGCATCACCGAAACCGGCTTGGGCAATGTCTCGATCGGCACAGCCGTTCCCGGCGTGGTGAGCGCGATCTACGTGAGGCCGGGCGACGAAGTCGAGGCTGGCGCTCCGCTCTTCAGGACCGATGACCGTGACCTGCAGGCGCGACTCGGCGTCGCCAAGGCCAATGTCCGGCTGGCCCAGGCGGCGCTGGCTAAGCCTTCGCACCGTCTGGATTACCTCACGCGCCTGCAGCACCTCGACAAGGCCGCCATCAGCGTCGAAGCCCTGACCAATGCCAGGGACGACATGGAGGCGGCCGCCTCAGCGGTGGAGACGGCCTCGGCGACCGTGCGGCAAATCGAGGTCGACATCGGTCGGTCGGAAGCCTATGCCCCCATCGTCGGGCGCATCCTGCAGGTCAACGTGCGGGTGGGCGAGTTCGCGCCCGCAGGCGAGGTGGCCAGGCCGCTGGTGTTGATCGGCGATGACAAGCGCATGTACCTGCGCGTGGACATCGATGAGAACGATGCCTGGCGTGTTCGTCCACGGATGCAGGCGCGCGCGTTCGTGCGTGGCAATCCCCAGCTGTCCATTCCGCTGCGCTTTGAATACATCGAGCCGTATGTCACTCCCAAGACGTCGCTGACGGGGCAGAGTACTGAGCGCACGGATGTCCGCGTGCTGCAGGTGATCTA
The DNA here is from genome assembly GCA_036561785.1 of Rhodanobacter sp. Classification (GTDB taxonomy): domain Bacteria; phylum Pseudomonadota; class Gammaproteobacteria; order Xanthomonadales; family Rhodanobacteraceae; genus Rhodanobacter. The sequence goes on from DATCUT010000135.1 coordinate 2,761, forward strand.
CAGTTTCGAGCGCGGCGCGTTGCCGGTGTACCTCGGACAGCAGATGGACGCCTTCATCGAGGTGCCGGTTGCGCCGAAAAAACCGGCGGCCGGACCGCATTGATGTTTCGGATCGCACTGAAGATGCTGACGGCGGATCGCGCGAAGTGCGTGGGGCTGCTGTTCGGGATCGCGTTCACCTCCTTCCTGGTCACCTTCGCCGCCTCGTATTTCTGCGGCTTCATGACCAATGGCTTCGCCCTGATTGCCGAGAATGGCGCCACCGATGTGTGGGTGATGGATCCGGCGGTCGAGTCCGTGGAGCAGACCATCAACATGCCTACGTCCGCGCTGGACCGGGTGCGCAGCGTCCAGGGCGTCGGCCACGCGGTGCCGCTGGCGATGGGCACGGCGGACGTGCGCTTCGCGAACGGGCAGTTCCAGACCTTCCAGATAATCGGTGTGGACGACGCGTCGCTCGCCGGCGCGCCGGTGGTGCCCGGGCGGAAGCCGGACGAGTTGCGCGCGCGTAATGCGGTGATCGTCGACGCGGGCGGCACGACCGGCAAACTGGAGACGCCGGCGCTGGCGCGGGACCAGTGGCCGCACGACGGCGCGCACCTGGAGGCGCCGACGCGCGAGTTGCGTGCCGGCGACGAATTGCTGGTCAACGAGCATCTGGTGCGCGTGCTGGGCCAGTCCTCGACATTGCCGCGCTACCCGCCGCGGCCGCTGCTCTACACCACGCTGCCCAACGCGCTGCGCATCCTTCCGGTCGAACCGCATACGCTGACCTTCGTGATGGTGCGGGTCGTGGCGGGCGCCTCGCCACGGGAGGTGGCAAGGCACATCGAGCAGCGCACGGGCCTGCGCGCGCGCGCCACGGCCGACTTCAAGTCCGATACGGTTCGCTGGTTCCTGGTCAACTCCGAGGATGTCGGCGATATTGCGGCGATGCTGACGCTGGCGATGACCATGGGGTTCGGCGTCACCGGCGTCATGCTCTACATGTTCACTTACGAACACCAGAGCCAGTACGCCGTACTCAAGGCGCTGGGGGCGCCGTCCAGGGTGCTTACCGCGATGGTGCTGGTGCAGGCCACAATGTGCGCCTTGTTGGGCACCGGTATGGGCTTGGGCCTGTGCGGTATCGCCGGCGAGGTCGTCGTCCGGCTGGGCTTTCCGTTCCGCATGATGTGGTTCACCCCGCTGGCGGGTCTGCTGGGTGTCGTCCTGGTGAGCGTGGCGGCGGCCCTGATCAGCGTGCGTCCGGTCGTGAAGTTGCAGCCGGCAATCGTGTTTGCCGGGCGATGAGCCGGTGGCGGCGTGCTCCGGGTCGCCGCCGGTTCAGCTCTCGCCGCGGTTTCACGCGCCTGCAGGCGCGCAAGTACTGGCTGCGCCACGCACATGCCGCGCCGGGTCGCATCCGCATCGACGCCGGCGCCGCGAAGGTGCTGGCCGGCGGCCGCGCCTCGCTGCTGCCGGGCGACACGGTGGGTGCCTACGCCGCCGAGTTCCTCGACCTGATCCTCACCGTGCGCGTGGTGGACGACCTCGACCAGGCGATCGCGCACGTCCGCCGCTACGGCTCGGACCACACCGAAGTCATCGCCACCGCCGACGAAGCCACCGCGCAACGCTTCGTGCAGGCGATCCGCTCCGCCGTGGTGATGGTCAACGCCTCCTCCCGCTTCAGCGACGGCGGCGAACTCGGCCTCGGCGCCGAGATCGGCATTTCGACCACCCGCCTGCATGCCTACGGCCCGATGGGCGCCGAGGCGCTCACGGTGGAGCGATTCGTGGTGCGCGGGGAAGGGCAGGTGCGGCATCCGCGGAGCCCGGCGTGATGTTGAATGCCCGCTCTCGGCCCAAAATGGTTGTTGGAAAGTGAACCTGACCCCGTTCACTGTGTAACCTCCCCACCCTCCCTTGCAAGAGGTCGAGCTCCACCCGCAACGGTTTCCACGACGCGCCCGACCCTCCGACCTTCGCCCGCACCCGCGACAGCTTTGCCTGCAAGCGGAAAAGCCCGAGGCGCAAGGTCCATAACCTCGGATCGCAAAGGTCACCCGCTGCAAGCGCGAAGGTCAAGCCATCGTCCGTGCCCGAAATACCCTCGCGGCCGTCCCGGCAGGCGTCGCGCGCGACGCTCCGACCCTTGCCGCTGCGAGGTCGCGAGGGTCGCGCGCGAAAGACCGGGGGTGGACGGAGAGCATGAATGCCTTGCGCGCAACAGTTCCGGCATTGCGTTCAAGACTCGGGAGGTTCGCGCTTGGGAGTTTTCTGGTTGCGAGTGCGTCGGTGCACCTTGGTTCCCGCTTCGATGGATACTCTCCGCAGTGCTCCTGCACCATGCGCACCGCGCGCTCGCGGACCTCAGGGGAAAACTTGGTGGACTTGTTCATGGCTCCATTCTCCCAAGAGTTGAAGCCTCCTCAAATCCCGGGGCGATTCATCTTGCTTCGGGCTCTTGATTTTCACCGATGGCGAATAGGTCCCTTTGAGGGGCGAGCCGTCGTAAAGCCCCCGGCTTTGCCGGGGATATTTACTTTCATCCGAATGAGTTGGATTTCAGGATTTGCATGATACTTAAACGAGTCGTTGATTCTGACTAAACGCATGGGAGTCCATACTGATAGATAGCGTGACCGTTCATGGCATGGTCGGTCATAAGCAGGGGATGACCGCCGTAGTTGACATGCTTGGTACTCGAACGGTCCGCCCCCGGCGGCCGTGAGAGAGTGCGTCATGCCATGTGAAGGCATGAGGCACAAGATCGATGTTGCGACTCCACGAGTGCCCGGCCGGGAACTCAACAGTCTGTATGTGGAGGCAACAATGAAGACGACAAGCGTTTTGATCGCCACCCTGCTGGCGGTGGGAGCCGGAATGAGCGCAGGGACAGCCCTCGCGGGTAACGGCATCGTCGCTTCGGCGACAGGCTCGGGGCACATCACGGTCGGCACCGAGCTACGCACGTTCAGCTTCACGGCGGGGACGGACAGCAACAACAACTCGAGAGGCCAGGCTGAGCTTTTCAATCGCAATTCGGGCACTCGGCTGCACATGGCCGTCGACTGCCTCAATGTTGCAGGCAACGTTGCGACGATGAGCGGTACGGTTACCCAGGACAACGTTGCGGGCGCCTTCGTCGGAGACCCGGTCTGGTTCCAGGTCGTCGACAACGGCGAAGGCGCGGGAGCTCCGCCGGATCTGATCTCGCTGGTGTTCATCTTCCTCGGGCCGCCGGGAGTGCCGTGCACCTCTCCACTTGTGCCGGCATCGATTCCCGTCGAGGGCGGCAATATCCAGGTCCACTAAGCGAGTCGTTGCACCTGCGATCTGCCCCGCGCGGGGCAGATCGTTTTCAGGTCCGAACGCCGGACCATCTCCGTGTCGCATCCATGAACTGCAGGCAATCCGCGAAGCGGTTGTACAGCGGCGCGGGCGAGATGCGGATCACGTCCGGTTCGCGCCAGTCGCCGATGATGCCGTTTGCCATCAGGTGTTCGAACAGGGCGCGGCCGCGCTCGCGGCCGCCGAGCACGCGAATCGACAACTGCGCGCCGCGGCGCTCGGGTTCGGCGGGGGTGACGATGTCGAGCACATCGGCGAGTTGGCTGCGCACCAGCCATTCCAGGTAGCCGGTCAGCTGCAGCGATTTCTCGCGCAGGCGGTCCATGCCGGCGCGGCGGAAAATTTCCAGCGACACGCGTAGCGGGGCCAGCGCCAGGATCGGCGGGTTGGACAGTTGCCAGCCGTCGGCGCCGGGCGTGGGCACGAACTCCGGGCCCATCTGGAAGCGGGTGGTCTTGTCGTGGCCCCACCAGCCGGCGAAGCGCGGCAGCACGGCCTTGGCGTGACGCTCGTGCACGAACGCGCCGCCGACGGCGCCGGGGCCGCTGTTGAGATATTTGTAGCTGCACCAGATCGCGAAGTCGGCGCCGCTGTCGTGCAGTTGCAGCGGCAGGTTGCCGACCGCATGGGCGAGGTCGAAGCCGACCGTGCAGCCGTGCTTGTGGCCGAGTTCGGTGATGCCCTTCAGGTTGAACGCCTGGCCGGTGCGGTACTGCACGCCGGGCAGCATCACCAGCGCGATGCGCGGGCCATGCTCGGCCAGCGCGCGTTCGATCGCTTGCATGGAAGTGGTGCCGTTCGGTTCGTCGGGCTGCAGTTCGATCAACGCGCTGGCCGGGTCGAAGCCGTGGAAACGGATCTGCGATTCGACGGCATAGCGATCGGTGGGAAACGCACCAGCCTCGATCAGGATCGCCGGGCGTTCGGCGGTGGGGCGGTAGAAGCTCACCATCATCAGGTGCAGGTTCACGCCCAGGGTGTTCATCGCCACCACTTCGACGGGCCTGGCGCCGACCACGGCGGCAAGGTCGTCGCGCACGAACTCGTGATAGTCCATCCACGGCAGGCGGCCCTTGAAGTGGCCCTCGACGCCCAGCTCGCCCCAGTAGTCCAGTTCCGCGTTGACCGCTTCGCGCACCGCGCGCGGCTGCAGGCCGAGCGAGTTGCCGCAGAAGTACACGCTGTCTGACGGCAGACCGTCGCGCCCTTCGTGCGGCGGGATCATGAATTCGTCGCGGAACGCGCGCAGCGGATCGGCAGCGTCCCGGGCGTTGGCCCAGTCGAGGGTGGTCTGGTAGTCGAGCATGGTGGCGTCCTGCATGGCTTCCGTGTAGGAGCGCACCCTGTGCGCGATGCTCTTCGTCACGTGACGAAAAGCTCGCGCACAGGGTGCGCTCCTGCGGAGATTTGCGGAAGGTCTATTTTAGTTGCGCGGCGATCGCGTCGCAGCCCTTGTCGAAGGCGGCCTTCCAGTCGGCACCGGCTTCGGTCTGGCTGGGGCGCATGCAGCGCAGCTGGATCGCGTGGCCGTTCTTGAACCAGTAGTGTTCGGTGTAGCTGAAGGCGGTGGCGTTTTCCTGCGCGGTATAGACGTTGCTGTTCGGGCCGGGCGGCACCGCAGCGGCCTTGTAGCCGGGCAGCGCCATGGCTTTCGCGGTGGCTTCGCTGCGGTACTGGTTGAAACCGTTGACGTCGGCCTCCTGCTTCACCGTGACGGTGACGCGCGCGAGGCTGTTCTTGCCGGTGGGCGAGGGGTCGGGCACCTGGAACACGCGGGCTTCGGGGTCGCCCTGGGTTTCCATGATGCCGAGCCAGTGGTCCGGCGTGCTGAAGTGGACGCTGCCGTCGGCCATGCTGACGTCGGCGGCGTGCACGCCACCAGCCAGCAGGGCGGTGGCGAAGGCGATCGCGAGGGTGGTGCTGCGCAGGAAGCTCATGCGGGTTCCTTCGGGATGGGGTCGGGAGCGAAGCGGTGGCGGGGCAGGCCCAGCCACTCCAGCGCCGTGCCGTGGAACAGCCGCGCGCGGTCAGCCTCGTCCAGGCCCAGCGCCTCGATGCCGCTGCCGGGCTCCTGCTCCCCCAGCGGGAAAGGATAGTCGGTGCCGAGCATCACCTGGTGGGCACCCGTCACATCCAGCAGATAGCGCAGCGCCTGGTCGTCGTGCACGCAGGAGTCGAAGTAGAAGCGCTTGAGGTACTCGCGCGGGTTGCGCGGGTTGTCGGTGGCGACCAGGTCCGGGCGCATCCTGAAGCCGTGTTCGATGCGGCCGATCGTCGAGGGGAAGCTGCCGCCGCCGTGGGCCAGCATCACGCGCAGCTTCGGCAGCCGCTCCATCACGCCGCCGAAGACCAGGCAGCAGGCGGCGCGCGATTGTTCGGCAGGCATGCCGACCAGCCACGGCATCCAGTATTTCGGCATGCTGGCCATGCCCATCATGTCCCACGGGTGCACGAGCACCGCGGCGCCGAGATCGGCGGCGGCCTCGAAGAACGGGAACAGCTCCGGCGCATCCAGGTTCCAGTCGCCGCAGTGCGAGCCGATCTGCACGCCCTGCAGGCCCAGTTCGTCGATGCAGCGTTCCAGCTCGCGCACGGCCAGCTGCGGCGCCTGCAGCGGCACCGTGCCGATGCCGGCGTAGTGGCGCGGGTGGTCGCGGCAGATGCCGGCCATGTGGTCGTTCAGATGGCGATGCAGCTCCAGCGCCTGGTGGCCCGGCGCCCAGTACGAGAACAGCACCGGCACGGTGGAGATCACCTGCACGTCGACGCCGAAGCGGGCGTAGTCGCCGATGCGCGTCTGCGGGTCGAACGCCGAATCCCACACCTCGCGGAAGAACCGGCTGTCCTTGTAGATGCGGTGGCGCCCGTCGGTATGGGTCATCACCGGGAAGCGGTCGTCGCCGTACTTGGCCGCCAGGTTCGGCCAGTCGCGGGGCAGGATATGCGCGTGAGTGTCGATCTTGAGCATTTACGCAGTGTAAAACCTCCACGCGGTGGCGTCGCGTTGCGCCCGCACATGCCGACTGGTACGGGCGGTGGCGTGCTCGCCGGCGCGTTGCAGCGAGGTGCCCGGGTGCTGCGCCGTAGGGCGGACACCGTCCGCCCTACGCAGAGGGCTCCGGGTGGGTGCGCTTGAGCACGTACGCCAAGGTGTCGATGTTGTCCACCAGCCGGTCGCTGATCCGCGCCAGCAGCTCCAGCGTGGCGCGGTCGCTGCTTCCCCGCATCGAGGTGACCAGTTCGCGTTGCATGGCGCGCAGGTTGGGCAGGGTGTCCAGCGGGCGCTGTTCGCGCAGCGCCGTGGCGATGGCCTGCACGGTGTCGGCGTTGTGCTCGACGAAACGGCCGATGGCGTCCGCTGCAGGCAGCGTGGCGAGATCGTCGAGGGTGGCTTCCAGCGCCATCGCGGTGCGCGCCAGGCGGTTGCCGTTGGCGAACAGCGCGCGGGCCAGCGCCAGCAGTTCCGGCGGCGTCGCCGGCTCGGTGCGCATGC
>DATCUT010000136.1:0-6888 GCA_036561785.1 Rhodanobacter sp.
GGCCGGGCGGCCGCTGATTGCGCACACGCTGGAGCGGCTCGCCGCGCATCCGCGGATCGGCGGCCTGCTGGTGACGCTGGCCGCGGCCGATGCGCACTGGTCCGGCGTCGACACGCTCAACGGCAAGCCGCTGCTGACCGCGATCGGCGGAGCGGAGCGCAGCGATTCGGTGCTGGCCGGAATCGACGCCTTGCCCGCGTCGGTGGGTGCGGACGATTTCGTGCTGGTGCACGACGCCGCGCGACCGTGCGTGCGGCTGGCCGATATCGGCAAGTTGATCGAACTGGCCGGTGCGGCCGACGGCGGCCTGCTGGGCGCGCCGCTGCGCGACACGCTGAAGCGGGCGAATACGGCCGGCCGCAGCGAGCTGACCGAGCCGCGTGACCTGCGTTGGCGCGCCTTCACGCCACAGATGTTCCGGCGTGGTCAACTGGCGATGGCGCTGCGCGAGGCGGCACGGCGCGGCGTGAACGTCAGCGACGAGGCGATGGCGATGGAGCAGGCCGGTTTCGCGCCGTTGCTGGTCGAGGGCGCCGAGGACAACGTCAAGGTGACCACGGCAGCGGATTTCGCGCTGGCCGAGTTCCTGCTTGCAAGGACAGTCGCATGAGGGCAGCCCCATGAGGATCGGACAGGGTTTCGACGTGCATGCATTCGGCGAGGGCGACCACGTCACCCTGGGCGGTGTGCGCGTGCCGCATCGTCGCGGCGTGGTGGCGCATTCGGATGGCGACGTGGTGATCCATGCGCTGTGCGACGCGATCTTCGGTGCGCTGGCGCTGGGCGATATCGGCCAGCACTTTCCGCCGTCGGACGAGCGCTGGCGCGATGCCGACAGCCGCCAGTTCCTGCGCCACGCGGCGATGCTGATGGCGCAACATGGCTACACGCTGGGCAATGCCGACATCACCGTGATCGGCGAGGCGCCGAAGGTCGGTCCGCACGCGCAGGCGATGCGCGAGAATCTCGCCGCCGACCTGGACAGCGAGATCGGCCGCATCAGCGTCAAGGCCACCACCACCGAAAAACTCGGCTTCTGCGGCCGCGGCGAGGGGATCGCCGCACAGGCGTGCGTCCTGCTGGAGCGCGCGTGAGCGAAGTAGAAGCCCGCAGCGCCGCAAGCCGGCTGCACGACCAGCTCGAAGCCATCGTCGAGGTACTGCGCCGGTACGACGACGAGAGTCCGCTGCCGGCCGGATCGCAGGCCGAATTGCGCCGGCAGCTGGACGAACTGCATCCGGCCGACATCGCCTTCATCCTTGAATCGCTGCCGCTGGACGACCGCCTGGCGGTCTGGCAACTGGTCAAGGCCGACCGCGACGGCGAGATCCTGCTGGAAGTGTCCGACGCGGTGCGTGAATCGCTGATCGCGGACATGGACCGCCACGAGATTCTCGCTGCGGTCGAGCCGCTGGACGCGGACGAGCTGGCCGACCTGGTCGAGGACCTGCCGACCGCGATGCTGCCGGAGCTGATGGCGAGCCTGGACACGCAGCAGCGCGAGCAGGTGCAGTCGGCGCTGTCCTACGAGGATGACCAGGTCGGCGCGCTGATGGACTTCGAGATGGTCACCATCCGCGAGGACGTGAGCCTGGAAGTGGTGTTGCGCTACCTGCGCCGCTGGGACGAGCTGCCGGCGCAGACCGACAAGCTGTTCGTGATCAACCAGGACAACCTGCTCACCGGCGTATTGCCGCTGCACTGGCTGCTGGTGAACCCGCCGGAGAAGATGGTCAGCGTGGTGATGGCGCCGGACGTCAACACCTTCCACCCCACCGACGACGCGTACGATGTGGCGCAGGCGTTCGAACGCTACGACCTGGTGACCGCGCCGGTGGTCGACGAGCGCGGCCACCTGATCGGCCGCATCACCATCGACGCGATGGTCGACGTGATCCGCGAGGAAGGCGAGAGCGAAGCGCTCAGCCGCGGCGGTCTGCGCGAGGAGGAGGACATCTTCGCCTCGGTATGGGCCTCGCTGAAGAACCGCTGGTCGTGGCTGGCGATCAACCTGGTCACCGCGTTCATCGCCTCGCGCGTGATCGGCCTGTTCGAGGGCTCGATCGAACGGCTGGTGGCGCTGGCCGCGCTGATGCCGATCGTGGCCGGCATCGGCGGCAACTCCGGCAACCAGACCATCACCATGATCGTGCGCGCGCTGGCGCTGAACCAGATCACCGCCGAAAGCGCGAAGCGGCTGTGGCGCAAGGAACTGACCGTGTCGTTGTTGAACGGGCTGGTCTGGGGTGGCGTGATCGGCATCGTGGCGTGGCTGCTGTACGACAGCGTGTCGCTGGGCCTGGTGATGACCGCGGCGATGACGCTGAACCTGCTGCTGGCGGCGTTCGCCGGCGTCGGCATTCCGGTGCTGATGACGAAGTTCGGTCGCGATCCGGCGCTGGGTTCCAGCGTGCTGATCACCGCGATGACCGACAGCGGCGGTTTCTTCATCTTCCTTGGCCTGGCCACCATCTTTCTGATGTGATGCCGGCCTGACCTGAGTGCCGGCGCGACCGGTGGAGTGCCATGTCCGAATCCGAACTTGCCCAGGCCCCGCTGCCGTGGGCCTACAGCACCCCGCCGCTGCAGGCGCGGTTGCGCAGCGCGCCGGAGGATTTCCAGGTCGAGGAGATTCTCGGCTACGACGCCGACGGTGCCGGCGAGCACGCCTTGCTGTGGGTGGAAAAGCGCGGCGCGAATACCGATTGGGTCGCACGCGAGCTGGCGAAATTCGCCGGCGTGCCGCAAGTCGCGGTCGGCTATGCGGGCATGAAGGATCGCCATGCGCTGACCCGGCAGACGTTCTCGGTGCAACTGGCCGGCAAGCCCGATCCGGACTGGTCGGCGTTTCCGCATGCGGAAGTGAAGGTGCTGGCGGCGACGCGGCATTCGCGCAAGCTGAAGCGCGGTGCATTGCGCGGCAACCGTTTCGTGCTGGTATTGCGCGAGGTGCACGGCGACCGCACGGCGGCCGAGCAGGTGCTGACGCAGATCGCCGCGCGCGGGGTGCCGAATTACTACGGCGAGCAGCGCTTCGGCCGCGAGGGCGGCAACGTGGCGCAGGCGCGGGCGATGTTCGGCGGACGCCGGGTGGATCGCGACAAGCGTTCGTTCCTGCTGTCGGCGGCGCGCTCGCAGATCTTCAACAGCGTGCTGGCGGCACGGGTCGAACGCGGCGCCTGGGATACCCCGCTGGATGGCGAGATCTGGTCGCTGGCCGGCTCGCGCTCGTGGTTCGGGCCGGAACCGTTCACCGAGATGCTGGCCGAGCGGCTGGCCCGTGCCGATATCCATCCGTCCGGCCCGTTGTGGGGGCAGGGCGAGCCACCGAGCCAGGGTGAGGCGGGCGCGCTGGAGCGTGAGATCGGTGCGGCGAACAGCGATCTGGCCACCGGCCTGGCGGCGGCGCGGATGGACCAGGAACGCCGGCCGCTGCGGCTGCTGCCGAAGGACTTGCGCTGGCACTGGCAGGGCGACGGCGCGCTGGAACTGTCGTTCGAGCTGCCGGCCGGCGCGTACGCCACGGTGGTCGTGCGCGAACTGGCTTCGATTGTGTAGGAGCGCACCCTGTGCGCGATGCTTTTTTAATCAATTTCCTGTAAATCATTCGCGCACAGGGTGCGCTCCTACAAAACGGCGTCAGCCTTTCAGCAGCACCACGACCGCGCCGGTACCACCTTGTGCCGGCCGCGCCGAAGCAAATGCGATCACGTCGTCGCGCCGGCGCAGCATGCGGTCGGTGAGGCCTTTCAGCACCGGTCCGGCGGCTTTCGAGCGCAGGCCCTTGCCGTGCACGATGCGCACGCAGCGCAGGCCGTGCTGTTTCGCTTCGGCCAGGAAGGCAATGACGCTGGCCTGTGCGGCGGCGGCGTTCATCTGGTGCAGGTCGAGGTCGTCCTGCACGCTGAACTGGCCGCGCTTGAGCTGGCGCAGCAGCTTCGGCGGGTAGCCGTCGCGCAGGTAGCCCAGCTCCTCGCCCACCTCGAGCAGGGCCGGGTCGAACGCCATGTCCAGCAATTCCCCGGGTACCGCGGCTTCGTCCGCTTCCAGCATGTGTGGGTGCGGTGCGGGTTTCGCGGCTGCCGGAGGTGGCGGCGCCGGGGCGAGCGGGCGCACGTCGCCGATCGCCTCGCGGAACAGGCGGCTGTCGTCGTCGTTGATCGATGCAGGTGCGCGGCGCTTCATCCATCCATGCTAACCAATGCCGCGGATCCGCGGCGAATGGGCGCGAACGGCGCATGATCGGCGTGAAACCGGCGGCTCGCTCCGGTAGACTTCAGGGAATGAAAGGCGCGCTGTCGTGAGACGAAGGGCGCGCCCGCAGTCAGCTTTCGACGGAGCATCATGCGAGTTCTGGTCAGTAACGACGATGGCGTGGATGCACCTGGCATCCGCGTGCTTGCCGAGCGCCTCGGCGAAGTGGCCCAGGTGACGGTGGTGGCACCCGATCGCGATCGCTCCGGCGCCAGCAATTCGCTCACCCTCGACGCGCCGTTGCGCGTGCTGCCGATGGGCAACGGCTACTACCGCGTGGCCGGCACGCCGACCGATTGCGTGCACCTGGCGCTGGCCGGGCTGCTGGACGAAGAGCCCGACATGGTCGTGTCCGGCATCAACAATTCGGCGAACCTCGGCGACGACGTGATCTATTCCGGCACGGTGTCGGCGGCGATGGAAGGGCGTTTCCTGGGACTGCCGGCGATCGCGGTGTCGCTGGTCAGCCATGACCACAAGGGCGAGCATTACGACTCGGCGGCGAAGGCGGTCCTGCTGTTGATGCAGCGCCTGCTGGTCGATCCGCTGCCGGCCGACACCATCCTCAACGTCAACGTGCCGGACCGGCCGTGGGCGGAGATCGAAGGCTTCGAGGTCACCCGGCTGGGGCGGCGTCACCGCTCCGCGCCGTGCATCGCGCAGACCGATCCGCGCGGGCGGCCGATCTGGTGGATCGGTCCGGCCGGCGAGGTGGACGATGCCGGTCCCGGCACCGATTTCAACGCCGTGCGGCGCGGCTTTGTTTCCGTCACGCCGATCCATGTCGACCTGACCCGGTTCCAGGCGCTGGAGAAGGTCAGCAGCTGGATGCAGCCGCTGAGCGACGCGATGGCGGTGAGCCGGACCAACGACGACGAGGCGGCCTGAGCCATGACCATGTATCCATTGCCTGCCGCGGACCTGAAGGGCGAGGGGATGACCTCGCAACGCGCGCGCGATCGCCTCGCGGCGACCCTGAAGGACGGCGGCATCCGCGACCTGCGCGTGATCGAGGTGATCCGCAACCTGCCGCGGCATCACTTCATCGACCAGGCGCTGCATTCGCGCGCCTATGAGAACGACGCGTTGCCGATCGGTCACGGCCAGACCATCTCGCAACCGTGGGTGGTGGCGCGCATGACCGAGGCGCTGCTGGAGTTCGGCATGCCGCAGAAGGTGCTGGAGATCGGTACCGGCTCCGGCTACCAGGCGGCGGTGCTCGCCGCGCTGGTGCCGCAGGTGTTCACGGTGGAGCGGATCGAGGCCCTGCTGCGCCAGGCGCGCCGGCGCTTCCGCCAGCTTGGCCTGACCAACCTGCGTTCGCGCTACGACGACGGCAAGCTCGGCTGGCCGGACGAGGCGCCGTTCGACGCGATCATCCTCACCGCCGCCGGCGACACCATTCCCACCCGCATCCTCGACCAGCTCAGCCCCACCGGCGTGCTGGTGGCGCCGGTCGGTTCGCCCAGCCGGCAGACGCTGATCCGCATGCACGGCGATGGCCAGGGCGATTTCATCCAGGAGGAACTGGGCGCGGTCAGTTTCGTGCCGCTGCTGGGCGGGATCGGCTGATGCGTCTGTTCGGGGCACTTTATGCGCGTGCGCTGAGCTGGGCACGCGAGCCAAGGGCGCTGTATTACCTGTCCGGGCTGAGTTTCGTCGAGTCGTTCATCTTCCCGATTCCGCCGGAAGTGATGCTGGCGCCGATGATGCTGGGCAAGCGGCACAAGGCGTTCTTCTTCGCGAACATCAGCCTGCTGTTTTCGCTGCTGGGCGCGCTGGTTGGCTACGTGCTGGGGCATTGGGCGTTCCACGCGCTGCGGCCGGTGCTCGACACGCTGCACTTGCTGGCACCGATCGAGCAGGGCGTGGCGACCTTGAGCAGGCAGATGGTCGAGCATCACTGGGGCATGTACGGCGTGCTGATCCTGGCCGCGTTGCAGCCGGTGGTGCCGATGAAGTTCATCACCTGGGCGTGCGGCATCATCGGCGTGCCGATCCTGCCGTTCCTGGCCTGCATCGGGCTCGGCCGCGGCAAGCGCGTGTGGTTGCTGGCGTTGTTGATCCGCCTGTTCGGTGAACGCGCCGAGCGGATCCTTCACAAGTACGTCGAATGGATCGGCTGGGCCGCGCTGGCCGTGCTGGCCCTGCTGCTGGTGTGGTGGTTCTGGCTGCGTTGAGCGACGCTGTCCGGGGGAGCGACGTCGCATGAAAAAGACCGCCCGCCTCGGTATGCTGGTGCGCATGGATCGATATCTTCAATGCTTGGCAACTCTGGCCGCGACCGTACTGCTTGCCGCTTGCGGCACCATGCGCAGTTCGGTCGTGGTGGAACCGGCAGTTGGCAGCAGCTATGGCCAACGCCCGGTCGCCAGTCCGGCGACGCCCGCCCGCACGCCGATACCGGGCGGCAACTACGCCGTGGTGCAGGGCGACACGCTGTACTCGATCGCGTTCCGCAAGGGCGTGGATTTCCGTGATCTGGCGCAGTGGAACGGGATCGCCGCGCCATACACGATCTGGCCGGGACAACGGCTGACTCTTTCGCCGCCGGCGAAGAGCCATGCCGCGCCGGTGGCTGCCGCGCCTGGTCACGCGGGTGGTGCGCCCGTGGCGGCGGCACCGGTGTTCGAG
>DATCUT010000137.1:0-16956 GCA_036561785.1 Rhodanobacter sp.
GGCGGCCGTCGCGCCCGGGCCGGACAGGCCGGCTGCAAGCGCGGCCAGGCAGAGCGTCTGCGGACGTCGCCGGTGTGGTGTCGATGGCTGGAAAATCGACGGCATCCACGGAGAATGCATCGCGATGGCCACCGGCGCAACGGCGCGGCGGCGTTCTCAGTAAATCTCGCCCACGCAGCAGCGCAGGCTGCCGCCGGCCTTCTCGATTTCGCCCAGCCCCACCGCGCCGATCGCGAATCCATACCCGGACAGCGCCTCGCGCTGTTCGTCGGTGAGCGCGGCGGCGGCGCAGGCGCTCATCCACACGCGGTCGTCGGACAAGGTGATCGCGTTGCCGGCGAAGGCCTGCTTCTGCGCCGGGGTGAGCCAGATCGCACGGTCGCCGTAAGCGTGCGCGATCGCCTGCGCGGCGGCCGGATCGCGGAAGCCGTCGGCGGCGATGATCACGGCGCGGCTGGCCAGCAGGGTCAGCACCACGTTGGTGTGGTATTCGGTTTCGGCCAGCTCGAAGCAGTACGTCAGGCGCAGGTCGAACGCCTTGTGCATCGCCTGCGCGCCGGCCATGTCGCAGCGCTCGCTGAGGCCGCAGTAGCCGACGCCGCGGGCACGGTCGATGATCAACGACCCGGTCAGCTCGGCGACCAGGCCGTCGCAGCCGGACAGGTCGATCTCGTCATAGCCCAGCAGCTCGCCGAAGAACGCGCGGATGTCGCTGCGCTCGGCCTCGCGCTGGCGCACGGGATGACGCATGCGGCCCACGATCAGCCGGCCCGGCGCCGTGGCGAACACGTTGTTCGGAAACACCGCGTCGGGTGTCGCCGGGTTGCCGGGAAAGGTGATCACCGGCACGTCCGCGCGCAATGCCTGCGCCAGCGCGCCGTGCTGGGCCAGGGCCTTGAGCGGGTTGACCGTGAGATTCATGTCCATGTAGCGGTTGTCGCGCGCCGATTCCTCCGCCAGGGCGAATTCGGCAGGCGCAACCAGGAACGCCGCCCGCGCGGTCGCCGCGGCTTCCGGCAGCGGCGCCAGGGCGGCGTAGGCTTCGAGGAAGTCGGTGGGCGAGGTGGTGATCATGGGACGGTTCCGTATGTCGGCTGACCTTCAGAGGATATCCGCTGCCGGTTCTTCGCGCGCAGCCGCCTCGACATGCAGCCGCTGGCGCCGGCGCAGGGTCGGGAACATCGCCATCCACAGCGCCACCACGACCAGCGTGCCGATGCCGCCGAGCACGGTGGCGTTCACCGCGCCCAGCCACGCCGCCAGCATGCCGGACTCGAACTCGCCGAGCTGGTTGGACGTGTTGATGAAGATCGCGTTCACCGCGCTGACCCGGCCGCGCATGTCGTCCGGCGTGTCCAGTTGCACCAGCGCGCCGCGGATCACCATGCTGACCATGTCGAATGCGCCTAGCGCGAACAATGCGGCCAGCGACAGCCACAACGCAGTCGACACCGCGAACACCAGCGTGGCCACGCCGAAGCCGGCCACCGAGGCGAACATGAGCATGCCGACCCGCCGCTGCATGTCGTGCCGCGCCAGCCACAGCGACATCAGCAGCGCACCTGCCGCCGGCGCCGCGCGCAGCAGGCCCAGGCCCCACGGGCCGGTGTGCAGGATGTCCTTGGCGAAGATCGGCAGCAGCGCGGTGGCGCCGCCGAGCAGCACGGCGAACAGGTCCAGCGAGATCACGCCGAGCACGTCCTTGCGCGCGCGGATGAAATGCACGCCGGCGAACAGCGTTTTCAGCGTGGCCGGTTCGCGCTTCGGCGGCGCCTGCGCGTAGCGTAACCGTGCCATCAACACGATCGAGATCAGGTACAGCGCGCCGCACACCGTGTACACCACGCCCGGTCCGGCCACGTACAGGAAGCCGCCCAGCGCCGGGCCCATGATCATCGCCGCCTGGCCGGCCGAGGCGTTCACCGCCATCGCACGCGGCAGGATCGCCGACGGCACCAGCGCCGGCAGCATCGACTGCAATGCCGGGAATTCGAACGCCTTGGCGGTGCCGATCACGAACACCAGCAGCAGGATGCCCAGCTCATGGATGCCATGTGCCAGGCTCAGGCCGGCCAGCAGCGCGATCGCGATCCATTCCGTCACCTGGCCGAGCAGGACGATCCGGCGCCGCTCGAACTGGTCGGCGACATGTCCGGCCGGCAACGCCAGCAGCAGCGACGGCACGAACTGCACCAGGCCGATCAGGCCGAGGTCGAACGCGCGGCCGGTGATCGCGTAGATCTGCCAGCCCACCGCCACCGACAGCATCTGGAAACCGAAACCGGACGCGATCCGGGCGAACCAGAACGCGACAAACGCGCGGTGCTGCAGCAGCGAAGCTGCCGAAGAGGTCGTGGATGGCATCGGGTTTCCTTGCGCGATGGGCATTATCGGGCCACCACCCGCAGCCGCAAAGTGCCGGCAGGTGCGTTGACTGTTCAGCTGCCAGACGGGCGAATTGACATGCTCTTACGGTTTTGCCGGCTAGCGTGACGGCCGATCAGGTTGTTCGAGGCGAGTCCCGTGGGCAGACAGGCGCACCATGTCTACACCGATACGGTCAGCATCCGGAAGCTGGAGTCGCTCATCGACGAATTGCCAGCCAATGGCCACGTGGTGCTGTTGCTGAAGGACGGCAGCAGTTGCGACGGCGTGATCGTCACGCAGCCGAACGTGCAGGTGTTCCGCGATGCCGACGAGCGCGAAGGCATCAACGCCACCGTGCAGCTGGAACGGCCCGACGTGCCGGAGTGGAGCCGGCAGGTCTGGCTCGATCAGATCGTGCGGGTCGAATACCTGGACTCGGGCATGGCCGGCGAAAGCTGAGTTCCGTGGCCGGGTCCTGCGGCGTCATCCGCCATGCAGTCGCGTGAAGCCATCCGCGCTCCATGCTTCGCTGCCCACGCCGTGGTGGACGAAGAACAGGCCGTCCGGATCGTACTTGCGTTTTACCGCCGCGAGCTTCGTGTAATGGGGGCCCCAGAATCCGCGCTGCCAGTCGTGCAGGAAATAGTCGCTCTCCGAGACGTATGAACCGGCATCGGGTGCCACGGCGCGCAGCGCATCCATCGCCTTGTCGATCATCGCTGCCTCGCGTCGCGCCTCGGCCAGTTCGGGGCGGGCGTCCGGCATGCCGGGAAAGGCGGGGTCGCCGCTGCTGGCGCAGATGGCCAGCGCGAAGGCGTCCAGTACCTGCGGGTGGGTGGCGGTGTCGCGTGCGCGGTCGATCGCATCGGGGGAGCCGCCCGCCAGCCCCTTGTTGAAATGCAGCGCGAAACCCCAGTGCCGCGAAGCGGCGAACAGGGCGTCCACCAGGCGCGACTGCCGGTCCGGTTGCAGCAATGCGGCCGGCAGCCATGCCGACTGGTAGCTGTGGATGAACCAGCCGACCTGGCCCTGGTCGCCGGCCCAGAGGGTATGGTGGGCCGGCGCACCGGGCCGGTCGTCCGCCACGATAAACTGCGGCGCATGGGCGCGGAAGAATTCCGCATCCCAGAAGTGCCGCGCCGGCACGGTCAGCACCTGCACGGGTTTGGCAAACCGGTAGTCGCTGCGGGCGCGGACCCAAGCGAGAAACGGTGCCCACACCCGCTCCGCCTGCGCCTGGGTCAGACCCTGGAACACCATCGACAGGCTCAGCGTATTGCTGCTGCCGAACGACATCTGTTCGCCCCAGTGCGGGTTGAACAGCGCGCTGCGGTAGAAATCCATCGCCTTGGCGATCAGCGTGCGGAACGCGTCGTCGGAGGATGCCTTGATGGCGCCGAATACCGCGCCGAACACCGCCGGCAATTCGAACGTGCGCAAGGTGAGGCGCGTGATCGTGCCCAGGCTGCCGCCACCGCCGCCCTTGATGCCCCAGAACAGATCGGGATGGGTGCAGGCGTTGGCGATGCGCGCCTCGCCATCGGCGGTGACGATCTCCGCCTCCAGCAGGTTGGCCGCCGCCGTGCCCCAGTTTTTCGAGAAGCTGCCGAAGCCGCCGCTCTGCACCAGGCCGGCGACACCTACGGTGGTGCAGCCGCCGCCCTGCACGTAGCGGCTCCCCTTCGTGGTGACCGCGTCGTAGGCGTCGCTCCACATCGCGCCGGCTTCGATCGTCACCGCCGGCTGCGGTGCCTCGGCGCAGCCCTGCGCGACAAAGGCGTCGTGCAGGGTGACCTTGTTCATGTGCCGCGGCCATATCAGCAGCGAATCCGGCGCGTCCGAGGTGCCCTGGTAGCTGTGGCCGCCGCCCTTCACCACCAGACGCAGCCGGTGCTGTCGCGCGAAGTGGGTCGCCGCCACCACGTCGGCGGTGTTTTCCGCCGCCACCGCGTACGCGCTGGGCTGCGACGTCCACGCATCGGCCCAGCCGCTGGTCTGGGTCAGCGCGGGGTTGTCACCCAGTGCGAAGGGATTGTCGAGGTGTTTCAGCGCTTCCGCGCAAACGCTGTCGGAGGGCGACGCGGCGCAGCGCGCGAAAGGCGATTCGAGCTTCAGCAGGCGGCCGCCGACGTCGCGCTTCAGCTGTTCCCACTGTGCCGCCAGCGGCCAGCCCGGATCGCCCGGCCGCACCCGCGAGCGGAGCTTCGCCGCCATGACGGTGGCGGCGTCCCGTGCGGTGGCCACGCCGCCGTGCAGCAGCAGCGGCAACAGTGGCAGCGTTGCGATGGCTTTCAACAATTCGCGTCTTTTCATCACGCCGCTCCATTTCGGTTTGCACGGGATCGCCATGATCGGTTCGGACAGGTCATGGCGGGCAATCCATGATGGCCCGATGGGTCGCCTTGTCGATCCGCGAGTGACGGATGGTTGTTGAACAGGGACGAGCAGAGGTCCCCCGGGACGAATAGCACGGGCGTTCCCTCCGCAGCCACGTAGAATCGCCGGCATGACGGAGCAGGCGGAATTCGAGTATCGGGATTTTCAGCGCTGGCGACGCCCGGCCGAAGTCGGCTTCTGGGTCGTGCTGTGCATTCTCAATACGGTGTTCAACAGCATGGTCGCGCAGATCGACCATGCCCGCACGGCGGCATGGGAGCCGTGGGTGTGGGAGTGGAGCAGTTCGATCCTGATCCTGGCCCTGATTCCGGCCGTGCTCGCGGTCGAGCGGCGCTGGCCGTTCCGCTTCGACACCTGGCGCCGCAGCCTGCCGTGGCATCTGCTGGCCAGCGTGCCGTTCAGCCTGCTGCATGTCGGCGGCATGGTCGGGTTGCGCAAGCTGGTTTATGACCTGGCCGGCTGGCATTACCGCTTCGGCGCATGGTGGCCGAATTTCGGCTACGAATACCTCAAGGACATCCGCGCCTATTTCATCATCATCGCGCTGTTCTGCCTGTCGCGCTTGTGGCTGATGCGCTGGCAGGGCGAGGCGCGCTTGCTGGTGGCACCGGAGGATGGGCCGCCGGTGGAACCGGTCGATCGGCCCGAACGCTTCCTGGTGCGCAAGCTGGGCAAGGAATTCCTGATCAATGCCAGCGAGATCGAATGGCTGCAGGCCTCGGGCAATTACGTGAACCTGCACGTGCGCGGGCGCGACTATCCGCTGCGCGCCACCATGGCCGGGATCGAGGAGCGGCTGGACCCGGCGCGCTTCGTGCGGGTGCACCGCAGCCATTTCGTCAACCTCGATTACCTCGCCGAGATCGAGCCGCTGGAAAGCGGCGACGCACGCCTGCAGATGCGCGACGGTGCGAGGATTCCCTGCAGCCGGCGTTACCGCGCGGCGCTGCGCGAGCACTTCGGCCAGACGGACTGAGTCCCGGCGCGGTTGCATGGCGACCGCGGATCGTTCCAAGCTAGCGGCCTGTTCCCGCCAGGCATGCCGCCGATGAATCGCGCTTTTCCCCGTTATCCCGTGATGGCTTTCTGCACCGCCTGGATGCTCGTCGGCTGTTCGCAACAGGGAAGCGCGCCGGCGGCCGAGCAGCAGCAGGTCCAGGCGCAGGCGGCCGATGCGGCGCGCAACCTCGACACTTATCGCCAGCTGCTGCGCATCGGCAACGACGAGATGGCGGTGTCGATGGGCAAGGACATCGTCAAGCGGTTTCCCGACAGCGACGCCGCGAAGGAAGTGCAGAAGACCTTGCCGGCGATCGAGAAGCGCTACACCGAGGCCAGCGAGAAGAACCGGCTGGCCAGGTTGTGGCTGTACCAGGTGGCGCCGATGGCCGGCGGCACGCAGTCCACCGCCACCATCGAGAACAGCCAGCCGGTCGGCGGCGAGCGCGTGCGGCTGGTGCTGCGCCGGCACACCAGCTGGGGCCAGAGCGTGTTCCTGTACGGCAGCAAGCCCGGCCTCGTCTGCCGCGGCAATTGCACCGTCACCACCACGGTCGACGGCAAGCCGGTGCGGATCAAGGCGTTCGCGCCGTCCACCGGCGAGCCGGCGCTGATGATCCGCGACGACCAGGCCTTCATCGCCATGCTGCGCAAGGCGAAGAAGATCGGCATGGACGTCACCCTGGTCGACGGCGAGAAGAAGCAGACCCTGGTCTACGAGGTGGGCGGTTTCGACCCGACGAAGTGGGCCGCCGTGGGCAAGGGCGGCAAGAAGTAGCTTGTCCGCGCCGGGCGGCGTCAACCGAAACGGCGCCCATGCGTCTGGACAGAAGAGTCTCCATCGAGGACCGCATCATGTCCAAGTCACCCCTGATCCCTGCCGGCGCGTTGATGCTTGGCCTGCTGTGCGCCGGCTGCTCCAGCGTGCCCTACGCACAGCGCATGAGCGAGCGCCAGGCCGCCTATGCGGCGGCGGCCGGTGCGCCGGTGCGCAGCTTCAACTTCTTCAACCTGTACTCGTGGGAGCCGTTGGGCGACACCGAACTGGCCGTCTACACGCAGCCGAACAAGGCGTGGCTGCTGGATCTCGGCGGCTGCCAGGACTTGCTCTTCGTCAACAGCATCGGGCTTACCTCCAACATCAATCAGGTGATGGTGGGGTTCGACAAGGTGCTCACCGGACGCCGCAACTTCCCCTGCACGATCACCCGGATTCGCCCGGTCGACGTGAAGAGCCTGAAGCTCGCGCAGCAGAAGCAGCGGCAGATCGAGAGCGCGGCGCGCAGCGCGGACAAGCCGGCGGCAGCGCAATGATGGGCGTCAGTGCAGGAACAGCTTCTCGGTGATCTTCGCCAGCGGCTTTTCCAGCGCACTCTGCAGGCGCGGCGGCAGGTCCAGCGGCTTGAGCAGCATCTTCACCGTCATGCCGGCCGGGATGTGCCGGCGCAGCAGGCCCTGCGCGCGGTTGCTGATGCGGCGAAATTCCGCCTCGTTGCCCAGGTGCTGCGGGTAGCACTGGTTGAACACGTGGCGCAGCGCGATGTCGCTGTCCTCGCTCTTGATCTCGTTGACCCGGCGCAGGATCGCGCGGAACACCTTGTAGCGGCCGAAGCCTTCACGCTCGCGGTACAGCCGGTAGTGCTGGTAGAAGTGCTTGAAGTGGCGCACCTCGTCGCTCTTGATGTGGTTGGTCAGCTGCTTCAGCACCGGCTCGTCGGTGATCTCGTTGAGCGCGCGGTACAGGCTGGCGGTGCCGGTCTCCACCACGCAGCGCGCGGCCAGCTCCAGTCCGCGGTCGGGTTCGAGCTGCTCGGCCGTGCACACCGCGCCGTACTCGTTCCAGAACGCCTGGAAACCCTTGTCCCAGTCGAACTCCGGCCAGACCTTGCGCACGTAGGCGGCCAGCGCGCGGCCGTGCTGCAGTTCCTCGTGCTGCCAGTGCTGGCTGAGCCAGCCCTGCAGATCCTCATCATCGGCGAAATGGTCGATCAGGTTCTGCGTGTACAGGTCCGAACCGCTCTCGACGAACGACGAGCTGCACAGCAGGAAGAACAGGTCCTCGTCGTGGCGCACGCGGGCGACCTCGATGCGGTCGAGGTCGATGCTCTCCAGGGTCCAGGGCAGGGCGGTGGAATAATTCAATTGATTTCCTGTGCGGCAACGGAAGCCAGGTGGCCTGTTTCCGCGTGACAAGCTGATGACACAGGATACGGCCTGATGGCGGCGCCGGATTAACGCGGGCCGACTCGCCGCTCACAACCTCTCAGCGCACCACCGTCACCGGCACGTGCGCGCGTGCCAGCACGTTGCCGGACACCGAGCCGAGCAGCCAGCGGGCGAGCGCGCCGCGTTCGGTATGGCCGATCACGATGTGGTCGACGCCGTGCTGCTCGATCTGGCTGAGCAGCACGTCGCCGGGGCTGCCGAGGGTCAGTTCGACGTCGATCAGGTCGGCCGCGTCCGGCACGATCGCGGTCAGTTCCTGCAGCAGTTCCTGCGCGCGCTCGGTGCCGGTGTCGGTCATCATCAGCGCGCACGCGTCGGCGCCACCCTCGGTGACCTGCAGTACCGATACCACGCGCACCCGGCCGTTGCTGCAGCGGGCCAATTCGACCGCGAACTGAAACGCACGGCGGGAGGCCTCCGAGCCGTCGTAACCGACCAGTGAATACTTGACCATGGTGCTCCTTTGCGTTGCTCCGGCATGGGCGGTGTCGAGTTCTGTGCGGGATGGCGTGCCGCGCCGCGGTCGCCCTGCGCGCCGTTGGCAGTCTGCACGGCGTTTTGTTACCGCGGCATCAACGGCGAGAACCTGAACGGACGGTCGTGCTCCTGCACGCGCTTGTCACGCTGCCCTGCACAACCTGCCATCTGCGCACCGCGGCTGCCGCTTCCTGCCGTGCATCCGCGACGCACGAACACCCACCCGCAGCAAGGTTGAAGGAGACGACGATGATCAAGCGAACGTTTGGAATGGCCGCCCTGGTAATGGCTTGCGCGGGCGCAGCGACCGTGTTGCCGGCCGGCGGCGCGCAGGCCGCCGAGGCCTCGGTGAAATGCGATCTCGCCTACAACCTGTCCGGTTGGTCGCTGATCTACAAGCATGCCGAGGGCAGCGGCACGATCACCTGCGACAACGGCCAGCGCGCGAATGTGAAGATCAGCGTGGTCGGCGGCGGCCTCACCGCCGGCAAGTACCACATCGACAACGGCAAGGGCGAGATCAGCAAGGTGCACGGTATCGCCGACGTGTACGGCGACTACGCGCAGGCTGGCGCCGAGGCCGGGGTGGTGAAGAGTTCCTCCGCGCAGGTGCTGACCAAGGGCACCACCTCGCTGGCGTTGGCCGGCACCGGCCAGGGCGTCAACCTGGGCATCTCGGTGGGCAAGTTCACCATCAGCAAGCCTTGATGCTGGCGCAGGCATGATCGGGAAGGGCGCCGGAAGGCGCCCTTCTTCATGGGTACGCGTAAACTGTGGCGGTTGTTCCCAGGCATCCCCACTGGAGGTCCCGTCATGCGCCGTCTTTCCTGTTTGCTCGTGTTGACCCTGCTGTGTGCCCTGATTGCACCGGCGTTTGCCGCCACCCCGCAAGTCGGCGAGACCGCCCCGACCTTCCGCCTGCAGGACCAGAACGGCCACTGGCGTACCCCGGCCGATTTCCACGGCCACTGGCTGGTGCTGTATTTCTACCCGAAGGATTTCACCCCCGGTTGCACCACCGAGGTCTGCACGTTCCGCGACGACATCGCGAAGCTGCGCAAGGCCGGTGCCGAGGTGGTCGGAGTGAGCCTGGACGACGTCAAGTCGCATGCCGAGTTCGCCGAGAAATACCGCGTGCCGTTCCCGCTGCTGGCCGACTCGGATCGCAGCGTCGCCACCAGCTATGGCGTGCTGACCTCGCGCATGGGCATGCATTACGCCAAGCGCACCACCTTCCTGATCGACCCGCAAGGCAAGGTCGCTAAGGTCTATGTGGACGTCGATCCGGAAAAGAACTCGGCCCAGGTGCTGGGCGACCTCGCCACGTTGAAGGCGGCGCCCTGATGCCGCTGGCGGTGCACGCCGACCCCGCGCCGGCACGGCGTTTCTCGGCGTGGGCGGTCGGTCCGTGGGTGTTGCTGCTGTTCGCTGCGCTGGGTTTCGTGCAGTACCTGCGGCATGCCGAATACATCTATCTGGTGGCCGCCTTGCTGGTCATCGCGGTATGCGCCGGCTGCATCCTGCGCCAGGCGTGGGCACGGCCGGCGATGCAGGTGCTGGCGGTGCTGCTGGCCGTGTGGGCGCTGGCCAGCGGCGTGCTGATGCTGCAGCAATGGGGCGACTTCGATACCGCCAGGCAGCATGCACTGGCGCAGCCGCAATTGAGTGACGTCGCGCTGTGGATGATCGCGCGGGCCGAGCGCACCTGGCAGGTCGGCCTGGCGCTCAAGGCCGCCGCGATCCCGTTGCTGTTGTGGCTGGCCTGGCAACTCGGACGGCCGGCGGTACGCGCGCAGTTCCGTCCGCGGCCACGTTGAGCGAGCAGTTCAGCGGCGGTTGCGGCAACGTCGGCTATCGCTGGGCGAATCCATCTTCCGGGAATCTCCATGCGCCTGCCGCGATTGCTGCTCCTGTTCGTCCTGCCACTCGCCGCGCCGTGGCTGCGCGCACAGGACCTGGCGACGACCTGCCACGCCAGCAGCAGCTATGACGTTACCCTGAAACCCGGCAGCCTGCTGTTCGATCGGCCGGCGCCCGCGCCGTTCCACGTCGAGCTGCAGCAGGCTGCGCTGCGCACCGACGGCGCCGCGGTGAAGCTGAATGCGGAAGACGAGGACCGGCTGGCCCTGTTCGAGCGCGAACTGCGCGCGCTGGCGCCGCGGGTGCGCACGGTGGCGCGCAACGGCGTGGACATGGCGACGCAGGCGCTGCGCGAGGAGGCCGGCGGCATGGGCCTGGGCGCCGATACCCGTGCCGAATTCAACCGTCGGCTGGACGCGCATGCGGCCGAGCTGAAGCGGCGCATCTCGGTCAGCCAGAGTACGCACGACTGGCAGGGCGACGCCGCCAACCAGGCAATGAACCAGATCGCCGGCGACTTGCTGCCGCTGCTGGCGGCCGACCTCGGTCAGCAGGCGATCAATGCGGCACTGGCCGGCGACCTGCAGGCTGCCGCCAGCTTGCGCGACCGTGCCGCCGACCTCGCCACCGCATTGCAGCCACGCCTGCAGTCGCGCATGCAGGCGTTGCGTCCGCAGATCGAGGCGCTGTGCCCGTCGATCCAGCAACTCGCCGCGTTGCAGCAGGGTGTGCGCGGCAGCAACGGGCAGCCGCTGAACCTGTTGCAGGTCGGGCAGTGAACGAGACTTGCCGCCAGCTGACTGCCGGACGGTGCGTCGCACGGGGTTAATCTCCCGCTAAGTAGGGCAGGGCCAGGATGGCGCACCGATCGACCCCGATCCGCCCGGAGGCGGCCATGCCGCGGCACCTGCCCGTATCCACCTGCAATGCCCTGATCCGGCGCAGCATCGACCTGCGCCGGCTCTATCGCCATGCCGCGACGGCATGCGAACCGGGCCTGCGCATGGTGCTGAACGACAACGTGCACACGCTGGACCTGCTGATCGCCGACCTGCAGGCGCAGCTGCGCGACCGCGGCGGCAAGCCGTGCGAACACGGCAGCTGGCGTGGCGCCGTGCACCGGCATCTCGCCGGCTGGTTGATGCGTACCGTCGCGCGCCGCGCCAGCGCCTGGATTCACGCGCTGGCGCACGACGAGAGCGTGCTGCTGCACTGCTTCGAGCAGGCCATCGCCGCGGCCCCCGCCGAATCGGCGCTGGCGTTGCGCCGGCAATTGCCGCGCTTGCACGGCATCCACCTGGACATGCACAGTCTGAGCGGTACCGCACGTTATTGAACGAGGGTGGTGATGCCCGCGACCGCGCAGGACGTCCTGGATTTCTGGTTCGTCGAGGCGAACGCCGCCCACTGGTTCGCCGCCGACGCCGGCTTCGACGCGCAGATCCGCGAGCGCTTCGGCGCAGCCGCACAAGCCGCCGCCGACGGCCGGCTGGACGACTGGGCGAGCACCTCGTCGGGCTGGCTGGTGCTGCTGATCCTGCTCGACCAGTTCCCGCGCAACCTGTATCGCGACGACCCGCGCGCCTGGGCGGCGGACGCCGGCGCGCAGCGCGTGGCCTTGTCG
Source organism: Rhodanobacter sp. (assembly GCA_036561785.1). GTDB lineage: Bacteria > Pseudomonadota > Gammaproteobacteria > Xanthomonadales > Rhodanobacteraceae > Rhodanobacter. The sequence goes on from DATCUT010000137.1 coordinate 11,951, forward strand.
GGCATCGCCCGTGGTGGTGACCGGCAACTGCCCGCCGTGCAGCGCGTGTTCGCCTACCTGCCGCTGGAACACGCCGAGGACAGCGCGCTGCAGCAGCGTTCGGTGGAATTGTTCGAGGCGCTGCTGGCAGAAGCGGCGCCGGAACGGCGGCAGCAATTCGAGGACTACCTGGACTATGCTCGCCGCCACCGTGAGGTGATCGCGCGCTTCGGCCGATTCCCTCATCGCAATGCCGCACTCGACCGTCCCAGTACGCCGGAAGAAACGCTTTACCTGGTGCAGCCGGACGCCGGTTTCTGAAACGCACCCGTGGTGCGAAGGAGCAAATCATGCGCAGTCTGCTGCTGATCTCGTTGCTTGCGCTCAGCCTGGCTGTCCAGGCGGGGCAGACCCTTCGCGTCGGGCAGCAGGTGCTGACGGTGGGCGATACCGCGGCGCACGCGGTCGCCCTGCTGGGTACGCCGGCCTACAAGGAGCCGGTGCAGAACAAGTACGGCGCGTACCTCGGTGAGCGCTGGCAGTACACCCGCGGCAAGGGCCAGGTGATCGTAGTGACGATCATTGCCGGCAAGGTCGCCGATATCGACGACCGCCGCAGCTGAGCGAATGGCCGCCGCGAGCGGCCGGCGGGTTCCGCCATTCCAACCAGACCAGGGAGCAGGTCATGCGCATTCGTCTCGTCATCGCGTTGTTCGCGTTCAGTGCCGTCGTGCAGGCGTCCAGTACCTTGCGCGTGGGCAGCCAGGTGCTCACCGCCGGCGACAGTCGCGAGCGGGTGGTCGAGCTGCTGGGCAAGCCCACGTCGAAATCGCACGCGCACAAGTCGCGCAGTCACGGCAGTCGCCGCGGCGGCGTCCGCGTGGTGGACAACCACCAGGGCGGCGAACAGTGGCGCTATCGTCGCGGCGACCACGTCACCGTGGTGACGATCGTCGACGGCCGGGTCAGTGAGATCGAGGACAACCGGCTATGAACTTTTTGCATGGCAGTGTCCGGGCCGTTTTGCAGCAAGGCGGACAAGGACGTGACGGCTGCCCGCCGAGCCAGGCGACGCCGGTAATCGCGGTATCGCGGCCGTCGTCCTGCTAGGCTTGCCTGCGGTTTTTCGCGGAAGGCAAGCCATGCTCGATGTTTCGGTTGCGCCGGCGGCGGCCCGCGCGGTATCCGCCTATTCCGACCAGGCGGTGCAGCTCGGCTTGCGCCTGCTCGGCGCCCTGCTGGTGCTGCTGGTCGGCATGTGGGTGGCGCGCCGGCTGGCCAATTTCGCGCAGGCTGCGCTGGGCCGGGCCAATTTCGATTCCACGCTCAGCGGCTTCCTGCGCAACCTGATCTACGGTGCGCTGGTCGTTTTGCTGGCGGTCACCGCGCTGGGCGTGCTGGGCGTGCCGTCGGCGCCCCTGGTCGCCGCGCTCGGCACCGCCGGGCTGGCGATCGGGCTGGCCCTGCAGGGTTCGCTCAGCAACCTGGCGTGGGGCGTGCTGCTGGTGGTGTTCCGGCCGTTCCGGGTCGGTGACTACGTCAGCGCCGGCGGCACCGAGGGCACCGTGCAGAGCATCAATCTGATGCACACCCAGCTGATCCTGCCGGACAACCGCGAGGCGATCCTGCCGAACGCGAAGATCGGCAGCGATGCCATCGTCAACTTCAACCGGCTGGGCACGCGGCGCTTCGAGTTGAAGCTCGGCATCGCCTACCGCGACGATGCGGACCGGGTGATGGCCACGATCATGCAGTTGATGGCGTCGGACCCGCGCATCCTGCAGGGCCCGGCCGCCGGCGTGTGGATCGACAGCCTGAGCGGGCAGACGGTGAACCTGGTGCTGCGCGGCTGGACCCGCAGCGCAGACAACTGGGGTGCGCAGACCGACCTGCTGCGCGCGATCAAGCGGCAGATCGACGCACGCCAGATCAGCGTTCCGCTGGGGCCGCAGGAAGTCACCCTGGTGCAGGGTGCACCGAAGGCCGGCTGAGAGGCTGTGAATCAAGCAGCTGCTCAGCCCGGCCAGGGATGGCCGGAACGCGAAACAGACACGCAAGTGTCTGCTTCGCCGGAGCGAGTACGGACAAATCCGCCAGGAGCGGATTTGGACAGCCGCAGGCTGGCCCGCAGGGTGCGTGCCAGGAAGGCATGCACACACGCGCCCCGGACTCGCGACTGAATAAATCCACAGGATGTGGATTTATTCACAAGCTCTGAGCCTGCGGCAGCGTCACCGTGCGGCGGTTGTCGCTGGATACCTTGTCGATCAGTTCGTTGTAGGGATCGATGCCGGCCAGCGCGGGCTTGCCGTCGACGATCACGGTGACCGTGCTGTCGCCGTCGGGCAGCAGGCGTTTTTCCAGGTACAGCGGCTTGCCGTCCTCGCCGTTGCCCGGCGGGGCGGCGAACACGCCGACCTCGATCGGGATGTCCGGCTTCGCCGCGGTTTCCTTGCCGGTACCGTCGACGTGGACCTTGCCGGCGTGCACCTGCAGGGTCACTTCGTACTTGCCGTTCGGCAGTTTCTTCGCGCTGGCGTCGGTGAGGCGGTTGTCGAACAGGGTGATCTTCCAGAAGAAGTCATCGAGCAGCGGTTGCCACTTCGGCCCCAACGCCTTGCCCAGCGCATCCATGAATTCCTGCGACGTGGTGTACGGCGGCTGCTGGAAGCCCTTGTCGAGCAGGAACTGCTTCAGCACCGCGTTCAGCGTGCCTGCGCCGACGTAATCCTGCAGTGCGTAGAACACCAGCGAGCCTTTCCTGTAGTGGATGTATTGCTGGTTCTCGACCTTCGCCAGCGGTTCCTCGGCCAGCTTCTCGGTGGCGCGTCCCGCCAGATAGCCGTCCAGTTCGTATTTCAGGAACTTGCGCATCTGGTCGGCGCCGTACTTCTGCTTCATCACCATCAGCGCGGAATACTGCGCCAGCGATTCGCTGAGCATGGTCGAGCCCTGCATGTTCGCGCCGATCACCCGGTGCGCCCACCACTGGTGGGCCACTTCGTGCGCGGTGACGTAGTAGACGTAGTCGATCTTGGTCTTGTCGCGCAGGTCGGCGATGAAGCCGATCGATTCGGAGTACGGGATGGTGTTGGCGAACGACTGCGCGAAGCTGGCGTAGTTCGGAAACTCCAGGATGCGCAACTGATGGAACTGGTACGGCGTGAAGTTCGCGTCGTAATAGTCCAGCGCGTCCTTCGCGCCCTGGATCATGCGGTCCACGTTCCAGGCATGTGCGGGGTTGTAGTACACCGCGATGTCCACGCCCTTCCACGTTTCGTGCTTCACCGCGTAGCGTGCCGACAGGTACGAGAAGAACGGCAGCATTGGCTGGTCCTTGCCGTCCTGGGTCATGGTGTAGTGGAAATAGCGCCGGCCGTTGGCCGTCCATTCCTTCTGCAGTGTGCCCGGCGCGATGGCGATCTGGTCGGGCGCGGTGGACACGGTGGTGTCGAAGCTGATCCAGTCCGCGTCGTTGCTGATGTAGGTGTCCGCGCGGGCCTTCTCGTCGCCCAGCTTCGGCATCCGCGGCACCTCGGCGGAAAGCCCGTGCTTGCGCCGGTCGTTGCGGTCGGTGAGTTGTGCCTGCGTCTGGTAGCCGAACTGCGGCAGCACTGAGTTGTTGAAGAACGTGCCGTTGCGGGCGAGGAACTGGCCTTCCGGGCTGTTGGTGAAGCCCCTCGGCGCGTATTCCAGCTTGAAATCGAACGCCATCGACGCGCCCGGCGCCAGCGGCGTCTTCAGCCGGTAGATGGTGTAGCCGAGCTCCTTGTCTGCGCTGATCGTGTCGTGCGGCGCGAAGTCGAGCGACTTCACGCTGAACTCGTCGTTGAAGTTCACATGCAGCTCGCTGATCGGGGCGTCGTGCTTGTTGACCAGGGTGTAGTGGCCGCGGATATCCAGCCGGCGCCGGTACGGGAAGATGTCGACGTCGGCCTTCACCGCGGTGATGCGCGGCTGCGGCCGGTCCTTGTACTTCGCGTACTTCTTCTCGTAGTCGGCGCGCTGGATCGTCTTCGCGGTGCTGTTCCGGAAGTGGTTCAGCACGTTGGTGTTGTAGTAGATCCACGCGCCGCTGCCGATGAACGCGAGCAGCGCCGCAATCAGCACGATCTTCGCCGGCGCGTGCAGCCGCGCACGCGCCTCGTGCAGGCGCCCGCGCCACGACGGCTCGGTGCCGCGCACCCAGAACAGCGCCGCCAGCACCAGCGGCACTACGGCGCAGCAGGCCCAGTAGAAGTCGAACCACAACGCGCCCTGGAGGAAATGCCCGAAGCCGTTCATGTCCGAATACGGCACGTCCGGCGCGTTGCCATAGTTGTACAGGTTCTGTTCCCAGTGCAGGAGTTCGAAGCCGATCGTACTCAGCACCAGCCACACGATGGTCAGCAGGTAGCCGAGGAACTTGTTGTTCGACAGCACCTGCAGGAACAGCGCCAGCACCGCCAACAGCACGAACGGAATCGCGTTCAATGCCAGCGTGGCCAGGTACAACCCGGGTTCCAGGTGCGTATAGCCGTGGCCCAGCTGCCAGCCGATGCCCACCACGGCGCCAATCAGCAGGAATGTCGCGATCACCGCCAGCAAGGCGCCCAGCTTGGCGGTCAGCGGCACCCAGTCCGGTACCGGGAACGCGTCGCTGACCTCGGCCGAGCGCTGGCTGCGTTCACGCCACACCAGCTCGCCGGCGTAGAACGTGATGATGATGTACAGCAGCCACTGGAAGCCGCCGCGCACGTTCTCCAGTACCTGGTGCGTCACCGGCCAGGTGGCGGTGCCGTAGATCTGGCTGGACAGCGCGAGCGCGAAGATCAGGTTGAACAGCCCGAGCGCCAGCATGATCAGGAACGGCACCCCGCGCAGCACCCCCAGGGTATCGAACACGAACTGCATGCGCAGTTGCAGCATGTGCGCGCGCAGGTCGTCGGCCAGGCGCACCTTCGGCAGGGTCAGCGTGGCGGTGCTGGCTTGCGGGCGCAGCATCGGCGGCTCCGCCCGCGGCTTGCGCCGCGGCAGCTGCAGGCCCT
>DATCUT010000138.1:0-10008 GCA_036561785.1 Rhodanobacter sp.
CTCCACCGTGTCGCCCTGGCGCACCCGGATGAAGCTGCCCGGTACGGTGCCGCCGAAGGTCCAGAACGTGTAGCTGACGCCTTCGGAGATCGGCATCTCCTTCTCGATCACTTCCAGCTCGACGATCACCTTCGCCGGGTAGTTGCGGTTGACCGGTGGCGGCACGTGCGGCGGGCTGGTCAGCACCGCGTGGATCGGCTCGCCTTGCGGCGGGCCGAAGTCGCCATGGGTGGCGGCGATCGCGGCGGGGCTGGCGGCAGCCTCCCCCACCGGCGACACCGCAGACGGCTTGCCGGAGCAGCCGGCGAGCGCCAGCATGCCGGCCGTGGCCAGGACAATGAACAACGAACGTGACATGGGTTTCTCCCTGTGGTTTCTGGCTGTGAGCCTAAGGAACCGTCAGGAAGTGCGCTTGACATACGTCATTTCTGCCGATGGAAAACGGCGAGTGCGTCAAGCCGCCACAGCTGCCGCGAAGGCGCTCAGTGCGACAGCAGATTCTTGCCGATCTGGCGCAGACGTTCGGGATCGCGCAACAGCAGTTCGCGCCCCTCGAGTTCGATCAGACCCTGCTGGCGGAAACGGCTGAGCACGCGGCTCACCGTTTCGGCCGCCAGCCGCAGGTAGTTGGCGATGTCGCCACGCGACATGCTGAGATGGAAGCGCGTGCCGGAAAAGCCGCGCTCCTCGTAGCGCGCCGCCAGATCGGTAAGGAAAGCGGCCATGCGCATGTCGGCGTTGTGGTCGCCGGCGAGCAAGGTGGCCATGCCCAATTCCTTGCTGATCAGCCGGAACAGACGCTGCTGTACCGCCGGCATGCGCGTGGCCAGCGCACTCATCGCGGGGAACGAGAAGCGGCAGAAATAGGCGGTATCCAGCGCCACCGCGTCGCACGGGAACTGATCGGGATAGATCGCGTTGAGGCCGATCACCTCGCCGGGCAGGTAGAAGCCGAGCACCTGTTCGTGTCCATCGGGGTCGACCATGCTGGTCTTCACCGTGCCGGCGCGTACCGCGAAGATCGAGCGGAACGGGTCGCCGGTACGGAAGATGTGCTCACCGGCATGGAACGGCCCGACATGCTCGACCAGGCAGTGCAGTTCGAGCAGCTCCGGCTTGCCATAACCTTCCGCGATGCACGCCCCGGAGAACGCGCAGGTACGACAGAAGTGCGTCTCGTCGCCGTCGTCGGCGATCGGGTTGGGTGGCTCGGGCAGGCGGCCTGCCGGGTTGTTGCGGCACATGGGGAACCTGTGGGCATCGCGCGGATCAGATCAGGCATGGCTGGCACCGGGCCATGACCGGCACGCCAACGCACGGCGAAATATATCGCGATGATACGCAATGGCGGCGACTGTCGTGGGGCGATCCGCACGTCATGACGTCGCACCGCCCATCCACACCTGCTTTTGCCTGACGCCAAAAGAGCAAGGGCCGGCATTGCTGCCGGCCCTTGCTTGCATTTGGCGCCCGAAGTTGGACTCGAACCAACGACCCCCTGATTAACAGTCAAGTGCTCTAACCAGCTGAGCTATTCGGGCGTGAGCTGCGTAGTTTGCTGAGCGTGCGGCGAACTGTCAAGCCGTCGCGGAACGGCCGCCGCACTTTTTTTCAGGCGTTAAGTACCCGGTAGCACGGCTCGTACGCAGTGCCGCCGGGAAGCTTCATGCGATGCTGTTCGACGAACGCCTGCAGCAGCTTGTCCAGCGCCCGCATGATGTCCGCATCGCCGTCGATGACGAATGGACCGTGCTGCTCGATCGCCTGCACGCCCTCCTCCTTCACGTTGCCGGCGACGATGCCGGAAAACGCCCGGCGCAGGTCCGCTGCCAGCTCGTGCCGCGGACGCTCGTGGTGGATCTGCAGCGCGCGCATCGCCTCATGGGTGGGGCGGAACGGCAGCTGGAACTCCAGCGGAATCTGCAGCGCCCAGTTGAAGAAGAACGCGTCCTTGGTATCCAGACGGTTGTGGCGCACTTTCTCGAGACCCTTGATCATCGTTCGCGCCACCGTTTCCGGGTCGTCCACGATGATCTGGTAGTGCCGGGCCACCTCGTCACCCAGACTGAGCCGCAGGAAACGATCGATCTGCTCGAAATAGGCGGCCGACTGGCGCGGCCCGGTAAAGATCAGCGGGAACGGCGTGCCGGCGTTGTCCGGGTGCAGCAGGATGCCGAGCAGGTAGAGGATTTCCTCGGCCGTGCCGACGCCGCCGGGGAACACGATGATGCCGTGGCCCAGGCGCACGAACGCCTCCAGCCGCTTCTCGATATCCGGCATGATCACCAGGTGGTTGACGATCGGGTTCGGCGATTCGGCCGCGATGATGCCCGGCTCGGTGATGCCGATGTAGCGGTTGTGCCGGCGCCGCTGCTTGGCGTGCGAGATGGTCGCGCCCTTCATCGGCCCCTTCATCGCGCCCGGACCGCAGCCGGTGCAGATGTCCAGCCCGCGCAGGCCGAGCTGGTAGCCGACCAGCTTGGTGTAGTCGTACTCCTCGCGCGAGATCGAGTGGCCACCCCAGCACACCACCAGGTTCGGATCGACCTGCGGCTTGAGGATGCGCGCGTTGCGCAGGATCTCGAACACGCTCTGGGTCAGCGCGGCGGAGGCATCGAGGTCGAAGCCGATCTGTTCCAGCTGGGTCGACACGTAGACGATGTCGCGCACCACCGCCACCAGCAGCTCGTTGATGCCGCGGATGATCTGGCCGTCCACGAACGCCTGTGCCGGCGCGTTCGACAGCTCGATCTTCATGCCGCGATCCTGCTGCAGCACCTGGATGTCGAAATCCGGGTACTGCTCCAGGATCGCCCGCGGATCGTCGCTGATGTTGCCGGATGTCAGCACCGCCAGCGCACAACGGCGCAGCAGCGCATGCAGGCCCGAGCCGCTGGCGCCGCGCAGGCGCGCCACCTCGTTGCGGGAAAGGACATCCAGGCCGCCGATCGGTGAGATCCGCGCGCTGACTGTCTTGGTTATGCCGGAAGGATCGGCGTGATTGGTGTTCATCGAATCTCCATGTTCCTGCAACGGGTGCCGCCCTTGTGCAGGGCAGACCGCGTAGCTTCAGGCCATACGCCGGACAGGGTCAAGTATTGGCCGACAGATTCACGCATTCGCCGCGGACAATAAAAAGCCGGCGCCCTCGCGGGCGCCGGCCAGTGCTTCCGATCAATGAATTGCTCAGAAGGTGTAACGCACCGTAGCCAGGATCGACCAGCGCTGGGTCGGGCCATTCAGCTCGTCCGCGCGCGGCAATGCCAGTGGGCTGTAGTTGCCGTTGCTGTCCTTGTAGGCCGCCTTGCTGATGTCGTAGATCGCCTTGCCGTTGGCATCCACGCCGGCGAAGTCGGCGAGGTTGCGAACCAGCGGGAAGCTGGCGCGGTGATCGACGCCCCATTTCTTGTTGATCATGTTGCCGAGGTTGTAGATATCCAGACGAATCACGCCTTTGTTGCCCTTGAACAGGCCGGGGATCTCCTGACTGAAGCTCAGGTCGATCTGGTTGATCCAGGGAGCGCGGGCACCGTTGCGGCTGGCGATCGCACCCTTGTGATCCTTCAGGTATTTGTCGTTGTCGATGTACTGCCAGAACGAATCCTGCTGTGCCTGTGTGATGTTCGGCGTGAAGCTGATATCGCCCTTGTTCGGGATGTAGGCCAGGTCGGAGGTGAAGCCATCGCCGTTGGCGTCGTTGCCATAGCGCCAGCTGTACGGGGTACCCGAGTGACCGTCATAGAACACGGTGGCACTGGTGGCGTAATCACCAAAAAAGCGGTGCTGCCAGGTCAGCGAGGCGATCACGCGCTTCGGGATCGAGTAGCTGGAGGTGCTCGCCTTGTTCTCGTTCGGGTTCACCCAGACGTTGTTGCTGTAGCTCGAACGGGCCACGCTCGAGGTACCGGGGTTCACTTCAGTGGCGCGACTCCAGGTGAAGCCGACCATGCCGGACCACTCGTCTGCAAACGGCTTCTTCAGTGCGAGGCTGAGGCTGTCGGCGCTGCCCTGGTCGCTGTTGGCCAGGTTGATCACCGCATCGCCAAACGCCGGGTTGGCGTTCGAGCGCGCCGTGTTTCCGGTGCTGCCACCCTTCGGGTTCCTGTAGAAAGTGAGCCGACCATCAGGCAGCACACCCGTGGATGCACCGATGTTGAGGTTCTGGTACCAGATCGCGTTGCGGTTCTTGATGTGCTCGTAATCGGCACTGAACACCATGCCCCACCACGGCAGCTCGCGATCGAAGCCAAGCGACATCTTCCACACGCTCGGGAGCTGGAAGTTGTCGCTGACCGTGCTGACCGCCATCTGCGCGCCGCTGGCGCCCGGAATTGCCGCCGAGCCGCCATTCTGCCCGTTCGGATTGGCGCTGAACGGCGGCAGGACGTTGCCACCCTTGTTGTTGCAAACGCTCTGCGACGGACCGCAGTTGTACTGCACCTGGGTCACGCCGGAGTTCTGGTAGATATTACCCAGCCACACGCTCGGCGGATTGGAGATGAACAGGCCCGCGCCGCCGCGCAGCTGGGTCATGCGCTCGGTGTCGAAGGTGTAGTTGAACGACGCGCGCGGCTGTACCTGGCGGTTGCCATTGATGGTGCTGACGTTGGTGCGACCGAAGCCACCCTTGGCCGAAACGCAGTTGGCGGCGACGACAGCCTGCCCCGGAGCAGCGGCATAGCACGGGTTGTACAACGGCTGGTCGCTGGTCAACGGAATGTCGACACGGAAACCGTACTGCACCGACAGGTTCGGGTTCACCTGCCAGGTGTCCTGCAGGAACACACCGTATTCCTTCAGTTCGAAGTTGGCGGCGACATCACTCAGGCCCAAGCCAGCGGCCGGCGCGTTGTAACGATACTGATAGTAGTTGCCGGCATTGAAATCGGCGAGCGTATTGAACTGGTAGCTGCCGAATGCGTTCTGCAGGAACAGGTTGTAGTACTGGCCGCGCTGGAAGTCGAAACCGCCCTTGACCGTGTGGTCACCCAGGTAGAGGCTGCCGGCCCATGCAGCATTGAGCGTTTTCACGTGCAGAACGTTGGCCTGGCTGGAGTACTCGGTACCGAACTCCACACCCGGCGAGCTGCTGCTGCTGATGCAGCCGCTGGTACCGTTCAGGCACACCGACACATCCGGCTGGGCGAGACCGTTGTACGGGCTACGGTTCTGCTGGAAGTCGGCGTAGGAGAGAGTGGTGTCGGTGGAGAAGACATCCGACCAGTCATCATAAAAGTGCAGCGCGTAGCTCTTGTTGTCGACGTTGGTCTTGTACCAGCCGCTGGACAGCACCAGGATGTTGTTGTTGCCGGGGATGATCGGCTTGTTTTCCTTGGTCTGGCTGTAGGTGAAGCTGGCGCGGTGGTTGTTGGTGATGTTCCAGTCGATCTTGGCCAGGTAACGCTTGTCCTGCAGATCGGTGCTGCCGCCGCCGAGGCCACCGACGTCAAAACCCTTGGCCTTGGCTGCCGCGGTGATGTCATCGACGTTTTGCTGGGTCAGGCCGCGGATCTCGGTGGTCGCGCCGGAGCCTTGCACGCCGTACTGGGAGGACGGGCCGATCTGCTTGCTCTTCTCGTACGAGGCGAAGAAGAACAGCTTGTCCTTGATGATCGGGCCGCCGACGGTGGCGCCAGCGGTCCAGGCGCGACGGAAGCCGCCGTACGGCTTGTCGTTGTAGTCGGCGATCATCTTGTCGCGATTCTGGAACGCGTAGTACGCCGAGCCGTGGAAATCGTTGGTACCGCTCTTGGTCACGGCGTTGACGATCGCGCCGACGCCACGGCGCGTGGCCACGTCGTAGTTGGCGGTCGAGATGTTGTATTCCTGGATCGTGTCCTGCGAAATCGGCGTACCCAGTGTCGGCAGGCCGTTCGCATTCAGGCCGAACGGATCGTTGGCGCTGACCGAATCCACCGTGATGTTGTTGTAGCGGCTGTTCTGACCGATCGCGGAGATCTCGCCGCGGTCGCGGTCGGAGATCACGATGCGCGGATCGAGGCGCACGATGTTCTGGATCGAGCGGCCCGGAGTCGGCGTCGCTTCGATTTCCCGCTGCGAGACGTTGGTCGAGATGCCCTTGTTGTCCGAGGAGAACGTCTGCGCCAATGCATTGGCCGAAACGGTGACACCGGAAAGATTCTGAACTTCCTTCGCCTGCTCAGCACCCATGGTCAGATTGACCGGGGTTTCCTGAGCCAACTGAAGGTATACCTGCCCCTGCTCGGCCTGCGCCAGACCGGCCTTGGACACCGTGACGTCGAAGGGGCCACCCACGCGCAAGCCCTGTGCGGCATAGCGGCCGTTGGTATCGGTGGTGGTGATCTTGGTGGTGCCCGACGGCTCATGCACGATCTGCACGGTGGCGCCGGCGACCGGCTGGCCGTTCGCGTCAAGCACGCGGCCGCTGATCGAGGAGGAGGTGTCCTGCGCGATGGCAGGCACCGACGCCGCCAGCAACGAGGCAATGGCAAACGGCAGGAGTTTGGCGCGAATTCGGCTGTTCATTCTTGATCGACCCTCAGGCTCGCAACGAAAAAAACTCTTGATTGGGGGCCAAAAAGCCCGACCTCGCCCGGCACATGCCAGGCGAAACATCGACGCAATGCGTGACCCCAGTTGTGGTATTGCCGCGACTCCACGGAGCATGGAACCGCAAAACCTCAGCTCGCCGGACCTTCCCGCCTGCGGCGATTGTTAAGCGATTTTAACGGCATTGTATGACAATTTTATAACATTTACACGTCAGTTGCGGTCACCCACTCCCCCACGACCACAACACGAAACGTTTGAAATCAGATAGATGGAGGCAGCCCCCGCGACCTCCATCGCCATCATGTTGCATCACATCCGGCACGTTGCCTATACCCGATCAGTCGCGCTTGCCGAGATAGCGCGCACGCTTCGCCGGTTTCAGGTTGGCCAGGTCCAACATCACCAGGCCGTCCACGCAACCGGAAAAATCCGGATCCTCGCCAAAGTCGAGGAACTGCACCCCGGCGGGCTCGACCAGGTCGACATATTGGCGATACAGCACCGGCATGCTGACGCCCAACGCATCCAGGTGATGTTTCAGCTTGCCCAGGCCGGCGGCGGCGTCCAACCCCTCCAGCGCCACGCGCACGCCCCGCACCACTTCGGGCGAGACCACGAAAGGCTGGCGTGCGGTGGCCAGCCCCGGCGTACCGAAATAATGCTGGTGCGCCGCCGCGATCCACTCGCGCGCCTCGCGCGGCAGGCTCACCGACATGCTGACCGGGCCGAACAGGTAACGCAGTTCCGGATGCCGTTGCAGATACAGGCCGATGCCCTGCCACAGCTGGTCCAGCGCGCGCGAACGCCAGTAGGCCGGCGCAATGAAACTGCGCCCCAGCTCCAGCCCTTGCGCCAGCCGCGACTCCAGCGCCGGCGAGTAGTTGAACAGGCTTGAGGTATACAGGCTGGCCATGCCGCGCTCGGCAATCAGCCGGCCGCCGTGGCCGAAACGGTAGGCGCCGACGATGCGCAATGCCTGCGGGTCCCATAGCACCAGGTGCTCGTAATGCTGGTCGTAGGCATCCAGGTCGCGTCGCGCGCCGGTACCCTCGCCGACCTTGCGGAAGGTCAGTTCGCGCAACCGGCCGATCTCGCGCATCACCGCGCTGTCGGGCGCGCCCTTGAACAGCCAGGCCTGCTTGCCGTCGCCGAGATCGGCCAGTTTCTCGCAGCGCGCCAGTTCCGCAGCGACCTGTTCGACCGGCTCGGGCAACGCCAGCGGCGCCTGTCCGCCAAAGACCAGGCCGCGATGCTGGCCGACCCGGTAGACGTGCCGGCGCATCAGCTTCGCCGCCTGTGCCGGCGAACCGCCGCTGCGCTGAGCAAGCTCCTCGGCACTGACCAGCGCGCCGATGCTGAAGCCGATCCGCCGCTTGCCCGGCGCCACCGCTTCGCGCGGCAGCATCGCCGTGCTCAGCGGCCTGGCCAGCATCGACAGGCCGTAGAACATCGCCGAATTGCGCGCCGAGACATGCACCGGCAGCACCGGTGCCTTGCTGCGCAACGACAGCCGTGCGAAACCGTCCGACCAGCGGCCGTCGCGCACACCACCGGGGCGCACGCGCGAGACCTCGCCGGCAGGAAACACGATCAGCGCCTCGCCATTCTGCAGTGCGCGATAGATCCCGCGCAGGCGCGAGGCGGCGCCCTTGCCAAACACGTCCACCGGCAGCAGCAGCTTGCCCAGTGGCGGCACCGTGGCCAGCCAGTCGTTGCCCAGGATGCGCACGTCGCGGCGCACCGAGCCGATCACCTGCAGCACCGCCAGTGCGTCCTGCATGCCCAGCGGGTGGTTGGCCACCACCAGCAGCGGGCCATCGACGGGAATGTTCTCGAGATCGCCCGGATTGACGTGATGGCTGGTGCCGAGCACGTCCAGCACGCGGTCGACGAAATCGAACCCCTCGGCGGTCCCGACCCGATCCAGCACGCGGTTGAACCCGTCTTCGTCGGCCAGGCGCCCGAGCATGCCCGCCATCGGCCGGCGAAGGCGTGGGTACTGCGCCAGCCATGGCAATCGCTCGACAAGGGACTGTTCGATACTCAGCATGTCTGCGTCCTCGGATTTCCCCCATCCTGGCGGCCGATTATGACAGCTGCACGATCACCCGAAGCGACGCCTGCGACATGATGGCAACATCATCGTTTCAAACACTCATGTGCAGGAACGACGCCACGCCGGCCATGAACATCTGCACCGACAGTGCGATCAGCAGCATGCCCATCACGCGCTCCAGTGCGGTCAGCACGCTTTCGCCCAGCCAGCGGAACAGGTAGGTGGCGCTGAGCAGGATCAGCGAGCTGGCCAGCCACGCCAGCAGCAGCGCGATCGTCCAGTCGGCGGTGCGGCCGGGCTGGGTGTTGGTCAGCAGCAGCAGCGCGGCCATCGCCGAAGGGCCGGCCACGCCGGGTATCGCCATCGGCACGATGAACGGTTCGCCGCCGCCGGACTTGCCGAAGATGCCGCTGCCGTCGGCCGGCGGAAACACCATGCGGATGCCGATCAGGAACAGCACGATGCCGCCGGCGATGCTGATCGATTCCTGCTTCAGCTGCAGCAGCTTGAGGATGTACTGGCCGCCGAACAGGAATGCCAGCAGCACGCCCAGCGCGATCAGCAGCTCGCGCACCATGACGCGACGCCGCCGCTTCGGCGGCACATCCTTCAGCAGGCTCAGGAACAGCGGGATATTGCCCAGCGGATCCATGATCAGGAACAGCAGGATGCCCGCCGACAATGTGGTCATCTGCGATTCCATCTCAACTCCATTTTCGTTGGGCGGACGCCACGCCGGCGCCACCGGGCAACCGTTCAGTCGACCCGCAAATCCAGTATCGCGCCACGCGCTGGCGCACCCTGCGCGCTGAGCAGGTAGATCGCCGCCGCAGCCGCCGCATCCGGCAATGGCCGCTGCAGGATATCTTCGCCGAAATACGCCAATTGCCGCAGCGCCGTGCGCATCGGCCCGGGCAGCATCGCATGGGTGCGCAGCGGGCTGCTATCGGTTTCCTCGTGCAGGATCGCCACGAAGCGCTCCAGCGCCGCCTTCGACGCGCCGTAAGCGCCCCAGTGCGCACGCTGCAGCAGTTCCGGGTCGTCCAGCACGAACACCACCGCGCTGTCGCTGGCCTGGGTCAGCAGTGGCAGGCAGGCCTGGGTCAGTGCGAATGGCACGTTCACGTTGACGTGCATCGCACGCAGCCAGGCATCCGGCTTGTGCATGCTGATCGGCGTCAATCCGCCGAAACTGACGGCCGCGTGCACGACGCCGTCGAGCCGGCCGAAGTCGCGCTCCAGCCCTTCGGCCAGCGCGGCGTATTCGCGCGGCGTGGCCACCTCCATGTCCAGCGGGTGGATCACCGGCTCGGACAGGCCTTCGGCCAGCATCGCGTCGTACAACTGCTCCAGTTGGCGCTTGCGCTTGCCGGTGACCACCACCGTGGCGCCGGCGCGCGACACCGCGCGCGACACCG
>DATCUT010000139.1:0-17225 GCA_036561785.1 Rhodanobacter sp.
CTCCACCGTGTCGCCCTGGCGCACCCGGATGAAGCTGCCCGGTACGGTGCCGCCGAAGGTCCAGAACGTGTAGCTGACGCCTTCGGAGATCGGCATCTCCTTCTCGATCACTTCCAGCTCGACGATCACCTTCGCCGGGTAATTGCGGTTGACCGGTGGCGGCACGTGCGGCGGGCTGGTCAGCACCGCGTGGATCGGCTCGCCTTGCGGCGGGCCGAAGTCGCCGCGGATGTGCTCGGCCGGGGCGTTGGCAGTCGGGGCGGCATCCGTCGTGGCCTGCGGCTTGCCGGAGCAAGCCGCCAGCGTCAGCAACGCAGCGGCAGTGACGGCGAGGAGCGATGAACGTGACATGGGCGATCTCCGTGAGTTCTTGCGCATCCTAGCCTAGGAGATCGCCCGGTCGTCCTACTGATCTGAGTCAATTTGAACCGCGTTGGCGGCCCTCTGCGTCACCCTGCCACAGACTCTTGCGCCACCGGCTGCTCAGCCAGGTTTGCCGTCCGCCCGCGGAGTCAGGTAGATCCACGCCGAGCGCAGCACCCACGGCAGGAACGCCAGCAGCCAGCCGTAGGCGGCGATCACCAGCCACAGGTAGACGTCGCCGCCCAGTTCGGCGCGGATACGCAGCAGCGCCACCACCTGCAGCAGCCCGAAGCACAACCAGGCCACCGCGCCCATCTGCAATGGCCGGCCGGAATGGCCCTGGGTCACCCGGGTCACCATCGCCACCAGCATCGAGCCGAAAAAGCCGATCCCCAGCGCATGCAGCGGCGCACGGCCAAGGATGAGATGCCCGCTGGCCGCGTACACCACGTCCTGCACCGCGTACAGCACAAACGCCACCGGCAGCCACGCGAACGCCAGGTGCAGCACCGCCAGCAGACCCGGCCGCATCGCCTTCCACGGTTGCCAGGTCAACGCATGCCAGGCAAACACCAGCGCCAGCGGCACGTCCGCCAGCCACAACCAGCCCAGCGCACTGCGCCATTCCAGCAGCAGGTGCGCCAGCAGCAACACCCACACCACCGGCAGGCTCCAGTCCGGACGAACCACCTTGTAGCCCGCCACCACGTTGCCGCTGAAGAACGGCAGCATGCGGTGCATCACCGTGAAATAGATCGGCAGCAGCAGACCGTACGTGCCCAGCTTGATCGCCAGCAGCGCGCAGTCCGCCGGCGCACCGAACAGATAGGCCAGGAACACTGCCAGCCCCAGGCTGCCCAGGGTCAACGCCGCCAGACAGGAACGGGCGTGGCCCTTGCGCTCCGCGGTCGAGGCGCGCAGCACCGTCGCCAGTGTCCACACGCCGATCAGGTAGCCGGCCAGCATCACGGCGATGCCGAGCTTCAGCAGCCACGCCAGGTCGAGCAGGCCCACGTTCGCCAGCACGTAGCCGCCGAACACGCAGCCGGCCACCGGCACGTAGCGCGTCCATGGCAGATCCGGCCGGCCCAGCCAGCGCGGGAACACGGTCAGCAGAAAGCCGAACATGAACAGCGGAAACAGGCCGTACTGGATCAGCATCGCGTGCGCCCAGCCCGGCGGGATCGACGGCTGCGGCCAGCCGGCCAGGCCGAAGCGCATCCAGGTCAGTTCCACCGCCCACCACGCCATGCTGAGCAGCACCGCGACGGCACCGGCCAGGAACAGCGGTCGATGCGGCGCGGCGGCGAGCAGACGGGGAAGCTCGGCGAAAGTCGAAGGCGTGGGCCCGACGGATTGCGGTTCGGACATGACGTCAGCAGCCGGAATGAGAGTGATTCGCCATGCTGCCACACCATCGCCGGCGGCAGCCATGACCTGCATCAAACGGGCCACCCGTGCGCTGTCGCCATGCGAATCGGGCGCCCGTGTCGGCAGATTCGCAACCCGCTTCGTAGGCGTATGCTCGCCAGGCTTTGCCGGGTCACGAAGCACCGGGGGACATGCATGACCCACCATCGTTGGGGCAACCGCCCCGAGGGGAACCATCATGAAACGCATGAGTGTGTGGCTGCTACCGGCAGTCGCCGTGTTGTGCCTGGGCAGCGTCCAGGCGGCGGCGAAGGACCAGGCGAACATCGTCCGCGATTACACCGACACCGTGGCCCCGGCCGACCAGCAAGCCTACGAGGCCGGCATCAAGAGCTACAACCAGTGCCTGGCCCAGCACGGCTTCAAGTACGCGTGGACGAGTTGGGTGCACGAAACCGGCGACGTCTACAGCTATTCCTACGTCACCGAGCCGATGACCTGGGCCGGCTTCGACGCCATGCACGACGCCGGCAAGGCCTGCGATGCCACGTTCAGGGCGCAGGTGAATCCCCACCTCAAGAGTGAGACCAGTGTCTTCATGCAGGGCGATCCCGAACTCAGCCACCTGCAGACAGCCACGCTCGGCACGCCCGCCCTGATCGAGGTCACCTACTTCAAGCTGAAACCAGGCCAGCGCCAGGCCTTCAAGGATGCGGCCAAGAAGATCTACGCCGCCGCGGAAAAGACCAAATGGACGGGCTACTCGATGTTGAACGAGGTCGTCGACGGTGGCGATGGCGCACCGGATTTCCTGCTGGTGAGCCCCGCCAAAAGCTGGGCCGATCTGGGCAAGGATATCGACCCGACGCTGTGGAAGATGCTCGAGAACGCCTACGGCAAGCCAGGTGCGGATGCGCTGCGCAAAACGCTGCGCGATGCCACCCAGGAAAGCCCGTCGCACGTCGACAGCTACAACGCGGGGTTGAGCTACCGGCCTTCCGGCAAATAAGGCAGTCACGATCCGCCCGGACGACCCGCCATGCGGGTCGTCCGATGGCGCGGATCCGTGGCAACCTCACTCCGGCAGCAGCGCCTGCCCGATCTCGCGCAGCTTCTTCGGGTTCAGCAGTTCCAGTTCGCGCCCTTCGATCTCGATCAGTTTCTGGCTGCGGAAGCGGCTGAGCACGCGGCTGACGGTTTCCGCGGCCAGGCGCAGGTAGTTCGCGATGTCGCCGCGCGACATGCTGAGGTGGAAGCGCGTGGCGGAGAAGCCGCGCACGGCGTAGCGGCTGGCCAGGTCCAGCAGGAACGCGGCGACGCGCTCGTCGGCGCTGTGATCGCCGGCCAGCAAACTGGCGGTGCCCAGCTCCTTGCTCAGCATGCGGAACAGGTGCTGCTGCACGGCGGGGATGCGCGAAGCCAGCGCGCTCATCGCGGGGAACGAGAAGCGGCAGAAGTAGGCGGTGTCCAGCGCCACCGCGTCGCAGGGGAAATGCTCGGGGTAGATCGCGTTGAGGCCGATCACCTCGCCGGGCAGGTAGAAGCCCAGCACCTGCTCGCGGCCTTCCTTGTCGACCATGCGGGTCTTCACGGTGCCCGCGCGCACGGCGAAGATCGCGCGGAACGGATCGCCGGTGCGGAAGATGTGCTCACCGGCGCGGAACGGACCGACGTGCTCGACCAGGCACTGCAGCTCGGCCAGCTCCGGCTTGTCGTAGCCGGCCGCGATGCAGGCGCTGGAGAACGCGCAGGTGCCGCAGAAACGGCTCTCGTCGCCGTCGTCGGCAATCGGGCTGGGCGGCTCGGGCAGACGACCTGCCATGGGCTTGGATGGCATGATGGTGATGGGCTGCCGGGTCGGGGCTGCGTGGATCAGATCACGCGAGAGTAGCGTGGGGCCTGTGCCGCGTCGTCCAGGTAGGCGTCGAAGCACATGGCGATGATACGCAACAGCAACCGCCCCCGCGAGGTCACCCGGATCTCGCGCGGGCTTTCCAGCACCAGCCCGTCGTCCAGCAGCGGCACCAGGCGCTGCCGCTCGCGCACGAAGTATTCGTCGAACAGCAGCCGGTGGCGCGCGCCGAATGCCTGCTTGTCCAGCGTGCCATGGCACATCAGTTCGTTGATCAGTTCGCGCCGGATCAGGTCGTCCTCGTCCAGCTGCAGGCCGCGCATCAGCGGCAGGCGGCCGGCGTCCAGCGCCGCGTAGTAGCCGACCAGGTCGCGCGCGTTCTGGCTGTAGCTGTCGCCGATGCGGCCGATCGCGCTGACGCCGAGGCCGACGATGTCGCAGTCGCCATGCGTCGAGTAACCCTGGAAGTTGCGCTGCAGCGTGCCGGCGCGTTGCGCCAGCACCAGCTCGTCGCTGGCCTTGGCGAAGTGGTCCATGCCGATGTAGACGTAACCGGCCGCCGACAGGTGCTCCAGCGCGCGGCCGAACAGCGCCAGCCGGGTGGCCGCGTCGGGCAGGTCGGCGGCCTCGATCTGCCGCTGCGCCTTGAACATCTCCGGCAGGTGCGCGTAGCCGTACACCGCCACGCGATCCGGGTTCAGCGCCACCACCTGGTCCAGCGTGCGGCTGAAGCCGTCCACACTTTGCAACGGCAGGCCGTAGATCAAGTCGACGCTGGCCGAACGGAACGACGCGGCCCGCGCCGCCTCGATCACCTCGCGGGTCTGCTCGAAGCTCTGGATCCGGTTCACCGCCTTCTGCACCACCGGATCGAAATCCTGGATACCCACCGAGATCCGGTTGAAGCCCAGCTCGCCCAGGTTGCGCACGTAGGCGCCGTCGGCGAAGCGCGGGTCGATCTCGATGCCGTATTCGCGGTCCGTCGCGTGGCTGAAGCTGAAATGGCGCGCCAGCGATTCGAGCAGCTCGCCCATGTGCGCGGTATCGAGGAAGTTCGGCGTGCCGCCGCCAAAGTGCAGCTGGCGCACCGGCCGGTCGCGGTCGAACAGTGGCGCGATCAATTCGATCTCGCGGTACAGCCGTTCCAGGTAGCGGTCGGCCTGGGTCACGTCGCGGGTGATCACCCGGTTGCAGCCGCAGTAGAAGCACGGGCTCATGCAGAACGGTACGTGCACGTACAGCGACAGCGGCCGCGGGATCGGCTCCTCGTTGGAGGCGCGGATCACCTCGCGCAACGCCGCCTCGTCGAACTCGGCCTTGAACTGCGGCGCCGTCGGGTAACTGGTGTAGCGCGGCCCGGCCACGTCGTAGCGGGCGATCAGCGCCGGGTCGAACTCGGGAGGTGTGATGGGAATGGCCATGGCAGCAAGTCTGTCGATGCCCCCGCCTGCCCGCATTGATCCGGATCAAGTCGCGCAGCGGTTGCGGCGACCCGCCGCAGCCGCGGCTCCCGCAGGAGCCCGACGCGTTTCAGAGGCTGTATGGCTCGATCCGCTGCTCGATCGAGCCGAAGATCGAGGCGCCGGCCGCGTCGGTGACGTCGATTTTCAGGTGGTCGCCGAACTTCAGGAACGGCGTGGTGGGATGGCCGTCGCGCAGGGTTTCCACCGTACGCTGCTCGGCCAGGCAGGAGGCGCCCTTGCCGGTATCCTCGTTCGCGATGGTGCCGGAGCCGACGATGGTGCCGGCGGTCAGCGGGCGGGTCTTCGCCACGTGGGCAACCAGCTCGGCGAAACTGAACTGCATGTCGACGCCGCACTCGGCCTCGCCGAACCAGGCGTCGTTCAACCAGGTGCGCATCGGCAGGTGCAGCTTGTCGCCCTGCCAGGCGTCACCCAGTTCGTCCGGCGTCACCAGCACCGGCGACAGCGCCGAGCGCGGCTTGGACTGCAGGAAGCCGAAGCCCTTGGCCAGCTCGCCCGGAATCAGCCCGCGCAGGCTGACGTCGTTGACCAGGCCGACCAGTTGGATGTGTTCGGACGCCTGCGCCGGCGTCGCCGCCATCGGCACGTCGTCGGTGACCACGACCACCTCGGCTTCCAGGTCGATGCCGTAATCCTCGCTGGGTACCACGACCGGATCGCGCGGCCCGAGGAAACCGGCGCTGGTCGCCTGGTACATCAACGGGTCGGTGTAGAACGACTTCGGCACCTCGGCGCCGCGGGCGCGGCGCACGCGCTCGACGTGCGGCAGGTAGGCCGAGCCGTCGACGAACTCGTAGGCGCGCGGCAAGGGCGAGGCCAGCGCATGGACGTCCAGCGCAAAGGCGCCTGCGGCATTGCCGGCGTTCAATTCATCGGACAGCGCGTTGAGCCGCGGCGCCGTATTCGACCAGTCGTCCAGTGCCGCCTGCAGCGTCGGCGCAATGCCGGCCGCCTTCACCGCACGGGAGAGATCGCGGCTGACCACGACCAGCGTGCCGTCGCGGCCGCCTTCCTTGAGAGATCCGAGTTTCATCGTGCTGCCTTGTGTCTGATGCCTGGATGGATTGCCGTCACGGCGCGAAGTGCTTGCGGACATCCTGCCAGCATCGGTAGTAGTCGTGCTGCAGTTGCGGCGCGTCCAGCGCCTGCTGCGTAGGACGGATCACCTTGCGCGTCTCGAACATGAAGGCCATGGTGCCGCCGATCACGTCCGGCTTCGCCAGGTCGGCGTTCGACGCCTTCTCGAACGTGGCCGCATCCGGGCCGTGCCCGCTCATGCAATTGTGCAGGCTCGCGCCGCCGGGCACGAAGCCCTCGGCCTTGGCGTCGTACACGCCGGCAATCAGGCCCATGAATTCGCTGGCCACGTTGCGATGGAACCACGGCGGCCGGAACGTGTGCTGCGCCACCAGCCAGCGCGGCGGGAAGATCGCGAAATCCACGTTCGCCGTGCCGACGGTGTCGCTGGGCGAGGTCAGCACGGTGAAGATCGACGGGTCGGGATGGTCGACGCTGATCGAGCCGATCGTGCTGAAGCAGCGCAGGTCGTACTTGTACGGCGCGTAGTTGCCATGCCAGCCGACCACGTCCAGCGGCGAGTGGTCGATCTTCGCCGACCACAGCGCGCCCTGGAACTTCGCGACCAGCTCGAACGCGCCTTCGACGTCCTCGTACGCCGCCACGGGAGTCAGGAAGTCGCGCGCGTTGGCCAGGCAGTTCGAACCGATCGGACCGAGATCCGGCAGGCGCAGCAGCGCGCCGAAGTTCTCGCAGACGTAACCGCGGGCGATGTCATCGGGCAGGTCGACGCGGAAGCGCACGCCGCGCGGGATCACCGCGATCTCCTGCGGCTCGACGTCGATCACGCCCAGCTCGGTGGCCAGCCGCAGCCGGCCCTGCTGCGGCACGATCAGCAGTTCGCCGTCGGCGTCGTAGAAGAACCGCCCCTGCATCGAGCGGTTAGCCACGTACAGGTGAATGCCGACGCCCGCCTGTTCGGCCGGCCCACCGTTGCCGGCCAGGGTAACCAGGCCGTCGACGAAGTCGGTTGGCGCGGACGGCAGCGGCAGCGGGTCCCAGCGCAGCTGGTTCGGCGTGGCCGGGGCTTCGTCGAAACGGTTGTGGAACGTGGCGTGCGCCAGTGGCTGGAACGGCTGGTGCACCGCTGCCGGGCGGATCCGGTACAGCCAGCTGCGCCGGTTGCTGTGGCGAGGCGCGGTGAACGCGGTGCCCGACAACTGCTCCGCGTACAGTCCGTGCGCCACCCGCTGCGGCGAGTTCTGCCCTTGCGGCAAGGTGCCAGGAATGGCCTCGCTGGCGAACTCGTTGCCGAAGCCGGATTGATAGTGTGATGACACGTTCACTGCGGATACTCCGAATTTCCTGTTCGAGGCTGACTTGCCTTTCGACTCCGGCCCTTCGACTTCGGCCCTTTGGGCCTACGCTCAGGGAGAACGGCGGAGAAGCGGCGCACTCACACCGTTCGCGCTGAGCGTAGCTTGCGCAGCAAGCGGAGTCGAAGCTCCTCACAACAAACGCTGATACCGATGTTTCCCTTTGGCCAGATCACCGACAGCTTTCCAGTCGCCTGCCATGTACGCCAGTTTCTTTGCCCTGCTCCAACCTTTCAGCTTGCGCTCCATGGTCAAAGCTTTCGTAACGCGTTTCGAAACCTTCCGTGTGAAGCAACTTCAACGGCCGCCGGGTCGAGGTGTAGACGCAACCCTTGCCTTCATCGTGCTGCGCAAGCCGTTTGCCGAGGTCGTCGGTATGGCCGATGCAAAACGACCCGTCGGCGCATTCGAGAATGTATAGGGTGAATTCCAATTTTTTGGCTTCCTTGCCGGATGACTCGCTCGACTGCCCTTTGACTTCGGCCCTTCAGGCCTACGCTCAGGGCGAACGGTGAGGAAACCCCTCAAACGTTCACCCTGGGCCCTTCGGCAAGCTCGGAACAGGCGAAGTCGAAGGGTTGCGCAGAACCCCGAACTTACAGGAACCCGCGCTTCATCTGGTCGCGCTCGATCGACTCGAACAGCGCCTGGAAGTTGCCCTCGCCGAAGCCTTCGTTGCCCTTGCGCTGGATGATCTCGAAGAAGATCGGGCCGATCGCGTTCTGCGTGAAGATCTGCAGCAGCTTGCGCTGCTTGGTCTCCGGGTCGGCGTCGATCAGGATCTTGTTCTTCGCCAGCCGCGCCACGTCCTCGCCGTGGTTCGGTATGCGCACGTCGATCACCTCGAAATACGCGTCCGGCGTATCAAGGAACTCCACGCCGGCGTCGCGCATCTTCTCGACCGTGGTGTAGATGTCGTCGGTGAAGCAGGCGATGTGCTGGATGCCTTCGCCGTGATACGCGTCGAGGTATTCGTTGATCTGGCTCTTCGGGTCGTTCGACTCGTTCAGCGGAATGCGCACGATGCCATCCGGCGCAGTCATCGCCTTGGACACCAGGCCGGTCTTGGCGCCCTTGATGTCGAAGTAGCGGATTTCGCGGAAGTTGAACAGCTTCTCGTAGTAGTCCGACCACTTCTGCATGTTGCCGAAGTACAGGTTGTGGGTCAGGTGGTCGATGAAGGTCAGACCGAAACCGGCCGGGTTCTGCCCGGCGCCCGGGATGGCCTCGTAATCGGCGTCGTAGATGCTGCCGGCGCTGCCATAGCGGTCGACCAGGTACAGCATGCAGTCGCCGATGCCCTTGATCACCGGTGCGTCGACTGCCTTGCTGGCGGCCTTGTCGGTCATCGCTTCGCCGCCATTGCCGAGCACCGTGGCAAGCACCTCGGCGGCCGGCTTCCTGAAGCGGATCGCGAAGCCGCAGGCGCTCGGGCCGTGTTTCGCGGCGAAGTCGGCGGCGAACGAATCCGGGTCCTCGTTGAGCAGGAAGTTCACGCCGTTTTGCCGATACACGGTGATCGGCCGCGTCTTGTGCCTGAGTACGGCGCTGAAGCCCATGCGCTTGAACAGGTCGTGCAATTCATCGGCGCGGCCGGCCGGGGCGGCGAACTCGACGAATTCGAAGCCGTCGATGCCCATCGGGTTTTCGAACGTGGTGACCTGCATGCCAAGGTTCGGCTGGGCGTTCATGGCGCTCTCCTGTGGGTCGGTGCACGATGGCAGCACGTGAGCGTGCCACCATCGGCGGTAATCCCACGTTATAGTTTCATATGAAACCATTTGCAAGGATCACCGCCGCAATGCCCGCCAAGCGCCACCCAGCCCCCGCCACTGCCGAGCACGCCCCGCTGCAGCTGGAGCATTTCCTGCCGTACCGGCTGTCGATCCTGTCCAACACGATCAGCCAGGCCATCGCCGACGACTACCAGAGCCGCCACGACATCTCGATGACCGAATGGCGGGTGATGGCCGTACTGGCGCGCTACGCCGGCCTGTCCGCGCGCGAGGTGGCCGAGCGCACCGCGATGGACAAGGTGGCGGTGAGCCGGGCGCTGGCGCGGCTGGTCGAGGCCGGCCGGGTCGACCGCGCGGTCCACGACAACGACAAGCGCCGCTCGGTGCTCAACCTCAGCGACGCCGGCTGGGCGATCCACGACGAAGTCGCGCCGATGGCCCGGGCGCGCGAGCGCGAGGTGCTGGCGAAGCTCAATGCGGAAGAGCGGGTGTGGCTCACGCGCATCCTGGACAAGCTGCTTTCTTGACGAGAATCGGGAATCGGGAATCGTCGAAACCAGCGCAGGCAACACCACCGCTCTTCCCACTCCCGATTCCCTATTCCCGATTCCCCGCCCTCAACGCACCCCGTGCATCAACTTGTTGATCAGCGGCGACACCGCCAGCAGCAGCACGCCGGCGCCGGCCAGCAGCCAGAAGCTGAAGGTGAAGCCGTCCAGCGCCGAGGCGGCGGTCATGCCGCTTTCCCCGCTGATGCGCCCGGCCAGCAGTCCGGACAGGTTGCCGCCCACCGCCAGTGAGAGGAACCAGCCGCCCATCGCCAGGCCAACCAGCCGCGGCGGCGCCAGCTTGGTCACCATCGACAGGCCGATCGGCGACAGGCACAGCTCGCCCACGGTCTGCAGCACGTAACACAGCACCAGCGGCCAGAACGGGATCAGCCCGTGGCCGTCGAGCAGATGCGACAAGGCATACATCAGCACCGCGAAGCCGAGGCCGTTGAAGACCAGCCCCAGGCCGAACTTGCGCGGGATCGACGGCTCGCGGCGGCGTGCCGCCAGCAGACCCCAGATCACGGTGACGAGCGGCGCCAGCAGCAGGATCGCCAGCGGACTCACCGACTGGAACCAGCCCACCGGGAACACCCAGCCGCCGAACATCTCGCGGTCGACCAGGTTCGCCGCGAGGAAATTGAACGACGTGCCCAGCTGGAAGTAGAACATCCAGAACAGGATGTTGAAGGCGAAGATCACCAGCATCGCCACGACGCGATCCACCTGCACCCGACCGTGCTTCAGCGCCTCGACCAGCAGCATCGCCGCCACGCCGGCGAACAGCACGCCCAGCACCCACGACAATCCCGTGGTGACGAACGCCAGCAGCAGGTACACCAGCGGCACCGCCGCCACCACGCCCAGCAGCACCCATACCACGCGCATCCGGCTGGCGGCTTCCGGCGCGGGACGGCCCACGCCCTGCAGGCCGCGGCGCCCGAACCAGAACCACAGCAGGCTGAGCAGCATGCCGACGCCGGCGGCACCGAACACGATCCGGTAGTTCTGCTGCATCGGCGTGTCGGTGAAATGGCTGGCCAGCCAGCCGGTCAGCAGCGGCGCCAGCAACGCACCGCCGTTGATGCCCATGTAGAACAGCGTGAAGCCGCGATCGCGGCGCGGGTCGTCGCGTCCGTACAGCTGCCCGACCATGGTGGAGATGTTCGGTTTGAACAGGCCGTTGCCGACGATCACCATCGCCAGGCCGGCCAGGAAGATCCCGCGGCTGGGCAGCATCACCGCGAACAGGCCCAGCGCCATCACCAGCGCACCGAGCAGGATCGAACGCTGGTAGCCGATGACCTTGTCCGCCACGTAGCCGCCGAAGATGCTGGAGGCGTAGATCAGCGCGGTATAGGCGCCGAAGATGCTGCTGGCCCAGGCCTGGCCGGACGGATCGCCATTGTAGAAGTGCGCCACGATGTACAGCGCCAGCGCCCAGCTCACGCTGTAGAACGCGAAGCGCTCCCAGAACTCGGTCATGAACAGCATCCACAACGGCCGCGGGTGGCCGAGCAGTTGCGGGTAATCGGGCGTCGATGCGCTGTCGCCGGCGACGCTGGTCTGGCTCATGCAATCCTCTCGTCGGCATGCGTCAGGCAGCCGCAAGCGCCCAGATGTAACCGGGCGCCGGCACCACGTCAATGATGGGGCGGGATGGGGGATTCGGGATGGGGGATTCGTAAAAGCGGGGTTGCGCTTCGCTCTTGAGCGAATCCCGGATCCCGGCTTCCAACAGCCGGACGGCTGGTCATCCCGGCTCTCAACGCACCCCGTGCATCAGCCTGTTGATCAGCGGCGCGATCAGGAACAGCACGATGCCGCCGCCGAGCAGGATCCAGAAGCCCATGGTGTAGCCGGACAGCGCCGAGTCCACGGTCATGCCGGTCTCGCCGCTGACGTGGCCGGCGAACAGGCCGGCCAGGTTGTTGCCGATCGCGGTGGACAGGAACCAGCCGCCCATGCCCAGGCCGACCAGCCGCACCGGGGCCAGCTTGGTCACCATCGACAGGCCGATCGGCGACAGGCACAGCTCGCCGGCGGTCTGCAGCACGTAGCACAGCACCAGCGTCCACAGCGGGATCATGCCGTCGTCGCCGACCAGGTTGGACAGCGCATACATCAGCACCGCGAAACCCAGCGCATTGCCGATCAGGCCGAGGCCGAACTTGCGCGGGATCGACGGCTCGATGCGGCGCTTGTCCAACCACGCCCAGACCAGGGTGATCAGCGGTGCCAACAGCACGATCGCCACCGGATTGACCGACTGGAACCAGCCGATCGGGAATTCCCAGCCGCCCAGGTTACGGTCGACGATGTGCTGCGCCAGGAAGTTGAACGAACTGCCGGCCTGCTCGAAGAACATCCAGAACAGCACGTTGAAGGCGAAGATGATCAGCATCGCGATCACCCGCTGGATCTGCACGCGGCCGGTGCGGATCGCCTCGACCACCAGCATCACGCCCACGCCCAGGAACAGCAGTGTCAGCAGCCACTGGATCACCACCGCGCCGGCCTTGTCCATCAGCAGGTAGACCAGCGGGATCGCCACCAGCACGCCCAGCGCGACATACACCACGCGCATGCGGCTGGCCTGATCCGGCGCCGGGCGACCGACCGGGCCGAGCTGGCGGCGGCCGAACCAGAACCACACCAGGCTGATCAGCATGCCCACGCCGGACGCGGCGAACACCACGTTGTAGCTGTGGTGGCCGGGCGTGCCGAACACCTTGTTGGCGAGGATGCTGGTCAGCACCGGCGCGATCAGCGCACCGGCGTTGATGCCCATGTAGAACAGGGTGAAGCCGCGGTCGCGGCGCGAATCGCCCTGCGCGTAGAGCTGGCCCACCATCGAGGAAATGTTCGGCTTGAACAGGCCGTTGCCCACGATGATCGTGGCCAGGCCGAACATGAAGACCGCGTGGTTCGGCACCATGATCATGAACAGGCCGGCCGACATCACCACCGCACCGAGCAGGATCGAGCGCTGGTAGCCGAGGATCTTGTCGGCCACGTAGCCGCCGAACACCGCAGTGGCGTAGACCAGTGCCAGGTAGGCGCCGTAGGTGCGGCTGGCATCCGCCTGGCCGGCATCGTTGCCGTCGTAGAACTGCGCCACGATGTACAGCGTGAGCGCCCAGCGCATGCCGTAGAACGCAAAGCGTTCCCAGAACTCCGACATGAACAGCATCCACAGCGGGCGCGGATGCCCGAGCAGTTGCGGGTAATCGGGTACCGGCGTGGCGCCGCCGGAAAGTGTGGTGTTGCCCATGCCTGACCCCTGTTTCGTCGGCTGATCGAAAAATCTTGCGAGGGCCAGATGTAACCGCAGGCTGCGCGCCCGTCAAATGCGCTGCAGCACGAGCCGCTGGCGGCTCAGCTGCCCAGCACGGTGCGCACGTCCAGCAGCTCCGGGAAGAATTCCAGGTCGAGCGCCTTCTTCAGGAAGCTCACCCCGGACGAACCGCCGGTGCCGCGGCGATGGCCGATGATCCGCTCCACCGTCTTCATGTGGCGGAAGCGCCACAGCTGGAAGCTCTCCTCCACGTCCACCAGCTGCTCGCACAGGTGGTACTCCGGCCAGAACCCCGCGCGCTGTTCGTAGATGCGCTTGAGCACCGGCAGCAGCGCCTCGTTGCGCCGATAGGCCTGGGTCCAGTCGCGCTGCAGCAGCTCGGCCGGCACCGCATGGCCGCGCCGCGCTAGGTAGCGCAGGAATTCGTCGTACAGGCTGGGCGCTTCCAGCACCGCACGCAGCTCGGCCTGCGCGGCCGGATCGTGCGCGAACACCTTGAGCATGCCGGCATTCTTGTTGCCGAGCAGGAACT
Source organism: Rhodanobacter sp. (assembly GCA_036561785.1). Taxonomy (GTDB): domain Bacteria; phylum Pseudomonadota; class Gammaproteobacteria; order Xanthomonadales; family Rhodanobacteraceae; genus Rhodanobacter. The sequence continues at coordinate 13,581 of DATCUT010000139.1, forward strand.
CGATCTGGCGGTACTGCAGCGACTGGAAGCCCGACGACGGCCCCAGCACGCCGCGGAACTCCAGGTACTCCGACGGCGTCAGCGTCTCCAGCACCGCCCACTGCTCGAACAGCTGGCGCTGCACCTGCTTCACCCGCGCCAGGATCTTCAGGCAGGCGTCGATGTCGTCCGCCTGCAGATGCGCCACCGCCGCCTGCAGCTCGTGGATCAGCAATTTCATCCACAGCTCGGACACGTGATGCTGCACGATGAACAGCATCTCGTCGTGATGCGGCGGCTGGCTCAACGGCTGCTGCGCGGACAGCAGCGTGTCCAGATGCAGATAGCCGCCATACGTCATCTGCCCGTTGAGATCGGTCTGGATGCCCGCTTCGATATCGCGCTGGTTGTCGCTCATGGTGTTCCGTCGCGTTTTCGGAAAAGCCTCATGGTAACGGCTGCGTGCCGGTCAAATCTTGACCCGGGACATGGAGCGGGGCGTACGTGTGGAGGAGCGGGAACCCAACGAAGCAGCCGAGCCTGCCGACCGCCCTGCGTGCAGGAGCCCGCTTGCGGGCGATGCTTTTGAATCCCCACAGACATCAGAGCAAGAGCATCGCCCGCAAGCGGGCTCCTACGACGGACAGCGGCGACGGGAAAGCGCCACACAGCGCGCCTTCGCGCTCTTGCACAGGGCGCGGGAACCACTCCCCATACGCCCACGAATGCTGCGCCGTACCTTGCAGCGCAACATGCCCGCCTGTTATCAAGCGCGGTCTTGTTCGGTCGTTTGTGTGCCCGCGGATCCTTCGAGGACACACCATCAGCCAGGTTTTCCCCTCTCTTCCCCACCCCCGGAGCGAGTCGTGACCATCGCCGCCAAGTTTGAAATCGAATACCTGCAATACCTCGATGCCGAGGGCAAGCAGGTTCGAGATGATCTGCCCGAGTTCGCCAAAGACCTCGGCCACATGGTCGAGCTGTACAAGCTGATGCTGTCCACGCGCGTGTTCGACGCCAAGTCGATCGCGCTGCAGCGCACCGGCAAGCTGGGCACCTACGCCAGCTGCCTCGGCCACGAAGCGGCGCATGTCGGTATCGGCAGCGCGATGAAACCCGAAGACGTGTACGCACCGAGCTACCGCGAATACGGCGCGCAGCTCTACCGCGGCGTGCAGCCGCGCGAGGTGTACATGTACTGGGGCGGCGACGAGCGCGGCAACGACTACCAGAAGGAACCGGCACGGCACGACTTCGCCTGGTCGGTGCCGATCGCCACGCAGTGCCTGCACGCCGCCGGCTCGGCGCTGGCGTTCAAGATCCGCGGCGAAAAGCGCGTGGCGGTGTGCACGATCGGCGACGGCGGCTCGTCCAAGGGCGACTTCTACGGCGCGATCAACATCGCCGGCGCGCAGAACCTGCCGCTGGTCTGCGTGATCGTCAACAACCAGTGGGCGATCTCGGTGCCGCGCAAGATCCAGTCCGGTGCGCCGACGCTGGCGCAGAAAGGCATCGCCGCCGGCCTGTTCTCGATCCAGGTGGACGGCAACGACATCATCGCCGTGCGCAAGGCGATGGAAGATGCGCTGGAACGCGCCCGCAGCGGCCAGGGCGGCAGCGTGATCGAGGCGGTCACCTACCGCCTCGGCGACCACACCACCGCCGACGACGCGCGCCGCTACCGCGGCGAGCAGGAAGTGAAGGACGGCTGGGAAAAAGAGCCGATGAAGCGCCTGCGCAACTGGCTGGTGGCCAAGGGCGTGTGGGACGACGCGAAGGAAGAGGCCTGGAAGGCCGAGTGCGACGACTGGATGGACAACGAGGTGAACGCCTACCTCGAGACAAAGACCCAGCCGGTCACGGCGATGTTCGACTACATCTTCGCCGAAGTCCCCGCCGATCTCGCAAAACAGCGCGACTACGTCCTCTCGCTTGAAAACAAGGGCCACTGAGTCATGGCACAAATCACTCTCATCGAAGCGGTCACCCAGGCGCTTGCCTACGAAATGGCGCACGACGACTCCGTCGTGGTGCTGGGCGAGGACGTTGGCGTCAACGGCGGCGTGTTCCGCGCCACCCAGGGTCTGCAGGAAAAATTCGGCGAACTGCGCGTGCTGGACACGCCGCTGGACGAAACCACCATCGCCGGCGTCACCGTCGGCCTCGCCGTGCAGGGCATGAAGCCGGTCGCCGAGGCGCAGTTCGAAGGCTTCATCTACCCGATGATGGAACAGATCGCCTGCCACGCCGCACGCATGCGCAACCGCACCCGCGGCCGCCTCACCGTGCCGGCCGTGTGGCGCGCGCCGTGGGGCGGCGGCATCCGCGCCCCGGAGCATCACTCCGAGGCGAACGAGCACCTGTTCACCAACATCCCCGGCCTGCGCGTGGTGATGCCGTCCTCGCCGGCACGCGCCTACGGCCTGCTGCTGGCCGCGATCCGCGATCCCGATCCGGTGATGTTCTTCGAACCCAAACGCATCTACCGCCAGTACAAGGAAGAGGTGCCGGACGATGGCGAGGCGCTGCCGCTGGACGTGTGCTTCGTGCTGCGCGACGGCACCGACGTGACTCTGGTGAGCTGGGGCGCGCAGGTGAAAGAAGCGCTGGAAGCGGCCGACGAACTGGCGAGCCAGGGGATCAGCGCCGAAGTGATCGACGTCGCCACGCTGACCCCGCTGGACTTCGACACCATCGCCGAATCGGTGCAGAAGACCGGCCGCTGCGTGATCGTGCACGAAGCGCCGAAGACCGCCGGCTTCGGCGCCGAGATCGCCGCGCGCCTGGCCGAGGAATGCATGTACGACCTGCTCGCCCCGGTCGAGCGCGTCACCGGTTTCGACACGCACATCCCGCTGTTCCGCCTGGAAATGAAATACCTGCCGAGCGTGGAGCGCGTCGTCGACGCGGCGAAGCGTACGCTGGCGGCGTCATAATCAGCGCTGGAATGCCGCGTAGGGCGGGCACCGCCCGCGCCGCACTACCGCAGCTGGCCGCGCGAGACCTGAGCAAAAGCCGGCGGGCAGTGCCCGCCCTACAACACGGATCTGATCCCATGGCTGATATCAAGACGTTCTACCTCCCCGACCTCGGCGAAGGCCTGCCCGACGCGACCGTCGTCGAGTGGCACGTGAAGGTGGGCGACAACATCAAGCTCGATGCACCGCTGTGCTCGATGGAAACCGCCAAGGCGGTCGTCGACGTGCCCTCGCCGTATACCGGCAAGGTCGTCAAGCTGCACGGCGCGCCCGGCGACATCATCGAGACCGGCGCCGCGCTGGCCGATTTCGAGCCGGACCCGAACGCGAAGCAGCGCGCCGAGGCCGAATCCACCGGCCATCACCACGGTCCGAAGAAGAGCGTGGGCAGCCCGGCCGCGAATGACGGCCACAAGGTGGTCGCCTCCGACGAAGGCGGCGAAGTCGAAGAAGCCGCGGCGGCACGCGAAGACGAAGGCACCGTGGTCGGCGCGATGGTCAGCGGCAACACCGTGCACGTCGAGCAGGCCGCCAGCATCGGCGGCGTGAAGGCCGTGCCCGCGGTGCGCGCGCTGGCGAAGAAGCTCAAGATCGACCTCGCCCGCGTGCGCCCGAGCGGTGCCGATGGCGTGGTGACGATGAAGGACGTCAAGGACGCCGCCGCGAACGGCAGCGCCGCACTGGGTGC